>JAJPIR010000249.1 GCA_021324675.1 Actinomycetota bacterium
CGTCGTCGGCCATCACGGTGACGTAGTCGGCGCACAGTTCCTCGACCACGCCAGCCTTGTCAGCCACCACGACGTCACCGGCGTCCACCGCAGCCCGCAGCTCCATACCGGTACCCACCAGCGGAGACTCACTGCGCAGCAGGGGCACGGCCTGGCGCTGCATGTTGGCGCCCATCAGGGCCCGGTTGGCGTCGTCGTGCTCCACGAACGGGATCATCGCGGTGGCTACCGAGACCATCTGCTGCGGCGAGACGTCCATGTAGTCAACGCCGAGCGGATCGATGGAGTCGACCTCACTGCCGCCCTTGCGCCGCACCAGCACCCGGTCCTCGGCGAAGGAACCGTCCTCGTTGAGAACCGCGTTGGCCTGCGCGATGACGTGCCGATCCTCCTCGTCGGCGGTCAGGTAGTCCACCTGTTCGGTGACGAAACCGTCGACGACCTTGCGGTAAGGCGTCTCGATGAAACCGAAAGGATTGACCCGGGCGTAGGACGACAACGACCCGATCAACCCGATGTTCGGACCCTCAGGTGTCTCGATCGGACACATCCGGCCGTAGTGCGAGGAGTGCACGTCGCGGACCTCGAAGCCGGCCCGCTCGCGGGACAGACCACCAGGACCCAGCGCGGACAGGCGCCGCTTGTGGGTCAACCCGGCCAACGGGTTGGTCTGGTCCATGAACTGGGACAGCTGCGACGTACCGAAGAACTCCTTGATCGCCGCAACCACCGGACGGATGTTGATCAACGTCTGCGGCGTGATGGCCTCGACGTCCTGCGTCGTCATCCGTTCCCGGACGACCCGCTCCATCCGGGACAGCCCGACCCGGATCTGGTTTTGGATCAACTCGCCGACGGTACGCAGGCGACGGTTGCCGAAGTGGTCGATGTCGTCGGTCTCCACCGGCACCGACTCATCGGGGAATCCGGGAGCGGCCGGCATCGTCGCTTCACCCGCGTGCAACCGGACCAGGTAGTCGATCGTGGTGACGATGTCGTCCTCGCTGAGCACCCCGTTGTTGTAGGGCAGCGTCAGGCCCAGCTTCTTGTTGGCCTTGTAGCGACCAACCTTGGCCAAGTCGTAGCGCTTGACCTTGAAGAACAGGTTCTCCAGCAGCGCCTGCGCGCTTTCCTTGGTGGGTGGCTCGCCAGGGCGCAGCTTGCGGTAGATGTCCAGCAGCGCCTCGTCAGGGCCACCGGTGTGATCCTTCTCCAAGGTGGCAAGCAGCGTTTCCGAGTGCGCGAACCGCGCAGCGATCCGGTCGGTTGTCCAGCCCAGCGCCTTGAGCAGCACAGTCACCGGCTGGCGGCGCTTACGGTCGATGCGCACGCCTACCGTGTCGCGCTTGTCGACGTCGAACTCTAGCCACGCGCCGCGGCTAGGGATGATCTTGACGCTGTAGACGTCCTTGTCGGTGGTCTTGTCGACCGCGTGGTCGAAGTACACGCCGGGCGAACGAACCAGCTGCGATACCACCACTCGCTCGGTGCCGTTGATGATGAACGTGCCCTTGCTGGTCATCATCGGGAAATCACCCATGAACACCGTCTGGGACTTGATCTCCCCGGTGTTGTTATTGGTGAACTCGGCGGTGACGAACAGCGGCGCGGCGTAGGTCATGTCCTTGTCCCGGCACTCCTCGACCGAAGCCTTGACCTCGTCGAAGCGGGGATCGGAGAAGGACAGTGACATGGAGCCGGAGAAGTCCTCGATCGGAGAGATTTCCTCGAGCACCTCGGCAAGACCGCCGATGGGGTCTTCGTCACCGGCGTCGATACGGCGCTGGTACCACTCGTCGGCACCGATCAGCCACTCGAAGGATTGAAGCTGCAGGTCCAGAAGATCGGGCACCTGGAGCGGCTCACGGATCTTCGCAAAGGAGGGCCGGGCGGGGGCTCCCGGGAGGCGGGGTACTGAGTTGTTCGCAGCAGAGGTCTTGGGCGGGCGGGAGACTGCCAAGATTGCGTCCTTCCGAACACTAGCGCTGCCGAGCGCAGGACGGTGGGTCTTCCCGGAGGATTCCTGGCGGGTCACCTGGAGACCACACTCCCGGCGCGGTGTTGGTGCATTTGCTGATGGAGTTGTGAGAGGGTGTGCGTGTCTGGTCGATGAAGTTGTCGTTGGAAACTGCGACCCCGGTTACCACGGTTACCCCGAGGCACAGTGACCATCGACGCTGCACAGCTCGACGCGCCCCGCGCAGAGGACACTCGGTTACCAGCGCCATGCGGGCAGGGGCGTGAAAAGGGCAGCGCAAAGAGGCAGTCTAGCCGCTAGGACGGCGACTGTCTAGCACCGAATTTAAGTCGGCGTAAGCGTGGTCCTAGAGTGACCTGCCGGACGGCCCCAGTCAAGAGTTCATCGTCCGATCAGTGGTCGGATGCGCACGATCAGCGGCTATTTTGTGATCGGTTCGACCGATCAGCGCAAAATTAGCCGCTATCGCCGCACCGTTACCCCTACCGACCAGCTCACCGCGAGCAGGACCCTGCCGACACGTCGCCAACCGGAGAACGTCCGGACTGGCGTGTTCATTCCCTACCCGGAAGGGCTTGCCGAGCTACCCGAGGATCGCGCGCCAGCCATCTCCCCGGATTCGGCCGACCGCCTGTGTGGTGACCCCGCAGCCTACCCGCTGCCGGTGGGCCGATCGCCAGATCACCCCACCCCTGCAAGCAGAGCCTGGCGCACCCCTGGGCTCACCCGGTGCCGACCCCTAAAACGACTCCGCGTCGGCGATTTTCCAGCGGCCGCCGACCCGTTGCGCGGTGATGGACAGCCTGCCGGTGGCAACCAGTGGCTTGCTCTGACCTGCCTGGTGCGCCTGCTGATCCAGGAATACCAGCACGATGGCCCGGTCACCATCGAGGCTCTTGACAGCAATGGCAGGCACGGACGCCACTACCACAGCCTGCTGGGGCGGCGCCAGCTGCCTTATCTTCGCGAATTGTTGACGGAAGTTGTCGACGAACGCGCCGGTGACCACCTCGCTGGCGGCCCGCTCATTATCGTCGAGCCGGGCGAAATCGTAAGAGTAGACGCGTTTGACGGCATCGCTGATCTGAGCAGATACCTGCGCGGTGACATCCTTATCGATCAGCGCCTTGTTGGTCGCTGCCGGCGAACCGGCCAGCTGGTTGGCCTCGCCGCGGAACCAGGCCGCCAAACCGACAGCCATCACCAGCGCGGCGACCAATGCCACCAGGGTGGCCACGCCCGTCAAACGTCGAGGCGGCGTGGCTACCTCTTCGGTCTCGACAATCTGTGGTGGTGCCGGGATAGTCATTCGTCAGCTCTCACTTCGGGGTGCTGTCTGTCCGGGATCTTGTGTTGGATCTGCTGTGGCGACTCGCGTGGAGCGACTCACTTGGGCGAGGCGGGCGGGGGGCAGGGGCCAGGCTCCGAGTAGGTCTCCCCGACCGGCGTCAAGTTGCTGACCTTCCAGCTATGGCCGGCGCGAACCATGTCGAGGTGGACCCGCCGGTGCACACAACCCGGGTCACCCTTGTCGACCTGAGAGGTCACGTCCAGCGCGACGAGCGCCTGCGCGGTCCCGGCCTGCTGGTCTAGCGCAGCCACTGCGGCGTCCACCACGTTGCCGTTGGTGACCGTGGCCGAGTCGGTGATGGCGTGCGCGTACGAGTCGCGGTTGGCCCGCAGCTGAGCGAGCAATGGCCCTGTTGCGGACTGCTCCCACAAGCTCAACCCGTCCTGCACGTGGCGGTAGTCGATGTTGTTCAGGGTGAGGGTGGCCTGTGCGGCCTCGCGCACCACCGTGTCGCGCTCCGCACTCCCGGCGAGAGACTTGTCGTGCGCGGCCATATACCAGGAAAGGCCGAACCAGCCCGCGGTGACGAGAGCGACCACGGTCAGCGCCGCGACCGCGAGTATCGCCTTCTGCAACGGACCGCCCTGGAGGGTCTGCGACTGGAGGGTGGGCTTTGTGGCGATGCTGGTCATTGTCGTCTGTCGTCCAAAATTTGAGGGGGCGGTGACGGGGACGCATGAGGATGCCTAGGGGTTGTCTAAGGTCCACCTCGCGCGCGGCAATGAGGTAGGTGAGGCAGGCCCTGAACGCCATACATCAACAGGGGCACCGGGAGATCACCACTGGACGTTCTGCGTACTGGCAGGCCTGGCTTCCCGGGGACAAAGCCCGGGCCGTGGTAGTCGTGGTGCACGGCCTCCACGAGCACTCCGCCCGCTACGCCCATGTCGGTACCCGGCTGGCTGCGGAGGGCTTTGCGGTCTATGCCACTGACCACCGTGGACACGGCCGATCCGACGGGCGACGGGCCAACATCGAGCGGATGGCGTTGCTTGCGCAGGATCTGAAGTCCTTCGTGCGGTTCGCCGCCGAGCGGCATCCTGGGCCGGTATTCATGGTTGGCCACTCGCTTGGCGGGCTGATCGCGCTGGATTATGCGCTTGATAGCGGACAGGACACACTGGCCGGGCTGGTGCTGTCCGGGCCGGCGGTAACCGCAACCGCTGGCTCGGCGCTGGCCAAGCGGCTGGCCCCGGTGCTCTCGGCGCTGGTTCCCGACCTTGGCGTGGCGAGCCTCAACGCCGAGCAGAAGATCTGCCGTGACCCGGACGTAGTCCGCTCCTACCGGGATGACCCGCTGGTGTACCAGGGAAGGATCAAAGCTCGGACCGGAGCGGAGATACTCGGGGTGATCCAGCGCCTGCCCGCCGCCCTGCCGCAACTCCGGGTGCCGCTGTTGATCTTGCACGGCACCGATGACCAGATTTCCCCGCTGGCCGGATCCGTCATGGTGCATGAAGCCGTGTCTTCGCCAGACAAGACCCTGCGCCAATACCCCGGCCTGTACCACGAAGTGTTCAACGAGCCGGAGCGCGACCAGATCCTCACCGACCTCATCTCCTGGCTCAACGACCGGTCCTACCCGCCTTCGACCGGCGCAGCGGGGCTCCCACCATGCGGCTAACCCCGCTGCACGCGGCTGCTGGACTCAGCTGAGCGCGGCTGCCCGGCTCAGGTGAGGGAAACCTTGGCGCCGGCTTCCTCGAGCTTGGTCTTGGCGGCATCGGCCTGGTCCTTGGGCACGCCCTCCAGGACCGGCTTGGGGGCGCTTTCGACGAGGTCCTTGGCTTCCTTGAGGCCCAGCCCGGAGACGATCTCCCGAACGACCTTGATAACCTGGATCTTCTTCTCGCCGACGGCCTCGAGAACGACGTTGAACTCGTCCTTCTCCTCCGCGACCGGGGCTTCGGGCGCACCCGCGGCAGGACCCGCAGCAACGGCAACTGGTGCTGCTGCGGTGACGTCGAAGGTTTCTTCGAACTTCTTCACGAACTCGCTGAGCTCAAGCAAGGTCATGTCCTTGAAGGCGTCCAGCAGCTCGTCGGTGCTCAACCTCGCCATGGTGGCGGCTCTCTTCCTATGGTCGGGGATCGTCTGGTGTTTCAGTCAGTCAGTCAGTGCTGTTTCAATCAATCCTGGGCGGACTCGCCGGTGGGTTGCTGCTTGTCACGCAGCGCCGCGGCTAGCCGGGCAACCTGGGACGCCGGCTCGGCGAACAGCCTGGCGGCCTTGGACAGGTTCGCCTTCATCGCTCCGGCCAGCTTGGCCAGCAACACCTCACGAGAGTCGAGATCGGCAATCTGGGTGACCTCGGCAACGGTCAGCGGCCGACCGTCCAGGTACCCCCCTTTGATCACGAGCGCGGTGTTATCCCGGGCGAAGTCACGCAGCGCCTTCGCGGCCACCACCGGCTCACCATGAACGAAGGCGATCGCGGTAGGTCCGACGAACAACTCCTCGAGGCCTTCCACGCCGGCATCCCGCGCGGCTCGCGACACCAAGGTGTTCTTCGCCACCCGGTAAGTGGTCTCGGACCCGAGACTGCGACGCAGGCTGGTCAATTGCGTCACGGACAGGCCGCGGTATTCGGTCACCAGCGTGGCCGTGGCGGTGCGGAACTGCTCTGCGATATCGGCAACGGCTTCGACCTTGTCCGGTCTAGCCATAGATCGCCTCCTTACTGTCGAAACTGTCGAACCGGAGTGTCAGTCGTGCCGGCCGGCCGGCGCGCTAGACGTGTTCTGCCCAAGCCGGCCGGGCGGTGTGCTCCAGCACCAGGCCCTGAAATGACGAACGCCCCGGCGCAGCAGGCGCGGGGCGGAGCCAACCGGCGCGCGACAGCGCAGCACGGCGGCACGACCACGTCCTCCTGCGCGGGCCGCCCG
This sequence comes from Actinomycetota bacterium, assembly GCA_021324675.1. GTDB lineage: Bacteria > Actinomycetota > Actinomycetes > Mycobacteriales > Pseudonocardiaceae. The sequence continues at coordinate 6,215 of JAJPIR010000249.1, forward strand.
CTGCTCGCGGGACCTTCGTGGGCGCCAGCGGCGCACCAGACCAGCGGTCTTCGGTGGAACTTTGCTCAGCGTAGGTCACCCATACCGCTGCGACCAAACCGGCCCGATCCCGGACACCCGTCGCAACGGATGTTTGATCATTTATGTGTGTGCTCAGGCGACATGGCAAGTCGCCTGAGCACACACATGGGCGGACACCTGGCTTACTGGCGTCCCGGTCACTGCGCGGTCAGGCGGTGGCTGGTTCGTCGACCAGGAGGTTGCGGGTGCGGTTCGGGTCAACCGGGATACCGGGGCCCATAGTGGTGGAGAAGTGCACCTTTTTCAGGTAACGGCCCTTCGCGGCCGAAGGCTTGCTGCGCATCACCTCGTCGAGCGCGGCAGCATAGTTCTCCACCAGCTTCTCGGTGTCGAACGAGACCTTGCCGATAACGAAGTGGAGATTGGCCTGCTTGTCGACCCGGAAATTGATCTTCCCACCCTTGATGTCAGTCACGGCCTTAACAACGTCAGTGGTGACGGTACCGGTCTTCGGGTTGGGCATCAGGCCGCGAGGACCCAAGATCCTGGCTATCCGCCCGACCTTGGCCATCTGGTCCGGTGTCGCGATGGCAGCATCAAAGTCGAGCCAACCACCCTGGATCCGGGCGATCAGGTCATCCGAACCCACCGCGTCAACACCAGCGGCTTCGGCTTCGGCAGCCCGATCACCGGTGGCGAAGACGATGACGCGGACTGTCTTGCCGGTACCGTGTGGCAGGTTCACCGTGCCGCGCACCATCTGATCGGCCTTGCGGGGGTCAACACCCAGCCGCATGGCCACCTCGACGGTGGCATCCATCTTCGTGGGTGAAGTCTCCTTGGCCAGCGCCGCAGCCTCGAGCGGGCTGTACAGCCGGCTGCGGTCGACCTTCTCGATGGCCTGACGGTAGGCCTTACCGCGCTTCATGTCACTGTCCTCTCTGGGAGCAGCCGTGGTGCGGACCAGCGCCGGTCCTCCCACATCTTCCCGTTTTCTCTGTTCTGCTGTCGCTGGGACAGCAATGATCTAGTCGGCGATCGTGATGCCCATGGATCGGGCAGTGCCAGCGATGATCTTGATTGCCGCGTCGATGTCGTTGGCGTTGAGGTCTTCGCGCTTGCGTTCGGCGATGGCCCGCAGTTGGTCACGGCCGATCTTGGCGACCTTCATCTTGTGCGGCTCGGCCGAGCCCTTGGCGATCCCGGCAGCCTTGAGCAGTAGCACCGAGGCCGGCGGGGTCTTGAGCACGAAGTCGAACGAGCGGTCCTCGTAAACCGAGATCACCGCAGGCACCACCTCACCACGATTGTTCTGCGTCGCAGCGTTGTAGGCCTTGCAGAACTCCATGATGTTCAGACCGTGCGGACCCAGTGCCTGGCCGACCGAGGCCGGGTTCGCGGTACCAGCCTCCAGCGCCAGCTTCACCGTGGCCGCTAGCTTCTTGCGTCTCTTCGGGGGCATGATCCCTTCCTGTGGATATGACCGGCACCAGGTGATACTGGATCGGTCTAGATCTTGGCAACCTGACTGAACGAGAGCTCGACCGGTGTCTCCCGACCGAAGATGGACACCAGCACTTTGAGCTTCTGGGCGTCGACGTTGACCTCGCTGATCGTCGCGGGCAACGTGGCGAACGGCCCGTCCATGACGGTGACGGACTCACCCACCTCGTAATCGACCTCAATGGTGGGCTTGGTGCCGGCAGCACTCCCAGCATGCTTACCGGCGCCGACCGGCACCTTGGGCTGCGCCACCCGCGGCGCCAGGAACTTCAGCACCTCATCAAGGGTCAGCGGAGAAGGTCTGGAGGTGGCACCGACGAATCCGGTGACCCCCGGGGTGTTGCGCACAGCGCTCCAGGAAGCGTCGTTCAGATCCATCCGGACCAGGATGTAGCCGGGCAGCACCTTGCGCTGCACCTGCTTGCGCTGGCCGTTCTTGATCTCGGTAACTTCTTCGGTGGGCACCTCCACCTGGAAGATGTAGTCCTCGACGTCCAGCGTCTGGATCCGAGTCTCCAGGTTGGCTTTCACCTTGTTCTCGTAGCCGGCGTAGGAGTGCACGACGTACCACTCACCGGGAGCGGCGGCGAGCGCGGAGCGCAGCTCGTCAACCGGGTCGGGTGAAGCGGACTCTGTGCCGACGGTATCGTGCTCGGCATCATCAAGGACCTCACTGCCGTGCGAGGTCTCGACGTCGGGTGGGACGTCACCGAACAACCCCGTCAGCTCCTGCCCGTCGTCCGGGGAAGTCCCTCCGGGGAAAGTCACTGTCTATCTCGCTTTCTGTTCTTACGTCTTGCCGTGCTCGCTCTGCGCCGGCGCTTGGGTACTCCGCATCAGCCGAACACGCTTAGCACAAGCCTGGCCAGGCCCAAGTCCAGCAGGGCGACAAACGCCACCATGAAGCTGACGAAGACGAGCACGACTGACGTGTAGACCACCAGCTCCCGGCGGGTGGGCCAGATGACCTTGGCGAGCTCCGAGACAACCTCCCGGAGAAACCGATTCAGCCGGCTGACTACTCCCACCTTGGCATCGGAATCCCCCCGAGCCCGGGTTGGATGGCCCTTGCCCGCACTCGGCTGGACCTGGGTGAGCCGGGTCCGGCGCATGGCGTGCGGAGCGTCGGCTTCATCCAGCCGGTCGTCCATCTCGTGGGCGGGTTCCTCGCTCACGCTGTGATCCTCCGCTCCGCCGTCCCGCGGCGGTTAGCTTGTACTCGCCAGTTCATGTCAGCGCAGGGGCGACAGGACTTGAACCTGCAACCTGCGGTTTTGGAGACCGCTGCTCTGCCAGTTGAGCTACACCCCTATTACTCGACGTCTCGTTGAGGCGCCGCGCGACGAGCACCACCTGATAGCCCGCGCGACGGCTATCGCCGAGCACGAGAGATCCGCTGGTAACCCAGCCGCACAGAGTGTAGGGCAACCGGGCCGGCGCCCTCCAACCGCCCAGTGTAGGAGCCGAAAACGGGGCTGGCCACCCTAGTGGGTGACACGAACTTGCCGTCACACCCGGGTTCCCATGGGTGAATCATGAGCGGGCATCGGCTGCCAATGCCCTACCAGGTCCCGGTACAGCGGCGAGCAGTCCAGCAACTCCTCGTGGGTACCCAGCTCAGCCCTGGTGCCATCCAGCACGAGAACTCTCCTGGCGTGCAGCGCTGAGCTGATCCGGTGAGCCATCACCACCAGTGTGCCCGGGCGCTCGGCGAAGGCCCGCTCCACCCGCGCATCCGCCGCCGGATCCAGGTGGCAGGTGGCCTCATCCAGGATGACTAACCGCGCGGGTGACAGGTAGGCGCGAGCCAGGGTGATCAGCTGCCGCTCACCCGCCGACAGCGCCGCCGGATCCACCTCGGCGCGATACCCGCCGAGGCGCTCGACCAGTTCCCGACCCCCGACAGCGTCGATTGCCTGTTCAACCTCGGCAACCGGGGCGCCGTCGCGCAGATAGGTCAGGTTCTCTTCGACTGTGCCGGCGAAGACGTAGGCCTCCTGCGGAATCAGCACGCGGCACCGGGCCAGTTCCTGGCTTTCCCATGAGCGCAAGCTGGCGCCACCGAGAAGTGCCTGACCGGCCTGTGGCTCGAGCAAGCCCGCCATGATTCCCGCGAGGGTCGACTTGCCGACCCCACTGGGCCCCACGATGGCCAGGTGATCGCCGTCGGGCACCACCAGGTCCAGGTCACGGATCACGGGATCGGCCTGGCGACCGTAGGCGAAGGTGACGCCGCGCAGTTCCAGGACCGACCCGCCAGGGCAAGCGTCGGGTGGTAGATCACCGCAGGCATGACCATCGCTGGTCGCCGCGGCGGGAAGTTCCGCAGCCTCCACGATACGGCGCAACGTGACCAGCAACCACAGACCGTTGCCGCCGACGCCGCGGATCAGGGTGCGCAGAGCGGGCTGAAGTGCCATGGACACGTAGGTGATGGCACCCAGCAGCGTGCCGGTCGTGGCGCCGCGCGACATCAGCCAGGGCGATCCGACAAGAATGAGCAGGAGCGGAACCCACATGCCGATACCCATGGCCGCGGTTCGCATCGTGGTGACCTGAGCCAGGCGAGTCGCCGCGTGCTCCTGCACATTGATACTGCGACCTGCCATGACACGTATGTGGTCCTCGGCTCCGCACGCGACGACGTCCCGCAAGCCGCTGGTCACCGTGGTGATCGCCTCGGCGATGCCCTCGTCCGCCAGAAGCGCTTCGCGCTGGGCGGTGGCCATGGCCCGCAGTGCCCCGAGAAAGAACCCGAGGCCGAGCAACAGCGGGGGCAAGACCAAGGCAACGGCAAGCGGGGCAAGAGCAAACAAACCGAGTAGCGCGCTCGTCGTGGTGACCAGGAATACCTGCGTCACCATGATCACGCTGGCGAATGACTCCCGGACCATGTCCACTTGGTGAGTCAGCCTGGCCACCGCAGCGCTACCGGCCGATTCACCACCGATGGTGCATCGATTCAGTACACCACTCACGACGAGATCAACCAGATCGTTTCGGAACGGCTCGACGAGTTCCGCGAGCCGCAGGTAGGTCTGGCGAATCCCGACCGCACCAACGAGCGCGGCCAGCATGAGCAACCCCAACCAGCCAAAACCTAGGATGGGCCGGCCAGCCAGGAAACCCCGGTCAACGGCTGCGGCGACCAGGCGGCCGGACAGGAAGGCCGGGACCGCGGCCACGGCGGACCAGGCGAGGACGCGGGCCATCAACCCGCGCTGCCGCCGGAGCACACCGTATAGCAGCCGCCAGTGCGTGGCCTGTGACGAGCCCGACTTCTTGACCGTCATGCTGGTTTCCTGCCGTCAGGGCCGCCTGGCGAAAGTCCCTCGTCGAACACCTCGCGGTAGCCCGGCTGTTTCCACAGCTCGTGGTGCGGCGCCAGGCAACGCACCCGGCCGCCGTCAAGCCAGGCGACGAGGTCGGCATGGGCCGCGGTCGAGGCCCGGTGCGCGACGACGAGGCGGGTGCGGTCTGCCAGCGCGCCGGTCAGTACCTGCCTGATGTGATGCTCGGTGACGGTGTCCAGGCTTGCGGCGACATCATCGAGCACAAGTACTCGTGCGGGGTGGGCGAACGCGCGCGCGAGCCCGATCCGCTGGATCTCGCCGCCGGACATCCGCGCGTCGGCCAGCCTGGTTTGGTATCCCCGGGGCATCCGCCGGATGAAGCCGTCAGCGCACGCTGCCCGCGCCGCAGCAGCCACTTCACGCTGAGTCGGTATGCGCTCGCCGAGGGCGATCACGTCCGTAAGGGTGTCCCCGATGAGTGCCGGGCGTTCGAAGCCGTAGCCCACGGCGCGGCGCAGTTCGTGCCGATCCAGTTCGGGCAACGGCACCCCATCGAGCAACACCTGTCCCTCGTCCGGATCCACGAGCCGGCCAACGAGCGCGGCGAGGAGGGACTTGCCACTACCGCTGCGTCCCACCACCGCGACGAGAGCACCGCCGGGAACCACGAGATCAAGATCTTGGAGGACCGGAATCCCTCGCTCCCGGACCGTGACCGCACGAAACTCCACCCGACCTCTGCCCTCCGGCAGCGGTATGGCCCCGTACTTCGCCCCAGGTTCGGCCAAGACCTCCGCGGTCCGCCCTGCAGCGGCACGTACCCGGGCGAGTCGTGCTATCGAGTTCACCGCTGAGCCGATCCCGGCAGCCAGCCCGACGTACTGCGTGGCCGCCAGCACTTCTCCTGCGCTGATCAGTCCCCGTCCGAGCTCAATGCCCGCAATCGCGAGCACGGCGACCTGGAGCACGGGAACCAGCACCGCCTGCTGAGCGGCCAGACGCGTCTGTACGCGCCACATACCCATTCCCGCGCTGTGCAGATCGGGCAACGGGGCGAGCACGCGCCGGCGTTCGCGGGCCGTGGTCTGGGCGGCGGCGATGGAGCGTGCGCCGGCCAGCGCATCGACCAGCCGGACGGCGATACGGCCCTGCGCCCGCAGGTAGCGCTCGGCCAGCTCTGAGGCGTTCCGGACGTTGCTGCGCACCATCACCAGCAGCACCGGGGCACCAGCGAGAAAGGTCAGGCACAGCGCGGGGTCAATGAGGGCAAGCGCAACGATGCCGCCAAGCGCAGGTAACAATGCCGCGACCGCCCGAACCATCACGGTGCCTGCCCGCCCAGCCTCAGCGGCGTTGCCGACCATGCGGGTCGTGATGTCTCCCACCTGGAACTGGCGCGTTGCGTGCATGCCCAGGGCAAGGATGTGATCGAGGACAGATCTGCGCAACCACGCCGTAGCCCGCGCGGTGCCCACACCGCTAGCAAGATCATCAACAGCGCCGCTGGCGATGAGCAACCCCACCAACAGCCCGCAGCCCACCAGCCACGGTGTGGGGTCATGACCCCCCAAGACGGCGTCGACGGTGCCACCGAGCACCGCTGGGAACACCGTTTCGACACCGGCAAGGGTCAGCGACGCGATCAGGAGTATCGCGGTCCAGGGTCCACCGCGCCGCACGGCTCGCAGGATCATCCGGTCCCGTCCGGACGCCAGCCAGGACCCTGCTCCGGCCACTGGCCGGAGCAGGGCATCATCCCGCTGGTGAGGATGCGCCGGGCAGCGATCCTCACTGGCGTTGCTCAGCCGCACAGCAGCAGGCTGAGGCCGCTCCCGCCGCCGTGGCTGTCGCTGTCGCCGAAGCTCGCCATAAGCGCGCCGTTCTGCGCTTCGGCTACCTCCATCTCCTGCAGGTCGAGCAGTGCCATGTGATCTCACCTCCTTCACCGGACAGGTGATGCCGCGGAATCGAGTAGGGCCGAGGTAGACAGCGGGTGGGCGAAGAACGGTAGGTGGGCTGGTGCTGTATGCAAAGCGGCGCCGGCAGCGAGGAGCACCCCGGCGGTGCCAGTCGCCAGGTCCATGGACAGCCTGAGCTGCGCGTCGCCCGGGAATGCCGCATAGCCCAGGTAGTCGACGGCATGCCAGGCCAAGCGGCGGATGTGATCGCTGACAATGCGGTCTCGCCGGCCGCCCGCCGCATGGCTGAGGTACAGGATCATGCCCGCGCGGCCTCGGAAGAGGCCAGCCTGGATGTAGAAGGATGCCGACGCCGCGCGCCGGATGCGACTCGCTGCCTCGGTGAATTGGTCATCGGCGCGATGGGCGAGGTACTCGTCAAGGACGAGGCCGATGCCGGCGCTGCCTTCGGCGAGGTAGCCCATGGTTCGCCAGCCCTCATTGACGTGCAGGCATCCGTCGTCGCGGATAACGCAACACCCGAGCTCTTGCTGCAATGCAGTTCGCGCCAGGTCGAGCAGGGCTGGCTCGGCGAGTTGCTCGTAGAGGCGGATGAACAGCAGGGCTGGACCGGCGCGACCATGCATGAGCCCAGCCCGGGGACGGGAACCGCCGCCCACCTCGCCAGCCGTCCCCAGATGCTCGATCCGGTCTGCCACCGTCTGCGCCACGGTCAGGGCCGTGCTGCGCAACGATGGATCTGCGGTGACAGCGGCAAAATGCGCCAGGTTCAGGCCGATGCCGGCCAACCCGCCGTAGAGGTCCAAACCGAGCCGATCCCACCTGCCGTCCAGCTCGGTAGTGCAGCTATCCAGGACCTTAAGCGCATCGGCCCGGTAACCGAGGTGGTCGAGCACGTATGCCACGCCGTGCAGACCGTCGTAGAAGCCCAACCGGGTAGTGCGAGCAGCCGGATGCGCGACCCGATGCAACAGCCACTCCTCGTGCTCCGGGTATCGGCCCGCACCGGTGACGTCCAGCGCGTAGAGCACCCCGGCTGCGCCGTGCGCGATGTTCAGACCGCCAGTGTGGAACTGCTCGATGTCGCCGGGAAAAAGCCGGTCGTCACGCTCCGGGCTGGCACTGGCCAGAATGGCTCCGGTCAGTGATTCACGGATCCGTTCCCAGCCGTTCCGCTGCGGGTCCAGGGGGAACGAGGGATGAGGCAGTGGGGAGCCTGGCCGACCAACGATGACCTCCACCGCCTCGTCGAGGAAGGCCTCGGGAACCGGGAACGACTCAGCGATCACCGCGGCGAAGTCCACCGCTTTGGTCCGATCGATCGCGAGCAAGGTGGTCAGCGGCAGGAACAAGAACAGGCGTACGCACGCCAGCGCGTAACGGTCAATGTCGAAACCCGTACGGTCCTGAGGCGCGGAGAAACCCGGATTAGCGAGGGTCTGCCGCCGGCATTCCTCCACACCGGCCGCAATTTCGAAGTCCACGAGCGCCACCCGGCCGTCGGGCCGGAGCAGAACGTTGAACGGATGCAGATCTCCGACGATCACGCCACGGTCGTGAAAGTCGTTGACCGCCCTTTCGAGCTTGGCTTGAATGTCGAGGGCCCATGAGGTGTATTCGGCGATGGTCTGCTCGTCGGCGTCGGGCGTGATCAGCGGGTATCGTTCGGTGATCGCTTTGCGCAACGGGATGGCGTCGATGAACTCCAGAGCCAAGAAGTGATGCTCACCTAGCGTGAATGCGCCATGCACCGCTGGCACGACGTCCAGCCCAGCCAACCGCCCCAGCATCTCCTGTTCCCGGCGCAGCCGGGCTACCGCGTCTGTGCCGTCGATGTCCAGCCCTGCGTGCGGCCGGGCCTCTTTGAGGACGACCTGCGCACCAGTCGGAATATGCTGGCCCAGGTAAAGACCCCCGCCATTGGAGAAGTGCAGCGCGCGCTCGATCCGGTAGGGCAAGTCCCCCACCGTCACACTGTTTCGGGCCGCCAAGTGCGGCTCGAGGAATGTTGGCAGGCGCACCCATTCAGGAACCCGGAAACTCGGGCCCCGGCGGTCAGGCACTAGTTGCCCTGCTGGGTCCTCGATCGCCAATTCGAGGGAGCCGGTGCCGGACAGGCAGTATCGTTCGAGGAAACCCCCGTAGCGCACGTACAGCGGTCCGTCGGCCCACCGCAAGTCGCTGAGCACATAGGGACCTTGGTAGCCGTCCAGCATCTCGCCGAGTTCGGTGAGCACGTCTTTCAGCTGGGCTTCGTCCGCGGGATATATCGTGACGAACTTCCCGCTTGCTCCCCGGTTTGCATACTTGGCGTTCGCGACCAGCAGCACCTCGAGACTACGCAGAAACTTGAACGGAATCCCCCGGTCGAAGCAGTAATCCGTGACGACGGCCAGAATCTGCTCGGCGTTGTCAAGGCACGCCGAGACATGCACTTTCCATCCCTGCGCAGGCAGCTCCCCACCGATTGGGCGAAGGACATGCCAGTTATCACGCTCGCTGGCCGCCCACCCGTCAGGCGCCGGAGCACGACTCAACTCGAATTCTCGAGGATGCTCGACCAACCTGGATGTGGAGTCGTAAAAATATGCATCGACCAAGCAATACGTCTCGTAGCGCCTGTCCACGACTCCCCCAGCGTCGATAAACACTACAGTGTTATTCGACTCCCACCCCAGGCCAATATTTGGCGATCTTCGGTGAAGAGTAGGGGTTCATAGGTGGCAACGGAAGACTCCGTACGGGGTAGCTAGAGTCACGATCCGTATCGACATCATTATCGATCATGAAATACTGCATAATCTTGGCAATTCACCCAAGCAAATCGATAACGCGCCCTTGGAAACAGCGCTTAGGTCAAGGCTACGGTAGCCGTAGCCTGGCCGAGGACGGCCTGGCCGGCCGCCCGCGCGGTGATTGCGACCACAACGGTGCCGTCGTCGCGTCGTTTTGCCACCTTGCCGGAGAATTCGATGAGTGCTCCGTCATTGTCATCCGGTACGACCACCGGGCGGGTGAAGCGGACAGCGCAGTCCACGACCGCGCCTGGATCGCCGGCCCAGTCGGTGACCAGGCGGGTGGCCAGTGCCATGGTGAGCATGCCGTGCGCGATGACGCCGGGTAGCCCGGCCTCCTGGGCGGCGCGATCACTCCAATGGATCGGGTTGAAGTCGCCAGAGGCGCCCGCATAGCGCACCAGATCGGCACGAGCGAGGCGGACCAGCAGCGCGGGCAGTTGATCGCCAACGGCGACATCGGTGCCACAGCGCCGGTTTACGGGCCTGCTCATGGTCCAGTTCCCCGGACCACCAGCATGGCCCGCGCGGTGGTCACCGGACCGCCGGCACTGTCGATGATCTCGCAGCGCAGGGCCACTATGTCGTTGCCCCCCATCGTGCGGATGCTGTCGACATACAGCGTCGCGGCTAGCTCGTCACCGGCTGTGATCGGTCGATGGTGGGTGAAAGACTGGCTACCGTGCACCATCCTGTGGTAGTCCAGACCGAATTTCGGATCGTTGATCAACTCGTCCTGCGCGCGTAGCGCCAGGATCATTGCGAACGTGGGTGGGGCCACCACATCTGCGTATCCCGCAGCTCGAGCGGCCCCAACATCCCGGTAGGCAGCATGGGTATCGCCGATGGCGTCAGCGAATTCCCGGATTTTCTCGCGCCCGACCTGGTAAGTCGCCGCTGCCGGGTAGCACCGCCCGATGAACGACGCGTCGAGTGCCATCAACCGCTGCGCGACTCAGCGGGTCTCGCGGTGGGCCCGGTGGGTGTTGCAGTTCGGGCAGTACTTGCGAATGGTGAGCCGATCAGGATCGTTACGCCGGTTCTTCTTGGTGATGTAGTTGCGATGCTTGCATTCCTCGCAGGCCAGCGTGATCTTGGGTCGGATATCGGTGGCGCGTGCCACGGGTGCCTCTCTCTCGCCTCATGCCGTCGATGGCCGCCGATGGCCGTCGATGGCCATCGATGACAGTCGATGACGCTGTCAATGACGCGGTCGATGGCTATCAACGGCGCAGTCGGGGGCTGCCGTCTGCACCAGCCAGCGCATCACGCGCCGGACCAATGGTAGCGGTGGCCGGACTCGAACCGGCGACACAGCGATTATGAGCCGCTTGCTCTTCCGACTGAGCTACACCGCCTGGAGCGGGCGTCCTCTCCCACAGTGGACCGAGCCCCAATACGGAATCGAACCGTAGACCTTCTCCTTACCATGGAGACGCTCTGCCGTCTGAGCTATTGGGGCAGTGTTCCTCACCGGCCGCACATGCGCGCAGCGACGACCACAGTACACGGTGGCGATCCACCGAGCGCTACGGGACCAGGGTAAGCACGGTCTCGTCCCGCACGCCAGCAGCCCGCACCGTGCGAGCCGCCAACCAGGCGTCGAACCGATCCGGCGCCAGCGGGCGCGAGATCAGGAAGCCTTGCGCGACATCGCAGCCCATCTCTACCAGCTGATCCCGCGTGGCGTCCTGCTCTACGCCCTCGGCGACAACGCCCAAGCCCAGCGAGTGACCGAGATCGACGATGGCGCGAACCACTGCCAGGTCGCCGAGGTCACTGGCCAGTCCGAGCACGAAACTCTTGTCGATCTTGACCTCGTCCACCGGAAGACGTCGCAGGTAGGCAAGCGACGAATAGCCGGTACCGAAGTCGTCCACGGCAATCCGCACGCCGAGCTCGTGTAACGCACGCAGTACCGGCAGCGCCCGTTCCGGATCGGTCATCACCGCGGACTCGGTGAGCTCGAAACCCAGTAGCTCAGCAGGTACCCGGTGTCGTGACAGCGCAAGGGTCACCCGGTGGGGGAACTCGGCATCAGCAAGGTTGCGGACCGACAGGTTGACCGATACCGATAGCGACAGGCCGCGATCCAGCCAGGTACGGCATTGGGCCAGCGAGCGGTTCAGCACGTAATCGGTGAGCGGATCAATCAGGCCGGTCGTCTCCACGAGGGTGACGAACTCCGCCGGATCAAGCATCCCGAATTCCGGATGCTCCCAGCGCACGAGTGCCTCTACCCCGATCACCCGGCGGGTGGGCAACGCGAGCTGGGGCTGGTAATGCACGTCGACTTGCCCAGTTTCCAGGGCCTGGCGGAAGTGGGTGACCAGCTGGAACCTGCGCCCCAGAACCTGCCCCATGCTCGGCAGGTAGCTGCGGACCGTCTGATCAGTGCCGCGCGCGGACCGCAAGGCCATTTCGGCCCGTTGCAGGAGAGCATCGGCATCCCGCGTCGGTTCCACCCCGGTCAGCGCGACCCCGACCACCGCGGTGCACTCCACGGCGAGCTTGTCGACCGGATACGGCTTGCTGAGCACGCTCTGCACGCGCTCCGCTACCCGCAGCGCCTCCTGGCCGTCGACCCCGGTCAGCAGCGCGGCGAACGTGTCACCTTCCAGACGCGCAGTCAGCACCTGGTCTGCCAGGCTGCGGCAGAGCCGCTCGCCTGCGCCAAGAACCACTCGATCCGCCCACACCTGGCCCAGTGCATCGTTCACCGCGGGCAGCAATCCCAATTCGATCACTATCACCGCGCCCGGCCGGGAATCTCGGCGCAGTATCTCAGCGGCCGCTTCCCGGAAACCGAGGCGGTTGCGCAGGGTGGTGAGGCTGTCGTGATAGGCGTCATGCCGCAGCTGGGCCAACAGCCGGCAGTTGTCCAGCGCGGTGGTGAGATGGCTGGCCAGCGTCTCCACTAAGCGCACATCGGCGGCGCCGAAGCCACGCAGGCGGCTGTGCCGGTCATGAACCTCGATGACGCCCAAGAGTTGATCGGACCCGCGCAGTGCGGCCACGAGCACCTCCGAGGCTCCCCGCACCGCCAGCGCTGCAGCGACGGCTGGATCCGGATTGCTGTCCAGCAGCCGCATCACTTGACCGGTCCCGGCTGGCAGGTCGGTTGCCAGGATGTCGCCCGGGGTCAACGGACGGGGTAGTGGCAGGCCCGCTACCACGGTCTGCGGCCCGCTCAGCGCAGGGTTTGCCAGCGTGGGTACCCGCTGCAAGACCACCCGCGTGGCGTTGAGCTGCTCGCGCGCCAGTTCCATGGCCGCACTCCACGCGCCTTCATCCAGCTCCGGCGCCTCGCCATCACCTTCCCGGCCAACTGCGGCCACCCCGAGGCTGAAGTCGTTCAGCACTCCCAGATCACGATGATCACGCAGCAGCCCGTAGTAGCCCCGGTACACGCCGGCCAGTGTCACCGCCAACAAAGCGACCAGCACAGCGCCCCACGGCACCGTCTCCACCATTTCCGCGGCGGCGAGCCCTAAGGCGGCATTGAGCAGGCCGGTGAGGTAGAGGTGCACCACGGGGCGGGCGCTCTCACCGGGGCGCCGGCGATCCAGCAGCACAATGAACAGCCAGGTCAGCCAGGACGTCACGGCGTGGGCAATGACGAACCCGGCAAGCACTGCTGCCCACCTGGGTAGGGCGGACCAGGCCGGCTGGAATACCAGCCGGGCGAGTAGATCGGTGCCCGCGATGGTGAGTGTCGCGTACGAAGCGTTGAACAGCAGCTTGGAGAGTGGGTCGCGGCGCACCAACCGGGCGATGACGACGACGCCGACGTAGGCCGCCAAGACGACGGGAGCCGGTAGGTACAGCAACCCGATAACCAGCGGGATCTCGGTTGGAGTGATCCGCGCGCTGTCACGGCGGACCTCGACCTCGATGGCGAGAGCTCGAGCGACCCCGAACGCTGCCGCCAGCCCCAGTCCACCGAGCAGCGTGCCCATATCGGCCCTGACCGTTGCGGTCGCCACGACGGTCATCCCCGCCACACCCGCGATGACGGTCAGGATGGCTGCGAAGACTTTCGACGCCACCGCTCGTTCACGCCATGCCGAGACGCCTGACAGACGCCAGGTTGCACGCACACGAGCCTCCAGCGGTGGCTTAAGGGCTGCATCCTCTCCCGCCTACAGCCCCGATCCACGCATATTCGGTGATTGGGCGGGGTTGGCGGGGAACTCAGCCGACCTGTGCCCCGTACTGGTCGGGCGAATACTTGCCAATCTCGACACCGCCAGGGTGCGTAGTGGCACTAGGCGCGATGGGGCAGACGGGGGTCATCTTCACCTCCCCAAAACCTCGCTTTCCGGATCCGACAGTAACACAAAGTGAGAAATCGATTAACTCACTCGGGTGTAGCGTAGCCGCCTTCGTGTGGTCTCGCCAACTAGACCAATCCCGGTGAGCGACCAACGGTCTCTCGAACGCCTCGAGTGGAATACGGCGTTTTGCCGACTGTTACCGATTGCTGCCGCACTGTCGTCGTAGCACCGGTTCCCCGTTGCGCCGCGCCGCTTACCGCGCCGATGCCGCCGCACATCGTGGCGGGGCGATCAGCTGGGGCGCACTACCAGCGCGCTGCCGCCACCACGGCGTACCGGCTCTGCGGCGGCGCATACCTTGCCGGGTTCAAAAAAATCCAGGCCTGTGGCCGCACCGATCTCCGGATTTGTGATGAATTGGTGGCCACGAGCCTTCAGCGCTGTTTCATACCGATTCAAGAATTCCGGTTCAGCCTCGGTGGTGGCAGTGTTGCGTTGGCTGGCCCTCGGTGCGGCAATGGCGTCTGGCAAGGTCATGCCGAGATCCAACCGATTCAGCAGGATTTGCAACACGGTCGTGATGATCGTCGCTCCGCCAGGCGACCCGATGGCCAGCATCGGCAGGCCATTCCGGAGAATGATTGTCGGGGCCAGTGAACTACGGGGACGCTTTCCCGCACCAGGCAGGTTCGGGTCCGGTTGTGTCCCTTGCGTCGAGGCGAAATTGAAGTCGGTCAGCTCATTGTTGAGAAGGAACCCGCGGCCGGGGACGACAATCCCGCTCCCGCCGGTCTGCTCGACGGTGAGGGTGTAAGCCACCACATTGCCCCACCGGTCACTGGCCACCACGTTGGTGGTATTCGGGCCTTCTTTCGTCGCACCGCCCGCTGATCCGCGGGCCGGCGGGCAACCGTGGTAGCCGCCGTCCAGGTCGCCCGGCGGGACCGGACCGCCTGCCGCGTGCTGCGGATCCAGCAAGCAGGCCCGTTGCGCGGCGAAACGGGGTGACAGCAGCTGCTCCAAGGGAACCGCAACCTGATCAGGATCCCCGACGTAACGGTTGCGATCGGCGAAGGCCAGCCGGCTGGCTTCCAGATAGCTGTGCAGCGCCCCCACCGGATCGGCCGCCGACAGGCGGGTGTGAGACAGGATGTTCAGCGCCTCGCCGACTGTTGACCCTCCTGATGAGGGCGGGCCCATGCTGTAGACGTCCAGACCGCGGTATTGAACGTGCGTTGGATCCCGGACGATAGCCCGGTAAGCGCCTAGATCGGGTGCTGCGAGCACTCCAGGATGAGCACGGTAAGGGTCACCGGCGACCAGCGGTGGGCGCCGCACGGTGTCCACGATCTCCCCGGCAAGCCGGCCGTGATACAGCCAATCCACCCCGTGACGCGCAAGCTGGCGGTAGGTCTCTGCCAGGTCCGGGTTGCGCAACGTGCTACCGACTACCGGCGGGCGACCGTGCGGCAGGAACAACGCGGTCGTGGAACTGAAGTGGGCAAAGCGGGCGGCGTTGTCCTGCGTCTGGTGGGCGAAGGTTTCATCCACGGTGAATCCGCGATCGGCTACCTGGATCGCCGGCTGCAGCATCTGCGCCAAGCTCCGGCTGCCCCAGCGACTGAGAGCCTGCGCCCAGGTGGCCGGCGTTCCCGGGACGCCGACCGATAAACCACTGGTTACGGCATCGGCGAAAGGCAATGGCTGCCCGGTCGCCGGATCGACAAATGCGGTGGGACCCATTGCCGCCGGTGCCGTTTCCCGGCCGTCCAGGGTGAATACGCGGTGCGTGGCGGCCTGAAAGTAGACAAGGAATCCGCCACCACCGATACCGGCGGAATACGGCTCGGTAACTCCCAGGGTTGCGGCTGCCGCGACCGCCGCGTCAACGGCGTTGCCACCCTGGCGGAGCACGTCAATGCCAGCCCGGCTCGCGTCTGCGTCGACCGTGGCAACCGCGCCACCGGATCCGGTGGCCACGGCACCGGCGGACAGCGGGAGACCTAGCTCAGCCTGCGCCGGAGAAGCCACTCCAGGCATAGCCGCGATCACGACGGCAATGGCAGTCACGGTGATCGCTCGAAGGGCCCTCATGACGGCTCGACTAGGACCTTTACCGACACTGCCGAGTATGAAGTCGGTGCTTACCGGCGCACAAGGGGCGAGTTCTCACTGCGGACGACGGATCTGGCACTGTAAAGAGGCTGGCAGCAACGAGGGAGGCGCCCGTGCCAGGTCAGCCCGATCTCGTCGCCAACGGCGCGTTGGCGCCCTCCAGCCTGGTCGAGCTCGCGGCGCACCGGCTGCGCACCGAGATTCTCAGCGGTGCGCTGGTGCCCGGCGAGCGGCTGATCGAAGAGCAGCTCACCCGGCGCTTCGGCACCAGCAGGGCGCCGCTGCGCGAGGCGCTGCGGCTGCTTGGCCAGCAAGGTTTGGTGGAGCACTCACCACGGCGCGGGGTGCGAGTGGCTGAGCTCTCCCCGCGGGATGTCGATGAGCTGTTCGGCCTTCGCGACGTGCTCGAACAGTTTGCCATGCAGATGGCGCCGCCGGCGCCGGACCCGCTGGCGCTGCAGCAACTGGCCAGCCGGCTCGATTCGATGCGCAAGGCGGCCACCAGCGCAGCGGCACTCGAGCAGGCCGAGGCGCACCGGCAATTCCACGTCGCGCTGGTGGCCATGGCGGGCCGTCGCCACGTGCTGCTGATGTACGAGCCGGTGCTGCTGAAGTTGCAGCTATACATGGCCGCCAACCTGCGACGCGAAGCGCAGGCCCGAAGCCCGCAGGAGGGTGTCCGGCGCCACCAGATGCTTTTCGACGCGGTGGCGGCCGGCGATCGCGACAGCGTGCTCGCCGCACTGCGCAACCACGGCGCGCGCTCGTTCTTCCGCTGAAGCCGGCGGTGAAAGCCGCCGTAACAGCGATGTAACAAACGCGACCATCGGGTGACATGCAGCGGTCGACAATCGACGAAGTGCGCCGCATTTCCCCCCTGGGGCCACCTTCAATTCACCCTGTCGGGGTGCGCGAGCTCCATGCCGCCTACGCAACGGAACAGCTTCGGCCAACTGACGTCATCGAAGCCGTCCTGTCGCGAATCGCGGCCCGCGGCGAGGACTCGATCTGGATATCCCGATGGCCCGACCACGAGTTGCGCCAGCGCGCCGCGGACCTGGAGCGAATCGGGCAGGACCGCGGCATGGCCGGGATGCCGCTGTTCGGCGTGCCCTGCGCGGTGAAAGACAACATCGACGTGGCCGGGTTGCCCACCACCGCGGCGTGCCCGGCATTTCGCTACTGGCCAGACCGCAACGCCGGCTGCGTGCAGCGGCTCATCGACGCCGGCGCGATCGTGGTCGGCAAGACCAACATGGATCAATTCGCCACCGGGCTGACCGGTACTCGCTCCCCGTACGGCATTGCGCAGAGCGTCTTCGGAGGCGGGTTGATCGCCGGCGGGTCCAGTTCTGGTTCGGCCGTCGCGGTGGCCACCGGCCTGGTCTGCTTCGCGCTGGCTACCGACACGGCCGGCTCCGGACGCGTGCCGGCCGCGATGAACGGGATCGTCGGCTGCAAGCCGACCCGCGGCTTGGTCAGCACTACCGGCGTGGTGCCCGCCTGCCGGTCGCTGGACTGCGTGAGCATCCTGGCAACCACCGTGCCCGACGCCGAGACCCTGCTGGGCGTGATCAGCGGACCCGATGATCGCGACCCCTGGTCACGGGTGCCCCGAGGCAGGACCAACGGCTCGTATCCCCCCTCGCCGGTCCGCTTGGCCGTGCCTACCGGGCTCGACTTCGAGGGCGACGGCGCGATGCGCGACGCGTTCGACGCCGCGGTGGCGCACGCCGGGCAACACACCACAAACTTGGTGCCGACCACCATCGCACCGCTGCTGGAGGCCGGGGAACTGCTCTACCACGGGCCGTGGGTGGCCGAGCGGCTTGCCGAGCTGGAGACGTTCTTCGCGCACCATCCGGGCGAGGTACTGCCGATCACCCGGCAGGTGATCGAGGATGGCCGCCGGTTCACCGCCGTGGACACCTTCCGGGCCTGGCACCGGCTCAAGGAACTGCAGCACTGGACCGATCGGCTCTGGCAACGTGCGGAACTACTGATCATGCCCACGGTGCCCACCACGTTCACCGTGGACGAGATCGCCGCGGACCCCCTGCGGCGCAACACGGTGCTCGGCCGCTTCACGCAGTTCGTCAACTTGCTCGATCTTGCAGCGGTGACCGTGCCGGCCGGGCAGGCCGCCGACGGGCGCCCGGCCAGTGCCACGTTGATCGGTCCCGCGTTCTCTGAGCCACTGCTGCTGTCTGTCGCAACCCGGCTGGCTCCCACGGTAGGAGGACGTCCATGACCAGCACTCTTGCGCGCTTGGCCACCATCGGCCCGGTCGCCGCTGACCCGTACCCGTGGCCTTATGACGGCACCGTCACGACCGACCGGGTCGCGCTGTTCTGCATCGACTGGCAGGTCGACTTCTGCGGTCGTGGTGGCTACGTCGACCGGATGGGATACGACATCGAGCTGACCCGGGCCGGCCTGCCCGGCGCCGCTCGGATGCTGGCCCACGCCCGGGACACCGGCATGCTGGTGATCCACACCAGGGAGGGTCACTCCCCGGGCCTGTCCGACCTTCCGGCCAACAAGCGGTGGCGCTCGGCGCGGATCGGCGCCGAGATCGGCGGGCCCGGGCCGCAGGGCCGCATCCTGGTCCGTGGCGAACCGGGCTGGGAGATCGTGCCCGAGGTGGGACCGTGGCCCGGTGAAGTCCTGATCGACAAGCCGGGTAAGGGCGCGTTTTATGCCACCCAGCTGGACTTGGTGCTGCGCACCAAGGGCATCACGCACATCGTGCTGACCGGGATCACCACCGATGTCTGCGTGCACACCACCATGCGGGAGGCCAACGACCGAGGCTACGAGTGCCTGATCCTGTCCGACTGCACCGGGGCCACCGAACTGGGCAACCACACCGCGGCGTTGCGGATGGTGACCATGCAGGGCGGGGTCTTCGGCTGCGTGGCCACCTCCGAAGCCGTCATCCGTGGAACAGTCCCAGTCACCGTTCCCGTCACCGTCCCAGCCACTCCGGGGCGGCAAGCCTCCACAGGACAACTCGATGGCGAATGACCAGCTCACGGTACCCGCCGACCCAGGCCCGTTCCGCTTCCGGCCACCGCATACCGCGCTGCTGGTCATCGACATGCAACGCGACTTCGTCGAACCCGGAGGCTTCGGCGAGACGCTGGGCAACGACGTCAGCCTGCTCAGGTCAGTCATCCCGCCGCTGCAGAAGGTGCTGGCAGCCAGCCGGGCAGCCGGCATGGTGATCGTCCACACCCGGGAGGGGCACCGGCCGGATCTGACCGACTGCCCGCCGGCCAAGCTCAATCGGGGCACACCAACGCTGCGCATCGGCGATACCGGCCCCCAGGGCCGGATCCTGATCCGCGGCGAGTACGGCCACGACATCATCGACGAACTGGCCCCGTGCCCGGGCGAGGTCGTCATCGACAAGCCGGGCAAGGGCTCGTTCTACGCGACCGACCTGGATGACGTGCTAGCCGCCGCCGGTATCACCAGCCTGGTTGTCACCGGGGTCACCACGGAGGTGTGCGTGCACACCACGGTCCGCGAAGCCAATGACCGCGGCTACGAGTGCCTCGTGCTGTCCGACTGCGTGGGCTCCTACTTCCCGGAATTCCAGCAGGCCGGGCTGGCGATGATCGCCGCCCAGGGCGGGATCTTCGGCTGGGTCGCCCCCTCAGCGGCTTACCTCGACGCCCTGACGAACGGAGTTGATCAGCAATGAGCATTCAAGCCGGCAGGCGCGTGGCCTGGTGGGTCGGCGGCGACCTCAACGCAGCGTTCGGTCTCGGGTTCAACGTGCTGGTCAACGTGCTGGTGTTGACCTCGCTGTGCATCGGCGTCGTGCAGATACCGCAGGCCGACGTGTTCGGCGTCATCCTGCCCGCGCTGGGCATCCAGCTGCTGATCGGCAACGGGTACTACACCTTCCTGGCGCGGCGGCTGGCCCGGCGCGAAGATCGCAGTGACGTGTGCGCGATGCCCTATGGGCCCAGCGTGCCGCACATGTTCATCGTCACCTTCGTGATCATGCTCCCGATCTTTTTGACCACCAGAAACCCGATCCGGGCCTGGGAAGCGGGGTTGGCCTGGTCGTTCATCATCGGTTTGATCGTGCTGATCGGGGCGTTCGTCGGTCCCTACATCCGCCGTTTCACCCCTCGAGCGGCGCTGCTGGGCACGCTGGCCGGGATCTCGATCGCGTTTATCTCAATGCGTCCAGCAGCACAGATGTGGCAGGCCCTCTGGATCGCCCTGCCGGTGTTCGCGATCATCGTGATTGGCTTTTTCACCGGGCGCAAGCTCCCGGGCAATATTCCGATCGGCCTGGCCGCGCTGCTCGTCGGCACCGCGATCGGCTGGATTGGCGGGTACATGTCCGTGCCGGACGTCGTCACGGCCGCCAAGGACGTCGCGATTGGTCTCCCGAGCCTCAGCTTCACCCGGTTGGGCCACGGCCTGTCGGCGGTGGCGCCGCTGCTGGCCACCGCAATACCGCTGGGCATCTACAACTTCTGCGAGGGTATGACCAACGTGGAAAGCGCCGCGGTCGCCGGGGATAGCTACAACCTGCGCAGCGTGCTGCTGGCCGACGGCACCGGCGCGGTGGTGGGCGCGGCATTGGGCAGCCCGTTCCCACCGGCGGTCTACATCGGGCACCCGGGTTGGAAGGAAGCCGGCGGGCGCACCTCGTACTCGCTGGCGTCTGGCGTGGTCATCGCCCTGATGTGCTTCCTCGGGCTGTTCGGTCTGCTCGGCGCGCTGATTCCGCTACCAGCCATCGTGCCGATCCTGCTGTACATCGGGCTGCTGATCGGTGCGCAGGCTTTCGTGTCCGTCCCCAAGGCACATGCCGTAGCCGTCGTTCTGGCGATCATTCCCAACGTCGCCTCGTGGGCGACCGGCCAGATCGACAACGTGCTCAACGCGGCCGGCACCACCGCGGCCAAAGTGGGCAATGACGCGCTCGCCAAGGCGGGTGTCGTCTACGACGGCCTCAAAACCCTCGGCGGCGGGGCGATCCTGGCCGGCATGCTGCTCGGCGCGATCGCCGCCTTCGTTATCGACAAGCGCTACTACTGGGCGGCGGGGTACTGCGTGGCCGGGGCGGTGCTGTCGTTCATCGGCCTGATCCACAGCGAGCAGGTGGCCTGGGCAGCCAGTCCAGGAGTCACGCTCGGCTACCTGTTCGCGGCCATGGTCTGCCTGGCGTTCTCCTTCGGCAGCACCCCAGCACCCGCGGATCTGCCCGCCGACGAGCATGCCGCAGCGCGCCCGACGGTCCCGCAGACCGCACCCGCAGAAGTCGCCGCCGAGCCAGCCCACTGAGCGCGTGTCGCGCCCCCGCGCACCTTGTGTCGCGCCCCCGCGCACCTTGTGTCGCACCCGGGTGCACGGCCATCGTCACGCGAGCATTCGGCTCGGGCAAAACGAGTGTGGGAAGCAGGCGCTTCGTATCCCGCCCGCATGCGTGAGACCACGCCACTACGTGGAAGCCACCGCCTCTACCTGGAATGTGCCAAGGGTGGCAACTCCGCAACCGGGGCGCTCGGTCCACCAGGCCTGCAGCTCGGGTCCGAAGGTGCACAAGCATCCATCGATGCCCAGGTCCTGGATGAGTGAGCTATTCCAGCCGTGCAGCGGAGGCAGCCGGGCGCTGCCACCATGGCAGGCATGGATTCCGCACTGGAACAACTTGCGGCAGCGCACGGGGTGGCGACCTGGTACCGGGACGCGAAGCGCCGGCGGGTGGACATCGACGCCGACGTGGTGCGCCGAGTACTTGGGTTGCTGGGCGTCAGTGCGGACAACCCGGCGGAGATCCGCGACGCGCTGGCGGCCACCCGAGCACCGAGGCTGCCGGGCACCATGGTGCTGCGCCAGGGCCAGCAGCAGAGGATCAGCGCACCGGGCGTGCTCACTGCGGAAGACGGCAGCGAGCTTCCCGTCACAGACTCGATCCCGGCCGATCTGGCTCCCGGCTGGTACTCGCTGGCCAGCGGCAACCAGCGCAGTACTGTCCTGGTGGCCCCACCGGCACTGCCCGAGCCGCCGCGCACCTGGGGTTGGATGCTGCAGCTCTACGCGCTGCATTCGGCGAACTCGTGGGGTCTGGGAGACCTCGGCGACCTACGCGAGTTCGTGACCTGGACAGCTACCACGCACGGCGCCGGTGCCGTACTGGTCAACCCGTTGCACGCGGTAACACCGACTCACCCGGTGCAGGCCTCGCCGTACAGCCCTTCCAGCCGCCGGTTCGTCAACCCGCTGTACCTGCGCATCGCCGACATCGCCGCCTACCGGCGCGCGGACCCAGCGGTCCGAGCCGAAGTAGACGCCTTGCGGGTCGCACCGGCCACAGAGCGGATCGACTACGACGCGGTGTGGCACGCCAAGCAGGCGGCGTTAGAACTGCTGTGGCAGGCCGATGGCATGCCACGCCCCACGATATCCGGCGGGTTGCGCGACTTCGCGACATTCTGCGCACTCGCGCAGCGGCATGGCCGGCGCTGGTCACAATGGCCGGCCGAGCTGCGCCATCCAGCAACAGCCAGCGCCGATCCCCGGCTGGTGGCATTTCACGCCTGGGTGCAGCAGCAGTGCGCCGAGCAACTGGCCGCCACTCGGGACGCCGCCCGGGACATGGCCATCGGAGTCATTCACGATCTAGCGGTGGGGGTCGATCCGGAAGGAGCCGACGCCTGGGCGCTGCAGGACGTGCTCGCCACCGGAGTGACCGTCGGCGCCCCGCCGGACACGTTCAACCAGAAGGGGCAGGACTGGGGCCTGCCACCGTGGCGGCCGGATCGCCTGGCTGATACCGGGTACGCCGCCTACCGGGACATGATGCGTGCCGTACTCGCCCACGCCGACGGGCTACGTATCGACCATGTAGCCGGTCTCTGGCGGTTGTGGTGGGTTCCGCCTGGCGCGTCCCCAGACCAGGGCACCTACGTGCACTACGACGCGGCGGCGATGGTGGCGGCGCTGGCGTTGGAGGCGCATCGAGCCGGCGCGGTGGTGATCGGCGAGGATCTCGGCACCGTAGAACCCGAGGTCACCGAGACGCTGGCAGCGCAGCGGATGCTGGGCAGCGCGGTGCTGTGGTTTGCCCGCGACGAGGACGCACCTGGCACGCCGCTGCTACCCGCGCGACGCTGGCCAGCGCGGGCTGCGGCCAGCATTTCCACCCACGACCTGCCCACGGCGCTGGGCTTCCTGCGTGGCGAGCACGTGCGGGCCCGTGCAGAGCTCGGACTGCTGAACGACGAGACCGCGGAGTGGGCACAGGCACGCGCAGAACGTGCGGAACTGGTGACCCTGCTGCGCGCCGAGGGCCTGCTCAGCGCTGACAGCGCTGACGGCGAGGACAGCGCTGACGGTGACGACGGCGAGCATCAGATCGTGGTGGCAATGCACGAGTTGCTCGCCCGCACACCCTGCCGCCTGGTGCTTGCCTCCCCCTACGACGTGGTGGGCGAGGTCCGCCAGCCCAACCTGCCCGGCACCGTCGATCAGTACCCGAACTGGCGGCTGCCCTTGCCGGTGACCCTGGAGCAGCTGAGGCGTGACCCTCGGGTCGAGCGCGTGGTTGCCGCCCTGCAACCGGCTGCCAGCGCGATTGGCAGCAGCATGGAACCATAGGGAAAAGGGCGCGGTTTTCGCTTCGCCGGGAGGTGCCATGAGCGACGATTCTCTCGACAAGATGCGGCAAACACCGGAGGGTTGGGAGCTCGAGCAGGAGATGGAGGTGGCGGCGGAGGTTTACGGTCCTGAGCCCAAAGGGATTCGTACGGATTGGTCAGAATTGAGCGACGAGGAGCTGGTCGATCGGTACAAGCGGCTGCTCGGTTTCGACATGAAATGGGAAACCTGAGCAAGTGCCGTGGGTCTGGTCCCGGTTGGCAGCGCGGGCAGTAATAGGTGAATCACGCGTAGATGTCATCCCCTTGCACGGTGCTGATCACTTTTGCTCCGCAGCGGCGGCAGGGTTTGCCGCCGCGCTCGAGCACCCAGTGCTGCCTGCAGCGCGCGAGCTCACCGGTGGTGGACTGCTGCGGCAGGTTGGCGTTGGCCAGCAGCAGCTGCGGGCCAGCATTACCACGGCATCGGCATCCACTTCGCGAACGGGGGTCCACGGCGACACACCCAGCAGGAAGCAGATCTCCGTTCTGTACAGATTGCCAACCCCGATCAACACTGAATTAGTACACACCTGCGACGTGGAACAACGCTACAAACGTTCCCCGCAACCGCCCAACAACCGTCCGGACAGCTCTGAGGCTACCGCGATCTGCACCCTGCGCTCACGATCCGCCAAGCATGCTCCTTGGAGGAATTGCAGTTGATGGGAGTCCTGCGTCACTAGGTATCGCTCCAGGGTCTAACCAAGCAGGGTCGCCGACCGTCAGTCGACCAGCCAGTCCAGACGCGTGCGACTAAACGTCCTATTGCGCCTCCAGCGACCGGCGATGATATGCGTGGAACAACTGCAATGCAGAAGGGACGGCACCTACTCGCGTATAGGCTCACGCGAAATCAGCCGCGCGCGGGTAATCATCGCGGTCACGTTGTTCACCGTCTCGTCGTCCCGGCCGGCTATCCACTCCAGCGTTCGCCGCTCGGTAGCGGTTAGCTCCACGCCGTCTAGCGCGTCAAGCAGGAGCGCAAGATGTCGCTGTTCCCTTTGCTGAAACCGGCTAGCCATGTTGGCCCTCCTAGAACGGCTGAGACTTTCTCATCAGCTCCCAGCCGCGCGACCAACGACGTCAGGACTACCTGACGACTCATGCGCACCTTGCCCAGCTCGGCGGCCGCAGCTGAGCACCATTCGAGCCTAACGCCCGGCCACAGGGACTGATGAACCACCCTGCCGCCGAGAAGGGCGCAGCCCCAGAGGGGTCCGTGAACTGTCTCGCCGCCGCTCTGCTCGCCGCTGCCTTCCTGTGGCCTGTGGTCGCCGCAGATCCCGCGGTGTCGGTAGGCCCCCAACGCTGACGCCGACTCCCAGCCCGACACCGACACCAGCAACCCTGACCGCCGACCTATCCGGCCCGCTACCTCAATGGGGCGGCGCAAAAGTGACGCTCACAATTCGGGCGCCATGGATCTACGCAGGCGCTGTTTCCTCACCGACGACGGGCAGCGCCTGGTCAGCTCCAGCATCACCCAACTCAGGGTCCCAGAAGCTGTCTCACTGACGGCGTGCGTGCCTCAGACAAGCTGCGGGCTGCCGCGGCTGCCTACCTGGAGAGGGCGTCCTCAGGTGACGTCGAGTGCTGGAGGAGGCGGCGTGGAAAGCAACCGCCCGGAAATGCATATGGCTGCTGGCTGGGTACACGCGGCTTGCCGGGTGCTTTGCGCGGTCACGTGCGCCATGTCCGCAGAGCACTATCAGGGCTGGTCCCCCTCTTTGATCGCTGCTTGATATTCCGAGCAGCTATCCGGCCGCAAGAGACGGTGTTCTTACAGAGAACTCGCGCTCCTTGCTGACCTTAACCCAGCGGGATCTCCAGACGACTTGGCTCTGGGCTGGTCCTCGGTTGACACCGGTGACCACAAAATACATCCGGCTATCGATTGTCCTCGTCGAAGGGAAACCGCAGTGATCGCATCATCGCCTCATCGCGCCGAGGAGGCCGACGCTGGTGCTCGGCAACTTCGTGGTTAACAGCGTCGGGAAAAAGATTCCAGGACGGTCGCGAGACTGGTCTCATACGAGCGCGCTCTGACCCTAGCCGCCGCTCCCCTACTGGCCCAGCCACGCGGAACAACCCGTTGTCCTGGTTGTGCGGTGTTATGTGATCGGTCAAGTTAGCGCCTCTCATAGATCGTCGTTTTGCTGCATAAATACCTCCGGTTCGGCGCCATGCCCGGTGGCCGACCCTGTTTATCGACCCGCCCATGTAGTCATGGACTCAGCCGACAGCATCTAACAGGCTCGCCTTCCCCGCCTCGCTCATTCGGTCAGAGTCGGTCAAGACCCAATAAGCAAAACCACTCGGCGTTGTGCATCGGGTTGGTAGCCCGTCAGTTACCGAGATCCCGCTTCGGCGTGCGCCCCCGCCTCGAAAGCCACCAAGCCCTGCCGGTTGCCCATCAGGGCGGCTGGTCCCCCGGATCCGGCCTGATCCAGCTCTCGAAGCTGGGCAGCCAGGTATGTCTTCAAGCGGGTGCGGTACTCACGCTCCACTGCGCGCAGGTCCTCGATCTTCTTCTCCAGTGCACACTTCTCCTGATCGAGAGCTCCGATGATCTCAGTGTTCCTGCGTGTCACTTCGCTCTCCAGCGACGCAACCTTCTCCCGGAACTGCCGCTCAACAGCCTCAGCGCTGGTACGGGCGTCTGTGAGCATAGTCTCGGCACGGGTTGTGGCCTCATTGACCAGTCCCTCGGCCTTCATCCTGGCATCACAAAGCACCTGCTCTGCTCTCGTGCGAGCGTCGCCCACCATCGCGTCGGCTTCAGCTTTGGCCTCACCGGCCAATTGGTCAGCCATCACCTGGGCCAGACCCAGCACCTTGGCGGCATGAACATTGTGATCACCAGCTGGCGAGGACCGCTCCATCGGTGGCGGCGCCGGGGCCATCACCGGTCGAGCCGGCTCTACGGGGGAAAGACCAGGCCCAGTATCGACCGGTGTAGCGCGTCGTTGCTGATCGAGCTGCTCAATGTGGTTGCGGAGATCATTGTTCTCCTTAATCAACCCAGCCAGCTCGGCCTCCAGCAGATCGAGGAAGGCGTCTACCTCGTCCTCGTGATAGCCCCGCTTACCGATTGGTTGCCTACTGAACGCGACGTTCGCAACGTCGGCGGGGGTCAACGGCATCGAATCACCTCACGTACTCCTCGACCGCTCTGCCCAGGCGGGCAACACCCTAGGGGTATCAGCGCCGAGCCTGGTGGCAGCGACGGTCTCGGATCGACTACCGGTGTCCGTATGACCACCCCGAGTGACGGAACCCTACAAGTCCACGCCCGGTGCCTTCGATGCGGATGGGTGCCCGCTCCATCAGGCACACCCGGGCGGAAATTCCGGCCAGCCGCGAGCCACCTACCCGCAACCCCCGCCAGACAAGGTCAGCGCGGGTGACCATCCGACCGAAGCAAGACAACCATCATGATCACCTTCACCCCGTTCTCCCCGCGACCGCCGCCACCCTGAACCAAGACCTAGCCGTGTCCACACCGCCGGACATCACGCCGCGGACATCACGCAGCGACGTCGAGAACGACGCGGGTGGTTGTGCGCAGGCCCCCCGGACTTGAACCCCCACAGCTGGCCTCGTGGGCCTCTCCACATCCCCACAGCTCGAAATCGCTCGACCCATCTACCGACGATGGTGTTGACCAAGTTCAATGTCTTGCAAACAGCTCCGGCCCTGTGCCACGCCTTGAGCGACGAGGGTAACAACCAATGACAGCCGGCCGTCCCACGCACGCCTTGCAGCAGAAGAGTGGGTTGTCTGGTGTTCGGTGGCCGCCATGGCGACTTCGGCGGCGGAGGCTAGAATCGCGAGTGAGCCGATCACTTATGCAGCGATCAGATCATCCCCGACGGCCCACCGCCCGACCGAGGAAGAATCCCAACAGCCCGCCAGCGAGCAGGCCGACCCCAAAGACCATGGCGAGGAAGGCCACGACAGCCCGGCGCACGGTCTGGAGGAATCCCGCCGCCATGAGGTGGTCGGTAATGACCAGCAGCACATGATGGACCAGCATGCGGACAGCATGTCAGGTAGCACAATGCCCAGGGCAGCAACCGGATTCGGAGCAAACTCCGCTAAGCCCACCAATTTTGTCCTGCCGTGCCCACCAGGCCAAAGCACGACGTGATCACTGTTTCGTCCACTTGGCTCAACCATGGACAGGATGGTGGCGTCCGCCTGCCGGGTCCTGAGCAGCATGGTCGCTGGGAGGTGCTCGCGGCTAGGGCGGGGAGTGCTGTTTAGGTGAGCATCGATGGACGGAAGCACGACCAGGAGGGCGATGATGAGTTTGAACGCGTCTAAAGACGCGGTGGGCTTCGCCGATCTGGCGCTGCGGCCGGAGTTGTTGCAGGCGTTGGCTGGGCTTGGCTATGAGGAACCCACGGCGATTCAGCATGCGGCGATCCCGCCGTTGCTGCAGGGACGTGACCTCCTCGGTCAGGCCGCGACGGGCACGGGAAAGACCGCGGCGTTCGCGTTGCCGGTATTGCAGCGAATGTCGGCCGACAGGCCAGGTGAGGGGCCGGTGGCGCTGGTACTGGTGCCTACCCGTGAGCTGGCCGTGCAGGTCTCCCAAGCCTTCCACCGCTATGGTCGCGATCTTGGCGTCGGCGTCCTTCCGATCTATGGCGGGCAACCGATCGGCCAGCAGCTGCGGGGGCTGGAACGCGGGGTCGACGTCGTGGTGGCTACCCCTGGCCGCGCGCTTGATCATATTGGTCGTGGGAGCCTTGGTCTGCGCGCTGTGGAGACAATCGTGCTTGATGAGGCGGATGAGATGCTCGATATGGGGTTCGCCGAGGACATCGAGGCGATCCTCGAGGGCATTTCTGGGGATCGGCAGACCGTGCTGTTCTCCGCGACGATGCCCTCTCGCGTCGACCGGATCGCTCGCCGCCACCTGCGTGATCCGGTCCGGATTGAGATGGGCCGCCAGGCGACGGCCGCCGGTACCGGCCCCTTGGTGCGCCAGAGCGCCTATGTGGTCACCCGCGTGCAAAAGCCGGCTGCTCTTGGCCGAGTCTTAGATGTCGAGGCGCCCTCGGCGGCGATCGTTTTCTGCCGGACCAGGGAAGAGGTCGACCAGCTCACCGAGACCTTGAACGGACGCGGCTACCGCGCCGAGGCATTGCACGGTGGGATGAGCCAAGACCAACGCGACCGGGTGATGGGGCGCTTGCGCAACGCGACCGCGGACCTGCTCATCGCCACCGATCTGGCCGCTCGTGGCCTCGACATCGAGCACCTGACCCACGTCGTCAACTACAACGTGCCTGCAGCGCCCGAGGCGTATGTCCATCGGGTCGGCCGAGTGGGCCGTGCCGGCCGGGAAGGTGTGGCCATCACCTTGGCTGAGCCACGGGAGCACCGGATGCTCAAGGCGATCGAGCGGGTGACGAAACAGCGGATCCCCGTGGGGAAGGTCCCCACGATCGCCGATCTACGCGCACGACGCCTTGAGCTCACCCGCGCCGCGCTGCAGGAAAGCCTGCTGACCGACGACCTGGAGCGTTTCCGCGTCGTGGTCGAGACGCTCGCTGACGAGTTCGATGTCATGGAGGTGGCGCTGGCTGCGGTGAAGTTGGCTCACGAGTCCCTGGGCAGCGAAGCCGACGGCGAGGAGATCCCGGAGATTGCCGAAGTCCCCGTCTGCAAGCGAGCAGATCCGCGAGCTGCTGAGGGGAGTGATGGGCGGCGCGGCCGTGCCCGGATGGTGGCGATGACGCGCGTCTTCCTCGGCGTCGGGCGCAGCACCGGGATCCGGCCACAAGATCTCGTCGGTGCGATAACCGGGGAGTCCAGTCTTGGTGGCCGCGACATCGGGGCGATCGAGATCGCCGATCGCTTTTCGCTAGTGGAGGTACCCGAGTCCGCCGCCGGTGAGGTGATCGCCGCTCTGCGGCGCACCACCATCAAGGGAAAAAAGCCGACCGTCCGCCGTGAGCGCGACCCAGCGAATAGGGCCGATGGTAAGACAACCGTCCTCCCAACCAAGCGGAAGTGAGCTCGCCAACAAGCACGCTGGTATCGATGAACAGCACGAAGGCAACGTCATCCCACACGAGGCTCTGCGGCGCCTTTCGCAAGATGCCACCGGCCGTCTGAATCTGTTTTTGGTCACCGATCTCGATCGCCTCGGTGATTATCTTCATGACCTTGCTTATCAAAACGTTCTGCGACGATGGCGATGATCTCAGCCCTGTTCGCACCGCCGGCGCCAGGAGTTAACGTCTTCGGCCATCTGATTCGGGACAACTATGACCACCAAAGAAGGTTTTGGGAATCGGGGACGAGTCGAGTAGCGCCCAACAGCTGGGCCTGCACGGAATACCTGAGCTACCCCAATGGATGGGGACCTGGCTGGCAGCGCGGGCAGTAATAGGTGTACCGCGCGTAGATGTCGTCTCCTTGCAGGGTGCTGATCACTTTCGTTGCGCAGCGGCGGCAGGGTTTGCCGGTCCGTTCGAACACCCAGTGCTGCCTGCCGCGCGCGAGCTCACCGGTGGTGGACTGCTGCGGCCGGTCGGCGTTGGCCAGCAGCAGCTGCCGGGCCAGCATTACCACGGCATCGGCATCCACTTCGCGAACGGGGGTCCACGGCGACGCACCCAGCAGGAAGCAGATCTCCGTTCTGTACAGGTTGCCAATCCCCGCCATGATTCGTTGATCGAGCAGCGCGATCCCGATTTCTGCATCGGCGCGCTCGGATAGTCGTCTCGCAGCGTGCGCCGCGTCATCGCTGTTCCAATCCGGCTTGAGCAAGTCGGGACCCAAATGCCCGACGAGCCGGTGTTCGTCCCTGGTGGCCAGCACAGCCATATCGTGCAGGCAAAAACCGACCGCTTCGCGATCTTGGGTGGTTAACACCGCTCGAGCTTGGTGATGGGGCCGCCGCCACCGCTGTCCGGGCCGGTAAAGGTGCCAAGCACCGTCCATCCGGAAATGGGTATGCAGGCTGTGCCCATCATCGAAGCGGGTGAACAAATGCTTGCCGACGCTGCGCACGCCCG
Source organism: Actinomycetota bacterium (assembly GCA_021324675.1). Classification (GTDB taxonomy): domain Bacteria; phylum Actinomycetota; class Actinomycetes; order Mycobacteriales; family Pseudonocardiaceae. The sequence goes on from JAJPIR010000249.1 coordinate 36,842, forward strand.
CCACGGTGCGCCCGGCCAGATTGTGCTCGATAAGCCGTGGATGCCGAAGCTCCCCGCGAATGAGCCGCTCCCCAGTTAACGCGTCACGCAATTTCTTGCCCGCCAGGTACACCACATCCCCCTCAGGCACGGCTCACCTCTGAGCTGGCGGGATGAGGCTCACGGAGCACATTGCGGTGGGTTTGGTGAAGGAGCAGAGCGAAAGAGACGGCACCGATGATGAGGTACGAGTGCCAGGCGTGAATCGTGTCCCACAAGGCATGCAGGACTACCACGAGCACGAAGGTACCGACCGCGGTGGCCAGTCCGCGCAATCTCCATCGTTGCGCGTGGGCCCACCACAGCGCGCCGGCGGCGAGGCCGGTCCAGGCAGCGTGCCCCGCCGGGCTGAGCACGCCCCGCAACAGGACCTCGTTTTCCGCGTCGGACAGGTTGCCGCCGGTGGCGAGCAGGGTCACGAACCCGTAACCCAGCGTCTCCAGCACAGCAAAGCCCATACCCACCGCGACGCCGACGAGCAGCCCGTCAGCCGGATTGGCCCGGTACCGGGTGAAGATCAGCACCGCGATCGGCACCAGCAGCTTGGCGCCTTCTTCGATCAACCCGATATACAGCGTGGATAGCGTGCCCGTCCGTCGCATGATGTCGAACTCCGCGACGCTGGCCAGCGCGGCGCCGAGCACCCCACCCAACAGCGCGCAGCTCAGCAGCACGCTGAGCGGCACGTCAAAGGCCGGGTTGCGACCTTCGATGTAGACCACGAAGCTGACCGGGATTACCAGCGCGGCCAGCACCAGCAGAGATGGCACCAGTCCGGGATTTCCGGTGATCGCCAAAGCTTGCTGGACCGCGATGAACAGTCCGATCCCCACCAGGAGTACGGGCAGCCACGCCCATCGCCGGGGCCGTGCCGGACGAGACCGGCCCTTCATTTCTGTCCCGTGGTGCACGGTGGCCATGACTCCCCTTCTACCTCATCGATCAATCGTCGGCACCACTCCAGACGGTTATCTCACCCTCCGGCCGCCGACCAGCCTGACCAGCGCGTGACGTCGATGGCGACCACCGGGCCGCGGGGCGGTCGGGCACGGTACGGGAAATAGCGCGCCACCAGGCGGGCGATGGCGTCGCGGGCCTCGGGATCGCCGGCGTCGAGAATCCGGCCGCTACCGTCGGCCCGCGCCCACCACAGCGCATCCCAGTCGTCGTCATAGTGGTCGACGAGAACAGCGACGCGCGGATTGGCGGCGATGTTGGCTAGCCGGCGCAGCGAGGTCGAGCGCTTGGGTTTCGCGTCCACCGCGCTATAGATCGTGCCGCCGGCCAGCGCGAAGACCATGGGCACCAGGTGCGGGCGCCCGTCGGTGTCCGCGGTGGCCAGCCTGGCGACCCGGGCGTCCGCGAAGCGTTGGCGGGCCTGCTCTGGCGTCACCCGCCGGTGAACTGGTTGATTGCCGTCGCCCACTGATCGAGAGCTCGCTCCACGGTGCTCCGGCATCCAGACGGTAACCAGTGGCTGGCCCGCCGCACCCCCGCCCGCGCCACGCGTTCCAGCGCCGCGGGATTGCATGGCATGCCCAGCATCTGCACCTCGATCGGCCGGTCCGCCCGCGACTGTAGTTCGTCGATGCGCTTGAAAAGCAGCTCATCGTCGCGGTAGTTCGGGAACCAGCCATCGCCAAGAGCAAGGACCCGATCCAGGACCGTCGGCCCGGTGCCGCCGACGAGGATCGGGGGATGCGGTCGCTGCGCTGGTTTGGGGTACGACCAGATGCGTTCGAAGTGGACGAACTCGCCGCGATAGCTGGCCTCATGCTGGGTCCAGATTGCTTTCATCGCTTCGACCCGTTCGGCAAGCAGCTTCATCCGCGTGCGCGGGTCGGTGCCGTGGTTGCGCATCTCCTCGCGGTTCCACCCTGCGCCGACACCGAACTCGAACCGGCCGCCCGACAGGTGGTCGACGCTGGCCACCTCCTTGGCGGTGGTGATGGGATCACGTTCGACCACCAGGCAGATCCCGCTGCCCACCCGCAATGTGGAGGTCGCGGCAGCAGCAGCTGTCAGCGCCACGAACAGGTCATAGCAGTGCCAGTACTTGCTCGGCAGTTCACCGCCGTCCGGCCAGGCGCTTTCCCGGCTGGCCGGAATATGGGTGTGCTCGGCGAAAAACACCGCATCCTGGCCGCTGTCTTCGACCAGACGGGCCAGGGCAGCAGGATCCATACCATCATGTGTCGGGAAGTATCCGACGCCGAAATCCATAACAGACAGTCCTCGTTCTCGGTGCGTCACCGTTGCCGGAAGTTGACCCGTTTGGTCGGCCTCTTACCCGCGTCGAGTTTGCCTGGACGCAAAACGTCGTCTTCAGTCAATGCCCTTTCTGTGCCGTCGCGCAGATCCTCTTCCACGACCTGCGCGCCAGAGGGCATGTTGCCGAGCTTGCGAATATCGCTGACCGAGATGGTGTCCTTACCCCACGGATAGGCCTTCCCCTCGATCATCACCTCGTAATCTGCGGTGTGCGCCATAGTTGATCCACCCTCCTCGGACGCCAAGCGGGTCCGGCTCGTCGCTGAGCCGGACCCGCTTCGTATACCCGCAACGGCAGCTTCATACCCGAGCGAGGGAGGTACCAAAGGCGGCCCCTCAGGCCGCTGCCGCGGCTGGAGTCCTCGCCGGTTCCAGGGCGAGGTCGATCACTTCTCGGACGTCACCGACCAGATGCACGGTGAGCTCATCGCGCACCGACTCGGGCACGTCGTCCAGATCGGGCTCGTTGCGCCGGGGTAGCAACACCGTGGTGATCCCGGCCCGGTGCGCGGCGAGCAGTTTCTGCTTCACACCACCGATCGGCAGCACCCGCCCGGTCAGCGACACTTCACCGGTCATCGCCACGTCGGAGCGCACCGGGCGACCAGACAGCAACGATGCCAGCGCGGTGGTCATGGTGATGCCGGCACTGGGCCCGTCCTTGGGCACCGCGCCCGCCGGAACGTGCACGTGGACTCCACGTTCGGCGAGGTCACCGACCGGCAACTCGAGCTCCGCGCCATGCGAGCGCAGGTATGACAGCGCGATCTGCGCGGATTCCTTCATCACCTCACCGAGTTGCCCGGTGAGCGTGACGTCGGTCGATCCGGTCTCCTTGTCGGCCAGCGAGGCCTCCACGAACAGCACATCGCCGCCGGCGCCGGTCACCGCAAGCCCGGTCGCCACCCCTGGCACAGCGGTGCGCTCCGCTGACTCCGGGGTGTGCTTGGGCCGGCCCAGGTACTCGCGCAGATCCTCCGGTCCGATGTGCACCGGGGTGGCCTGCTGGTGCAGTGCCAGGCCGGTGGTCACCTTGTGCAGGATCCGGGCGATCGACCGCTCCAGCTGCCGCACCCCTGCCTCGCGGGTGTACTCACCGGCCAGCCGGTGCAGCACGGCGTCCTCGATCTGCACGTCTTCCGGGTTCAGCCCAGCCCGGTCCAGCTGGCGAGGCAGCAAGTGATCGCGCGCGATGGCGACTTTCTCGTCCTCGGTGTACCCGTCCAGAGTGACCAGCTCCATGCGGTCCAGCAGCGGCGCGGGAATCGCTTCCAGCACGTTGGCCGTCGCCAGGAACATCACATCGGACAGGTCCAGCTCGACTTCCAGGTAGTGATCGCGGAAGGTGTGGTTCTGCGCCGGGTCGAGTACTTCGAGCAAGGCGGCAGTCGGGTCGCCGCGGAAGTCCGCGCCCAGCTTGTCCACCTCGTCGAGAAGCACGACCGGGTTCATCGAGCCCGCTTCGGAGATCGCCCGCACGATCCGGCCCGGTAGCGCGCCGACATACGTCCGGCGGTGCCCCCGGATCTCGGCCTCGTCGCGCACACCGCCCAAAGCGACCCGCACGAACTTGCGGCCCATGGCCCGGGCCACCGACTCACCCAGCGAGGTCTTGCCCACGCCGGGCGGACCCACCAGGGCGAGCACCGCGCCACTACGCCGCCCGCCTACCACACCCAAGCCGCGGTCGGCCCGCCGGCGCCGCACGGCCAGGTACTCGATGATGCGATCCTTGACCTCATCAAGCCCGTAGTGGTCGGCGTCGAGCACCTCGCGAGCGCCAGCGATGTCGTAGCTGTCCTCGGTGCGGGAGTTCCACGGCATGGCCAGCACGGTGTCCAGCCAGGTGCGGATCCAGCCGACCTCTGGCGAGGACTCAGCGGTCCGCTCCAGCTTGTCGACCTCGATCATGGCCGCCTTGTGCACGTGCTCGGGCAGCTCGGCCGCCTCCACCCGTGCCCGGTAGTCCTGCTCCTCGGTCACCGGCTTGCCGTCCAGCTCGGCCAGTTCCTTGCGGATCGCGGCCAACTGCTGGCGCAGCAGGAACTCGCGCTGCTGGCGCTCCATGCCTTCCTTGACGTCCTTGTTGATCGTCTCAGCGACATCGAGCTCGGCGAGCTGCTCCTGCGCCCAGGTGATGAGCTTTTCCAGCCGCGCCACCACATCCGGGGTTTCCAGCAGCCAGAGCTTCTGCTCCTGGGTGAAGTACGACGCGTAGCCGGCCAGGTCGGCCAGCGCGCTGGGTTCGTCCACCTGACGTACCGAGTCGATGACCTGCCAGGCACCCCGGCGCTGCAGGAGCGTGATCACCAAGCCCCGGTACTCCCGGGCCAGCTCTCGCGCACGGTCCGGTGCCCCCGTCTCATCCAGGACGGTGGCCTGGACCCACAATGCCGCACCCGGACCCGTGGTACCGGCGCCAATGCGCACCCGGGAGGTGCCCCGCACCACCGCGGCCTGCTCTCCCCCAGGCAGCCGGCCGATCTGCTCGAGGAGCGCCCAAGTGCCCACGGAGGCGTACTTGCCATCCAGCCGCGGCACCAGCAGGATCCCCGGCTGAGCGGCCCGCTGCTGGGTAGGGTCCCCGGCGGCGGCACGAGCGGCATCGATGGCCGCCCGCACCTCGGGGTCGGCCAGCCTCATCGGAACTACCATTCCCGGCAACACAACGACGTCGTCGAGCGGCAGGACCGGCAGTTTCAGAGTTTCCGTCAAGATTGCCACGCTTTCAAGCGAGAAGATTGCGTACAGACGACTCAACTATGCCCGGCGCGGCACTATTCCCCGGCGCTCACCCGGTGTTGCGCATGCCGGCGGCAATCCCGTTGACGGTTCGCAGCAGCGCCCGGCGCAGATCGGGATCGGGCTCGTCAACCTCACGCCGCCGGGCCAGCAACGCGACCTGGAGGTGGTGCAGCGGCTCCAGGTAGGAGGCCCGCACCCGCAGGGTGTCGCGCAGCAGGTGATGCCGCGCCAGCAGGGTCGACCCGCCGGTCAGCCGCAGTACCTCCCGCTTGGTCAAATCGTGCTCGCGCACGATGACGTCGAACAGCGGCTGCAAAGCAGGATCTACCAGCGCCGAAACGTACGTTTCGGCGACCCGTAGGTCGGTCTTGGCCAGCGTCATCTCGACGTTTCCGAGCAAATTGGTGAAAAACGCCCAGCCCCGCATCTCATCGAGAACCGGGCCAAGGCCAGCGTCTTGGGCGGCTCGCAAGCCGGTGCCCAGCCCGTACCAGCCGGGCACCACCATCCGGGTCTGAGTCCAACCGAATACCCACGGGATCGCCCGCAACCCGTCCAGGGTGGTCTTTTTACTGCCCGGTCGCCGTGTCGGCCTTGAGCCCACATTGAGCCAGCTCAGCTCGTCCACCGGGGTGGCGGCGGAAAAGAAATCGCTCAGACCTGGCAGGCTGATGAAGTGGCGGTAAGCCGCATACGCAGCGGAACTGACCACGTCCATCGCCTCGTCCCAGCGCTCCAGCACCTCCAGCGGTACGCGGGAGGTCTGGTGCAGCAGGGTCGCCTCCAGCACCGCGGCCAGCAGGATCTCCAGGTGGTTACGGGCCAACGCGCTCAGCGAGTAGCGGTCGGAGATGACCTCGCCCTGTTCGGTCACTTTGAGCGTCGCGTCAACCGTGCCGTACGGGGACGCCGCCACCGCTTCCCCAGCGGGACCGCCACCCCGGCCCACCGAGCCTCCGCGCCCGTGGAAGAGCCGCAGCCGGATCCCGTGCGCGGCCGCGGTGTCGCGCAGCTGGCGCTGCGCCCGGTGGATGACCCACTGTGACGTGGTGATCCCTGCTTCTTTGTTGGAGTCGGAGTAGCCGAGCATCACCTCTTGCAGGTCACCGCGGGCACGCACCACCTGCCGGTAGGTGGGGTCGCGCAGCATCGCGTCGAGGAGGTCTCCGGCGCAGCGCAGCTCCGTGGCCGTCTCGAACAGCGGCACGAGGTCCACCGTGGCGCTGACCCCGGATGCGCCGTAGGTGATCAGTCCAGCTTCCCGGGCTAGCACCGCAGCGGCCAGTACGTCGTCCACCCCCTTGGCCATCGACATGATGTAGGTGCTTACCGCTTGCTCGCCGAAGGTCTGCTGGCCGCATCGGATGGCGTCAAAGACGGCGAGCACGTCCGCCGCCGCAGTGGGCAGGTCAGCAAAGCGCGCGGTCAGCGGACGCCGGCCGGCCAGCTCGCGAGACAGCAGCGCCACCCGCTGCCCGCGGTCGAGTTCCGCGTAGGGCGCCGGCAGCTCACCGAGCGGGTCGTACAGGGCCGCTAGCGCGGCATGATGCTTGCCGGCGTCCTCGCGTACGTCCAGCGCCGCTAGATGCAGGCCCAGTGCTCTGGCGCTGCGCAGCGCTCTGGCTAGCGTGCCGTCGGCTACACGTTCACCCAGATGCTCGCGCAGGGATACGTCCATGACCTCCAAGTCGGCGAGGTAGGACTGCGTGCCCAGGTAATCCTGCCCCTCCTGGTGGGCAAGGCCGTCGCGGATCCGCTGCTGGGTTCGGACCAGGCGGGCCCGGATGTACGAGCACTTCAGCCGGTATGGCTGTTCGGCGTTGAGCCGGATGTAGTGGTCATGGACCTCGGGCATCAGCCGCCGATCCAGCGCCAGGCTGCACCGCAGTGCCTCGGAAACGCCGACAATGCGGGTAGACACGCTGAGCTCCTGCACCAGCTGGTCGATCAGCGCGAGCTGGATGGTCAGCGCCCGGTCCGCATACAGCCGCAGGACGTCGAGGGTGACCTGCGGTGAGACGTTGGGGTTGCCGTCGCGGTCGCCACCGACCCAGCAGCCGAGTACCAGCGGTCGCGACTCTGGAGGCAGGACGAAACCCGCGCGGGTGAGCTCATCTTCGAAGTCCTCCAGCAGCTGCGGCACCGCGCGGGTACCGAGTTGGTCGAGGTAGTAGGTCACGCTGCGGGCCTCGTCGAGAACCGTGGGCTTGCCGGGTCGGATCTCGTCGGTCTGCCACAGCAGATCGACCAACGGGGCGAGCCGCCGCTGCACCTGCTCTTCGGGCAGGTCCTGGTCCAGGACATCGGCCACCCGCCGCAGGATGCCCTGCACCGCGGCACGGGACGCCTCGGTGGGGTGGGCGGTGAGCACCGGACGCAGCTGCATCCGCGCGAGTACCGCCTGCACGTCGGCCCGATCGACGTCCTGGACCAGCCGGTCCAGCACCGCGCGCAATGGCCCGTCTCCCCCGGCGGGATGGGCGCGCTGTTCCCGCGAGCGGTGCAGCTGCTCCGCCACGTTGGCCAGCTGGAAGTACGTGGAAAACGCCCGGGCAAGCTGGACGGCCGTACCGACGTCCAGCGTGGCCAGCAGTGACCTGATCTCCGCGCTGCCCTCTCGCGGCGCCCCTTTCCCCAGTCGCCGCACCTGTTCGACCAGCTTGAGCAGCTCTTCACCGCCATGGCGGATCAACGTGTCGCCGAGCAGCGACGACAGCAACCGGATGTCTGCTCGCAGCGCCTGGTACTGCGACTCGGAGATGACTCCCGCCTGGGCTGCCATCGAGTCCAAGCGTTTGCCGTGTTCAGTCGGTGCAGCCGACACACTCACGCCATTGATGGTCACATGGTGAGCCGGGCATTCCCTACCAATGCGGGGAAGCTTTTCGCACTGTTAACAGCCGGGCGCTCAATGTCCTCAAGGCCGGCGTGCAGAGCCGGCACTTAGCACATTAGCGGGTAGCCTGGCGTGCATGAGCGACACATTATAGCGGTCATACTGGGTCATGGTGAAGTAAATGTCGGCGCCTCGTGAATCCGGATTCATGAAACCTCCGTAGAGGTGGGGATACTGGCTGGAGGTAGCGACTGGAATCGGTGTCCCCCACGGTCCGGTCGGCTGCGGGGCCAGCCGCAGGACAATCGCGCCACGTGACTCATCGAGGTACATCATCTCCCAACTGCGCAGGATCTCGTCATAACGGACCGACAGTTCCCCGACCGGCCCAGCCACGATCGGAGCCGCGATTACACTGCCACCCAGCTGCCACGCCGTGCCGGTCCAGTACTGGTATGCCAACGGATTCAACAGCTGCTGCTCGGGTACTCGAGCGACATACGCGTCGCCAAAACGCCCATTAGGTGTGCCGTAGGCATAGATGAAGCCATCCCGCCGCGCAAAGGCGATCATCTGGAATCTGTCGTCACCCGCCGGGGTATTGGGCCGCAGGGTAGCAGGAGCGGCTACCCAGTTCTGCCCACCGTCGTCGGAGTAAGCGATGCCGCTGTAGTTGGTGGTCCACTGTCCAGGTCCGCCGAAATGCCGCACTGACATGTAGGCCAGGTAATTGCGGCCGTCCACATTGATCCCCCCTGTGGGGATCTTGGTCATCTCGGTACCGTCCCGCTTGAGCGAGGGCAGTAATTCTTTCGCGTGATCAGCACGGTCGATGATGAAGTCGGTGAAGGACATCCCGCCGGCCGGATTGCGATCGCTGCTGCGAGCCAGCGTGTTCGAACGCCAATCCACCGCGGCTGGGTCTTTGAATCCGGTGCCAGGGCCGCCCCAACCAGGTCCAAAAGTATCACCGAAGGCCGCCAGGATCTGCCCCCGATCATCGGCCCACATGATGCCCAGGTCGGTGCCCTTAATCTGGTAGCGCGCCTCAGTCGCATTGATCGACTCCGCGCCAGTGATCACGGCAACCCGGCTTGCCTGGCCTTGCGGCACCGTTTCTGCCGCGCCCACCGGCGCCAGACCTGCCATAACGGACGCGATCAGGACCGTCAGCGCAATCCCTGCACCAGCTCGATGGCTTAGCATCGTCCCCCCTCACGCAATGAGCAGCATGGGGGTGCGCGGGCATAAGCCAGCGCTGCGCACCTGCACAAGAGCCCCCAAAAGGACAACGCGCGCCAGCACGTAGTGGTAACGCACCGGTTAAGCGGCGAAAGGGGGCGGAGCCTCGGCTAGCGTCGATGGGGTGCGACCGGATGTGGTGGTGATCGGCGGCGGGATCGCCGGTGTCTCGATTGGCTACGAGCTGGCGGCGCACCGCCGAGTCACGGTGCTGGAGACCGAGCCCAGTTTGGCTACCCACTCCACCGGTCGATCGGCCGCGATGTACGTGCCGGGCCACGGTGGCCCGCTGGTGCGGTCTTTGATCATGGCGAGCGGTCCGCGGTTCGCCGCCCTGGCCAAGCAACTCGGTGCACCACCGCTGCTACGGCGCCGCCCAGTGCTGTGGACTGCTTTTGACGATGCGGGACAGCAGGTATTACACGCCGAACTGGCGGGCCGGGCCGCTGAGCCGGACGTCCCGGTCGAGCTGTCGCCGCAAGAGGCAGTGGCCCGGTGCCCCGTGCTGCGCCGGGACGGGATGCGCGCCGCAGCTATCACCGAAACCGCGTGCGACCTCGACGCGATGGCCTTGCACCACGCGTATGTCCGCGGGCTGCGCCGGCGGGGCGGGTGCGTGCGGGTTTCAGCCCAGGTCACCGGATTGGCTGCGGGATCCGGCGGCTGGTGGGTGCGCTGCGGTTCCGGAGAGGTCTTGCACGCCGCCGACGTGGTGAACGCGGCCGGCGCGTGGGCCGATGTCGTGGCTGGACTGGCCGGAGTGCGGCGGTTGGGCTTACGCCCGCTACGGCGGACGATCGTCGTCGCGCGGGTGCCGGATCCGGCGCGGCTGACCGCACCCAACACCAACCCGCTGCCCATGGTGGTGGAGGCGCGGGAGCGTTGGTACTTCAAGCCAGAAGGGCCCAACCTGCTGCTGTCACCCGGTGACGAGACGCCGGTCGAACCCGGTGACGCCCGGCCCGATCCGATCGATGTGGCCGGCGCCCTGCAGCGTGTCGAGGCCGTTACCAGGCTCGGCCTGCGTTCGGTGCAGTCGAGTTGGTCAGGTCTGCGCTCCTTCGTCGCCGACCGCGCTCCGGTCGTCGGCGCCTGGCCGCAGCATCCCGGTTTCCACTTCTTTGCCGGACAGGGTGGTTCCGGTATCGAAGCTGCCCCGGCGTTGGCGGAACTCGGCGCGACGATCGTCCTCGGTGAGCCGCCGCCGCGCGACATCCCGATCGACCCCGCTGCGCTGGCCCCCACCCGGCTGGCCTGACCAGCGAATCGACGACTGCGGCATTTTCGCCTTGTCCATCTCTTCTGGCCCATCTCACCGTCGTCCGGGGCCCTTTGACGGCGCCTTGATCCCGACATGTGTGCCTGCGGGGTCAATCAGCGGCAGGCCGGCTAGCCGGTTGGGCCTGGCCTGGCTCGGTGTGCCGGTAGGTCACGCTGATCCGCGGTCCGCCGTGCACTGCCTTGGGCACGCTATGCAGCCAATCGTGCTGGCTGCGCCCGCCCATCACCAGCAGGTCGCCGCCGTGCACGGTGAACCACTGCGGGGATCCGCCCCCGCGTGGTCGCATCCCGAAGCGCCGGGGGCTGCCCAGCGAGAGGATCGCCACCCGCGGTCGCTGGAGCGTAAAGCGCACCCGATCGCCGTGCCAGGCCACCGAGTCCTTGCCGTCGCGGTAGTAATTGGCCCACACCGAGTCGAAGTCGACGCTGTAGTGCAGGGAGAGCAGGCGGGCCAGATCGTCCAGTGGGGGCGGTGCCTGGGCCGCCGGCCACCCGTAGGTCAACCGCGGCTCTACGACCCGGTGGTCGTACATCCACCGCTCGCGCTGCTCCCAGGGCACCGGTTCGGCCAGCATGGTGAACAGGGTGTCGGGACCGCGCAACCAGCCGGGCGCGAGATCAACCCACGATTCGGCGTCGAGCTGGACCCGGTGCATCGTGCTGAACGAGTCGTCAGCCGACGGATCACCGAGGCCGAACAGTGAGGGCTGGAACGGGACGTTCACCGTGACCGCCTGCCTCGGGCCATCACCGGCAGCGGCACTCGCAGCCCATCGGGAGGCGGGCGGCGCATGGCGTCTTCGATGAGCGAGTCGGGTTGCTGCACGCCGAGTTCGCCTTCTACGAACCGGGCGGCCAGGTGCGTCCAGTCGTGCGCCCGGCGAAGCATGGCGTGGCCATCACCGACCACGTCGAACCGGCACACCCGGGAGGTGACCTGCTTGGCCCGCACCGCGAACCGGAATGACAGCCGCGGGTCGGTAGTGCGTTCCCGGTCTCCGTGCGCGATGAGCACGGACCGTCCAGCGAGCTGGTGCACCGGCTCATCATGGGTCGTCCACGGGGCCAACGCGCACACTGCGATCACCGCCGGGTGATCAGCTACCCGCAGCGCCGCCCGCGCACCCATGGAGTGGCCCAGCAGCGCCACCGGCGTCTCCCGGTGCTGGTCTTGAAGTTGGTTCAAGGCCCACCTCGCGTCCTGGACCGGGTGCCGCTCGGGTTCGTCCCACCCCCGGAAGCGATACCGCAGGATGCGAACGGACATACCGTCACAGCCATCACGCCGGTGGAGGAATTGAGCGAACGGCACCATCCGCAGGTAGCTCAGCTGTGGCCGCCGCCGGACTGTGATGGGGCTGCGGGCCTGCCCTCCGTGCAAGACCAGCACGATCGACTGGACCGTGGCCGGGTCCATTGGCCAGCGATCCTCGATCCAAGGTCTGATTGCGTGCACGACATCGTCCTCCACCAACAGACCAAGATACCTATCAATCACTGCGCGGCCAGTTCCTGATTGATTCGCTCCTGGCGAAATGTTGCCGTGCCACTGCCGCTGCCGGCCTGGGGTGACGCCAGGCCACGCGAACCACACCGGGAGAGGGAATTTCGTGTGCAGTGCACCGGGTATAGGAACCGGAGAACGGATGCTTGATCGTCAACAAGCACCGATCAGTGGCGCGCGTTGCCGCCCAGAATCCCGCCCAGAATGCCGCCGAGAATCCCGCCGTTGCGCCCGAGGAGGCCGCGGTTGCCGCCGGGAATGCCACGGTGATTCCGGCTTCCATTTCCGTTAACGGCGTAATCGACAGTGTTGGAGATAGACCCACTGTAGGTGGCATCGGTGGTGACAAATAAGGCGGTCAATGCATGCTTGCCGGCAGCCAGGGTGGCCGTGGTCGAGGCGGTGCCGTTGGTGACAGTCACGGCATTGCCGAGGAATGTGCGGCCATCGGTGAACTGGACGATGCCGTCGGCGGTGGTCGGGCTGACCGTGGCAGTCAGCGTTTCGGTGGTAGTGGCGTCAGTAGCCGGCGAGTCAGGTGTCACCGCCAACGTGGTGGTGGTGGTGTCCGTCGCTCCAGCGGAGGCATCGTTGGGCCCCGTAGTAACGCCGTTAACGGTGTAGTCAACGGTGTTAGATGCAGACCCGCTATAGCTGGGGTCAGTGGTGGTGAACGTCGCGGTCAGTGTGTGCTCACCCGCAGCGAGCATGGCCGTGGTTGAGGCAGTGCCATCGGTGACGGTCACCGGACTGCCCAGGGGCGTATCGCCGTCGTCGAACTGGACGGTGCCATCGGCGGTGGTCGGGCTGACCGTGGCAGTCAACGTTTCGGTGGTAGTCGCGTCAGCGGCGGGCGAGTCAGGTGTCACCGCTAACGTGATGGTGGTTGTCGTAGCGTCGTCGAACTGCCATCCAGTTGTGCTTGGGAGCACCGCGGCACTGGCCACACCGCCGATTAGCACCGTCATCACCATTGCTGCGGCGACCGCCAGGGTTGGCGGCGCCAGTCGAGTCATAAATCTGTATCCACGCATAATTTAGCTCACTCTCACTTTATCGATGTCGACCGCCGCAGCGACGATCCGTTGCACGGATTCAAGAATGCGGATGCTTTAGTCGGCGCGACACCACTGCTCCAACCTCGGGCAATGAAGCCTGGTTCCGCGAGATGAACAACGGTAAAAAAAGAGGCTGCAGTTAACCCCACGAAGGACAACTACCCGCGGAACAGACGTAAACCATCCATCGAGAGCAAACTCTCGCGCGCGAGATCACTTCATCCACAAAGCGATCATCCAGCGTCCATGGAGCCATTTCACGGCCCGCATTCAGAGTTTTCACAGGGTCTCTAGTTCCTCGCAGGCCGGCCAACGAGAGCCCGGGAGGCTACAGATTACCGAGTCAATCAGCGCCGCAGATGGTGAAAAATGACAGGGCGATAAGGAGGGCGGGAAGAAAAATATGACGGAACGCGCGCACGCCAATCTCGCGACGATCGACACCTTGCCAAGATGAGCACGCCATACGCCGTCCGATTCGCCCACCAACGTGTCGGGCAGGTCGGAGGCGGGTCTGCACCACAGGTTCAGCAGCCAGCCACCGTGACGGACGAACTTCTGGCGCCCTGGCCGGAACTCTCGCCGGGCGGGAGCCACACCATCTCTGCGGCGCTACGGGCGACGGGAAGACAACATGCGCAACAGACGCCAGCTCAAGGGCCGCAAGATTGCCGCCTGACGGCCGACGGCTTTGAAAAAGTCGGGCTCGTCATCCCGCTGGGAGCCCTCAAGCTGGCTGACGCCAACGTTGACCTCGTGTCCCTACGGCATGTCCTAGGCCCGTTACGCCTGCATGGTGCCTGCTCCCGGTGGCGGCGCAGTCAACTTTCCACCATCGCCCATGTCCATTAAGGCATTGTCGGCTGACACCCATATCGATGTTTCAGTAACGGTTCGCGGCATGCAGATCCGCCGTGGCTGCGGGTCCCGCAGGGACGGTGGACGGGCCGGTGAAGGTGACCCGCACCGGCGCACCCAGCGCCGGCTGAGCGCCCCCAGGCCCGAGGTGCGAAATCGGGTCCGGCCGGCGGCGTGCAGGGTGTGGCCATTTCGGCGTCCGTCGTAGGGCTGGGCGCCATCCCTTGCTTACTTGCCGGACGTGGAGTGTTGGTCTGCGAGCCCGACGGTGCCTCGCGTGACTTTCGTGCCTGCGGTGAGCGCACCCGATCAGGAACCGCATATGCAGAGCAATTCGGCTGTTTGGTTGCGCGCATGCCCGAGCCGGGGACAATTGATCTTCTCCCGCGGTGGTGGCGCACGGAAGGACGTGGGTGCCCGCAGCGCAGCTCGGGCCTGTCGATAAGGCCACGGGAGTAGCCATGCCAGATCAACCCGATCGTTTCTTCCGATCATTCCGCCGCCTGGTGCGCAGGAGTGCTCGGTCACACCGCGAACAACCGCACAGTCCTGACCCCATGTTGCCGGGTCGCCGCAGCATCTCGCTGGTGATCTCGGCGCTGCTGGTGCTGGCCACCGGGGTGGTGACGCTGACAGCGGGGCCGGCTGACGCCTTGGCAGCCCCCAACCCGGTAGCCACCCAAGATGCCCTCAACGGCCTGCCGGACGTGACCGTGCATGCCACCAGTGCGGCGATGACCAACCTGACCACCCATACCGGGGTGACCCAGACCGCCGGTTGCCCCACCGGAACGCTGGTAGGCGGAGGCGGCTACCTGCGCAACGCCTCCAACCCCACCACCGTGCCCACCAACGGACTGGTACTCGGCGGCACCAATCCTTCCACCGGGGCCTCCCCTGTCGATCAGCCAGCAGCCACCGGCGCCACCAATCCCAGTAACTGGATGGCCATTGCCAATTTCACCGGCGCCTCCGAAACCGGTGACCAGGCCGAAGCATTCGCTCTGTGCGCCACCAACGGCCCCGCCCACACCGTGGTAGCCACCACCAGCACCACCGGGGCCAATGCCGCCCAAGAAAGCGCACCACCCATCCTGACCACCGCCACCTGCCCGACCGGCACCACCCTGGTCGGCGGCGGCGCCTACACCACCACCCCCGACCAGGTCAACGACGGCACCACCGTTGGCAATCTAGGCAACCTCAAACCCATGGGCAGCTACCCCTCCGACTCCTCCGGAGTGCCTGCCGCCAACGCGTCGACTTCAGCCACCTCGTGGAGCGCCTACGGCTCAGCCGGGAACAAAGCGTCCACCGACACGGTGACCGCCGTGGCGTTGTGCACCTCCGACCCGATCGGACCGGTCCAGGTGGCCCGGCAGGACATTTCTTCCACGGCGGGAGGAGTGATCACCGCCACCCCGGTTTGCCCCACTGGAACCCAACTGCTCGGCGGCGGCTTCCGAGCCGACGAAACCATCGGAACCACCTCAGGCCTGCAACCCCAGCAGGGTTACCACATGCGCGGCAGCTACCCCTCCACGGGATCGGGAAACCCACCCACTGAAGTTCCCGACGCCACCACCGACCCCACCGCCTGGACCGCTCTGCTCCAGGCCGGTGGCGCACCCGCCAGTGGCTCCGCCGACCTGCACGCCTTTGCCATGTGCGCCCAACCCACCTCCACTGCAACACCAACACCCTCACCGCAACCGACGGCCACGCCGGTGCCGTCAGCAACCCCGACACCGGCACCCACGCCAACCCCCGCACCGACGCCGGCACCCACGCCAATTCCGCCGACCTCGGCGACGTGTGGGCACACGGGAGTGCTCAATGCCGCCGGCAACATGTGTACCTACACCACCATCGGTTCGGACTCCTTTGCTGTCCCGGATGGGGTGAGCTCAGTGGCCCTAGATGTGGTCGGCGCCTTGGGTGGGCATTACTTCATTGCCGGTGATGCCGCTCACGGCGGGTCCCCAGCCGGTGACATCACCGGCCGTCCCGGCGGTAACGGTGGCGAGGCCACCGGGACCCTGAACGGCCTGTCCCCGGGGCAGGTGCTGCAGGTCGATGTGGCCGGTGCGGGAGCCAACGGGACGGCGGCTAGTCGCTCCGGCGGCATGAACAATGGCCCCTCGGGCGGGCAAGGCGCGCTGGGCGGCTTTGGTGGCTCCAATGGTGGCGTGCCCGGCACGGCGGGTGATGCCAGCGGAGCCGACGGCGGCACAGCATTCAACGGCGGCAACGGCTCCGGCGGCGGCGGCTCCTCGGATGTCCGTCTCAACGCCAGCGGCTGCGCCACGCTGACCTGCACGCTCTCCGATCGTGTCCTGATTGGCGGCGGCGGCGGCGGGGGCGGAGGCGTCGGCGGCCAAGGCAACGCGCTCGGCGGCGCCGGCGGGGATGGCGGCGGAACCACCGGAGCCAACGGCGGCGCCATTGTTGATGGCGGCAACGCCGGAGTCTCCGGCACCGGCGGCACCCAGACCGCAGGCGGCACCGGGGGGCTTAACCCCGGGCTGCACTCTGCAGGCGCAAATCCCAGTGATCCCCGCTACGGCGGTGATGGCGGCGACGGCAGTTCCGGCACCGGCGGTGTCGGCGGGCACGGGAACCTGCCGTGCACCGGCACCGAAAACCCACCCTGCTCAGGTGGTCAGACCACCACCACCGCAGGCGGCGGTGCCGGTGGCGGCGCGGGAGGTGGCTACTTCGGCGGCGGCGGGGGCTCCGGCGGAGGCGGCCTCTTCGGCGGCGGCGGTGGCGCCGGCGGGGGTGGCGCCGGCGGCAGCGCGTTTGCTTCCGCGGCCATCACTTCCCCTGTCCTGAACGCTGGCATCAACACCGGAAACATCAACAACGGCAACGGGCAGGTCACCATCACCTGGACCACAGCCACACCCACCCCGACACCCAGCCCCACACCAGTAGCAACCCCCCCACCCCACCCCCCCCCACGAACAACCCCCCCAACCCACCCCACACACCGACCGACCCCCCAACCCCCACCCCCACCCCGTCCCAAACCCCCAACCCCCCCCCCCACCACGCCACCAGACCC
>JAJPIR010000026.1 GCA_021324675.1 Actinomycetota bacterium
CATCCGCTACGAACGCCACGCCCACCTGTTCTGCGCCTTTCTCACCCTCGCCGCCGTGCTCACCTGCTACAAAAAACTCGCCAAAGCCAAATGAGACACGCTCTTAGTTGGCTGTGCCCCAGGCGGGCAGTCAGGCTGCGCGCGGGCGACTTGGAGGTCTCGACAGCGGTCGCTGCTCTGGGAATGATCGGCTGACCAGTGTCCACCAGTGTGTCATGGCATCGAGCGGCGCGCCGAGGTCCGCAGATGGGCTCACAGAGACGGGTATCGCGGAATGGGTCAACGGTGCGGGGCCGATCCACGGCGGCAGACAAGCGTGGTCAAACGCTTGATTGCCCGGGACCGATACACCGTGTCGCGCTCGTGTAGACACAGGCAGTATCCGGATTGGTCGGCATGCTCCAGGTTGGTCGGCATCTGGGTTAACCCATGCCGATCCTAACTGTGCTGGGGAGCGCAGCCATCATTTTTGTGATCACTAATGTTGACGCCTTTGTGGTGTTGACCCTGCTGTTCGCCGCCAGCCGCGGCACCGGTGTTCCCCGCCCTGCACAGATCGTCGCCGGACAATACCTTGGCTTTATCGCCTGGGTGGTAGTCAGCGTTGTCGCTGCCGCCGGGCTGCGCCTGGTCGCCGACGCTTGGGTGGGCCTGCTTGGTGTTGTGCCTCTTGCGCTGGGGCTGCATGGTCTGCTGCGTGCCCATCGCCACCCCACCTACGTCTGCGCCACCGGCACGTGGTCGGTGGCAGTGCTGACGATCGCCAACGGTGTCGATAACGTCACCGTTTACGTGTTGCACTTCATCGATCTTTCACCCGGCGCCGAAGCGCTGACCATCGCACTGTTTTGTGTCTTGCTCGCCGTGTGGTGCGGTGCCGCGGCCCTAATCGGCAGCCGCAAGACGGTGAGCACCCTGGTGGGATCCGCCGGGCGTTGGCTGATCCCCACCGTATTCATCGCCATCGGCACCTGGGTTGTCATAAAGTCCGGGGTACTAGCGAAACTGTCCATCCATATGTGACCGGCACCCTATTCGCGTGCTAACCCGAAAATCGGTCGACAGGCGGTCGGATGCCATGAATGATCGGTTCCGGCTCGATGAGACCGATAAAGGGTGTGGCCACAACGTCTGATCCAACAGTACACAACCGGACACTGCCTCGATACGAGGCGCGATCACCGGCGACCGAGCCGAACGACCAGGCGCCGAGTGCACTGTTCGGAACTGGCCCTGAGGGATGGCCACGGAAGCAACCTTCCACGGCGTGACCGCAGTTACCGGATGCACGGGTAGCAGTCGATCACGCTTGTCGGTAACAGGCTCGCGCAGCGACGGGTCTTGGCAGCGTGTCGGCCTGCGGTGTCGGGCAAGGCTGACCGGCTTCCGAGGCACCACGACCGCATCGGCTAAACCAGTCAGCATCCAGAGCGCACAGGCAAGCAAATACTAGGCTGGCTGATTGACTGGGAGAAATGATGATCGACGGTGCAGATCGGGGTGGGGTCGTTCCCGAGTCTGGTGATCACAGCGTTGCGGGGCAGGCTGCCAGCGGTGCTAGCTCCGCGGACAACGTTGGTGATGGTGTTGCACACGATCCTCTA
Organism: Actinomycetota bacterium; assembly: GCA_021324675.1. Classification (GTDB taxonomy): domain Bacteria; phylum Actinomycetota; class Actinomycetes; order Mycobacteriales; family Pseudonocardiaceae. The sequence goes on from JAJPIR010000026.1 coordinate 1,605, forward strand.
CGGGTCATGAACGCGCTTTATGCCGAGTTGGCCCGTTTAGAGCAGATGTTGTGCGCCGGGCACCATCCGGTGACCGGCGCCGGCACTCAGGTGGCCCGCGCGGTCGCCACCGGTACCCAGACAGCCCGCAATGTCGTGCATCACGTGCACGTTCCGGCGTGGCTGCGGGTGACCCGCGGAGAAAACCGGTGGCCGGTTGCGGTGGCGATGATGGTGGCTATCGGGTTGCAGGTGGTGTTGCCCGATCGGTTGGCGCCGCAGTTGCGATGGTTGTTTCCCGGGCTGGAGTTCGCTCTCCTCGTCGGGTTGATCGTGGCCAATCCGGTCCGGTTTAATCGGGAATCGACCGCGTTGCGGATCGCTAGCTTGGTGCTGGCTGGGTTGCTGAGTTTGGCGAACGCGTGGTCGGCAACGTTGCTGGTCATGGGTTTGGTTCGCGGTACCGAGGGCAACGATGCTGCTGCTTTGTTATCCACTGGGGCGGCGATTTGGCTGACCAACATCATCGCTTTTGGGGTGTGGTACTGGCAGTTTGATCGGGGTGGGCCGGCCGCCCGGGCGCACGCCCGGCATCGCCTGCCTGATTTCCAGTTCGTGCAGATGCAAAACCCTGAGCTTGCCGATCCTGATTGGGAACCCGAGTTCGTTGATTACCTTTATCTTTCGTTCACGAATGCCACCGCCTTTAGCCCCACCGATGTCATGCCACTGTCTCGGTGGGCCAAGTTAACCATGCTCATGCAATCGCTGGTCTCGCTGGTCACCGTGGCACTGGTCATCGCTCGCGCGGTCAACATCCTCAAATAACCGGCATCAGCACGGTGCCGATAACAGCAAAACGTATGGCCTCAAGCACGCACCGCAGTCTTGCACGAACGCGTAGCCGCCAGAACCAACCAACACACACCCCACGCTGCCACGGATGGTCACAACCGCGCGGATCGCCGACAAGGTGTGCGCCGATACCACCCACGCACCGGGAGGATGGGGCACAAACCGCATCACCCCAATGAAGCCCAACGTCGACCACCATTCGTGGTCGGTGAACAAGCTTAGCAAATATCGCGCATGGCGACGGCAAAACATGGCTCGATAGGCGGTTGCCGTATCGGATGAGGCAACATCGGTGGAGTTCATCGATACGACACGATGATAACTTACCGGGTCACATTGCCTGTTATAACACGATCACCACAGTAAATCGTCGCCTAATTACGGCTCAGTAGGACAAGTCCGCGTCGTATGGGCCACCGGGGGACCCGTTCGGGCTGGCCGCACAGACATGGAACTGGGTCCCGGCCAGCACGTCGCTAACGAGGGTTGTGGTTTGCTTGCCTTGATTGACCATCTTCGGCTGACCGAAAAACTGCCCATTTTTGGCGTTTTGCAGCCTGACCAACAACTGCCCCGCCGGGGCACGGTTGAGCGTCATGCCGACGCTGCCCGGCAAGCCTTTGGTTCGAGTAGTGACCCCACACAACAACTGCCCGGCATTCCCCGCTGTCCCCGTAATGTGCGCCAACACGGCACGATCGGCCACCGGACACGCCGCAGCCTGCGGACCAGCTAAACCAAACATTCCCGTGGTCAGTACGAGCGTTGCCACGCCCAACCCTGCATGCACTGCCATGACGCTTCTCCTTCTAAGCATTTACCGACGATGTGGACATCTCAGAGCGCCGCGCCTGGCCACACGTGATGAGGCCACGATGACCACGCCACGACCGGACAACACTGGCGCTACCACCGTGACCGGCAGCTGTCTCGGCGACGATCGCCGTGTCGACACGACACCCTCACCGGCACCCGGGTCACCCCGAATCCAGCGCCGGCACCATAGCGCCCCCACCGCGACGCCCATACTGGCCATCGCGTGATCATGCACACTGCCCCTCGCCGCGGTCAGCCCCACCCACGGCCCTCAGGCAAGCCGTGCAGACTCCCGGGTAATACGGACACCAACCAAAGATGGCTTCAGTAACTGCCGGGTACTGAACGTGTCACGGTCGGGCTATGACGACTGGCTGGGTCGAGCGCGTAGGTAATGACTACATGCTGAAACCACTCGCGCTGATTTACGTCGACTCGCGGAAAAAGCATGGTGCATCACGGGTGCGCGAAAACCGACACTCGGGCTCGAGCCGTTGAAGGATGCGCAGGCGGGTGGTGCGGCTATGCGCCGGGCCGGCGTCTAGGCCCGCAAACTGGCGTCGAGGCTGTGGCTGCACGGTCGGTGATCAAATGCAGCACCCAGCTCGGAATTATCAATTGCACAGTGGTGATGGACACTATTGTCGGCTAATTGTTCACTATCCGATAACGAGGCGCATGCGCAGTCATTATCGGCCGACAGCCGGGAGACGATCTTGGGTGTGCGTAGCGGCAGATCCTTGGTCAGGCCGACGGAGACCGAGGGCCTGACCTGCGCTTCTTAGCCTTGCCGCAGGTAGGAGCGCGATCCGTGCATAGAGACGAAGAGGTCGATCCTTTAAACCACCTATTTACTTCCGCCGAGTTTCACGATCGTTTCAGTGTCTCGTAGCCGCCCGGGTAGAAGCCGTCTGTTCGAGGTCTCAACGATCACCTGGGTGTCGTTTATGAGGACGCGGTCCGGCGGTTGGCCGGCGGGTTGCGGGAACGGTTGTCGGGTGGCGCGTGCTCGTTTCCCTGAAAAAGTAGGCCGCCCCTGGCAGCGGACAGGGTGTGTCGCTGCCGGGGGCGGGTCGTGCCGTTGGTGAGTTTAGTGCTTGGTGGTTGGTGTGCGGGGTTGGAGGATGGCTCGGAGTGCGGTGCGTTGGGTGTCGGTCAGGGGTGGGGCTTGAGTCACGAGGTGCTGAATGTGTGCGGTGAGGGTGTCCGGGCTCGGCCGTGGTGACGGGATCGCTGGGGTGGTGCTGGCGCGGTCATCTGGTGCGGGGCCGGGCGGCGGGGTGGTTATGGCCGGGGTGTTGGCACATCACCTCCACATGGTCAGGGGAATACGGGGGCAAGGACGCGTAACGAGTCAGCGGCGAGGAAGGTGCGATTTTCCACTCAATTAGATGACGCCGCATGGGTACGGTGCGCTGATCAGACCCCGCTACCGACCCCGCCGCGCCGCCGACCGGGTAGCGGGGGGCCTCTACCCGGGTAGACCCCCGGGGTAATGGCCGCTGACCAGCGCGGTAGCGGGGGTAGTAGACCCCCGTGCGCCGACTATCAACGGCGGTGTTTGCGCCCGGTGATGGGCTGCCGGACGGGCGGTGGTGGGAGTGAGGCAGGCACTGAGGCACCAGCGGTTGGCTAGGGCACATGCCTCACGTCGGCGCTCGGTCTGTTGCCGGTGCTGA
>JAJPIR010000165.1 GCA_021324675.1 Actinomycetota bacterium
ACTCCGGGCAAAACGACATCGCAGTCGGCACCGTCACCTCCGGCCGCGACCGAGCCGAACTAGAAGGACTCATCGGATTCTTCGTCAACACCCTCGTCCTGCGATCCCGGGTGGAGGATCAGCAAAGTTTCATCGACTTCCTGGCCGGAGTGCGGGAAACCGTGCTGGACGCCTTCGCTCACCAGCAGGTGCCCTTCGAACGGGTGGTTGATGAACTGGTACCAGTCCGCGATACCAGCCGCACCCCGCTGTTCCAAGCCATGGTGGTGCTGCAAAACGCGCCCGGGCAGTTCACCGAGCTAGCCGGGCTCGATGTCTCCGCCCTTGAACTCCCGGTCACCACGACGAACTTCGACCTCACCGTGCAGTTCCAGCAAACCAGCGACGTGCTGGTCGGAATGCTGCAGTACAACACCGATCTGTTCGACGTCAGCACGATGCGCCGGATGGCGCAGCACCTGGTGGTCCTGCTCGACGCCATCGCGGCCAACCCAGATCAGCCGATACAGCAGCTTCCGCTGCTCACGGCAACCGAAGCGCACCAGCTGCTGGTGGAGTGGAATGGCGCTGATCGGCAGGTGCCGCAGGCGTGCCTTGCGCAGCTGTTCGAAGCTCAGGTGGCGCGGACGCCAGATGCGGAGGCGGTTCGCTGCGGTCCCATGGTTCTGTCTTATGCCGAGCTGGACGAGCAGGCCAATCGGCTGGCCTGGTTGCTCGTCGAGTCCGGGGTCGGCCCGGAGCAGCTGGTCGCGGTGGTTTTGCCGCATTCGGTGGAGCTGATCGTCGCCTTGCTCGCGGTGGCGAAGGCTGGGGGCGGGTATCTCCCGGTCGACCCGGAGTACCCGGAGCAACGGATTGAATTCATGCTCACCGACGCCGACCCGGCCCTGGTGCTGAGCTGCAACCGAGCTGCGGGCCGAATCCCTGAACAGCTGGGGACGGCTCGGATGCTCCTCGATGATCCGGAAGTGGCGGTCCGGATCGACGCCATGCCTGGGCACGCTCCCACTGATGCCGACCGGCTCGACCCGTTGACCCTGGCTCATCCGGCTTATGTGATTTACACGTCGGGGTCCACTGGACGACCCAAAGCCGTGGTGGTCACGCATGCCGGGCTGAGTAGCTTTGTTTCGGCTGAGGCTGAGCATTACCAGGCCGGTTCCGGTGACCGGGTGCTGGCGATGTCGTCACCGAGTTTCGATGCTTCGATTCTGGAGCTTGGAATGTCGCTGCTGGCGGGAGCGACGTGGGTGCTGCCGGCCACCAACGAGCCACTGGTTGGAGAGCATCTGCTGGCCGTCCTGGAGCGTGAGGAAATCAGCCATGCGTTGGTCCCGCCCGCGGCGTTGGCCACGATCTCGCCGGACATGACCGAGACCGGGTTGCCGGCGTGGCAGACCGTGATCGTCGGTGGGGATGCGTGCAGTGCGGAGTTGGTAAGCCGGTGGGCTCCGGGTCGCCGGATGATCAACTCGTATGGACCGACGGAGACCACCGTCGTAGCCAGTTGGAGTCAGCCGTTGGTGCCGGGCCCGGACCGTCCAGCCATCGGATCTCCCATTCCTAATACCCGTATATACGTGCTCGATGACTACTTGCGGCCGGTGCCGGTAGGTGTGGCCGGCGAACTGTATATCGCCGGGATCGGGCTGGCGCGAGGTTACCTGGGGCGGCCAGGTTTGACCGCGGCCCGGTTTGTGGCCAATCCGTTCGGTGCGCCCGGTGAGCGGATGTACCGCAGTGGCGATCTGGTGCGGTGGGCTCCTGGCGGGGAGCTGGCGTACCTCGGCCGGGTGGACGAGCAGGTCAAGGTCCGGGGCTTCCGGATCGAGCTCGGTGAGGTCGAATCGGTGCTGGCCGCTCATCCGCAGCTGGCTCAGGCGGTCGTGGTGGCGCGGGAGGACACGCCAGGGATCAAGCAGTTAGTGGCTTACGTGGTGCCGGCCACTGAAGTCATTCCTACTCCCGCGGACCTGCGCGCGCACATCGCCGAGTTGTTGCCCGACTATATGATTCCGGCCGCGTTCTCGGTGCTGAATTCGCTGCCGTTAAGCGCGAATGGAAAAGTGGATCGGCAGGCTCTCCCGGCCCCGGACCGCCTCGCCGAGCCGGTAGGAGAATATGTCGCCCCGGGGACGGCGACTGAGTACACCCTGGCCGATATCTGGGCTGAGGTCCTGGGAGTGGAGCAAGTCGGGGTCGAAGACAATTTCTTCGAGCTTGGCGGTGACTCCATCCTGAGCATCCAGCTCGTCTCACGCATCCGTAAGGCCGGGTTCATGCTGGCGTCCAGGGATATCTTCTTCAACCCGACCGTTGCCCAACTGGCATCGGTGGTCACCGCGGCAGACGGTCAGCAAGCCAACCGGGAATCGATCACCGGCGCGACCCCGCTCACGCCGATCCAGCACTGGTTCTTCCGGACGCATCCAGTCAATCCACACCATTTCAACCAGTCGATGCTGGCAGAGGTCGACGAAAACGTAGACCCGCAGCTCCTCGAGCAGGCACTCGAGGCGTTACTGGTACACCACGATGCGCTTCGAATGCGGTTCGATCTTGTCGACGGGCACTGGCGAGCGGACAACGCTGCGCCCGGGTCGGCGAACGTTTTACGCCTGATCGATCTGTCGGATCGCGCCGCCGAGGATCAGGGCGCGGCCATGGAGACGATGGAAAGGATTGCCGACGACATTCACGCGAGCTTCGATCTACGCACGGGCCCACTGCTGAGGGCAGCGCTATTCGCATTCGGCGAGGGTCGGGGATCTTATCTTTTCCTGACCGCGCATCATCTTGTGGTCGACGCCGTTTCCTGGCATATCCTGCTGGAGGACCTCGCCACGGCGTACCTGCAGCTGGTGCAGGGCGAGGAGGTCCAGCTGGAAGGCAAGACGACGTCCTTCCATGATTGGGCCAAGCGCCTGAGCGAGTATGTGGCCGAAGGTAGATTTGAGCACGAGCTCGACTACTGGGCAGATGCGTTGGAGGCGCATCCGCTACCGGTGGATCTGGCAACCCGGGAGCCCGGCCCGCTGTCGGGTGCGGTATCTGTCCTGCTGGATACCGACGACACCGAGTCGCTGCTGCGGTCGGCGCCCACCGCCTACCGCGCCCGGATCAACGACGTTCTGCTCGGTGCGCTCGCATGGGCGCTGAGCAGGTGGACGGGACAGAGCCGGGTGTCCATCGACTTGGAGGGCCACGGTCGCGAGGACATCCTCGATGGTGTCGACCTCTCCCGCACTGTCGGCTGGTTCACCACCATGTTCCCGGTTGCGCTGACCTTGCCTGATGGAGCCGAACCCAGATGGCGGGATCTGATCAGGTCGGTGCGCCGGCAGCTACGTGCCATTCCCGGCAACGGGATCGGCTTCGGGGCGCTGCGCTACCTGAGTTCCCCGCAGGCCCGTCAACGCCTCGCCAACGCTGGCCCGGGACCGCAGATCTCGTTCAACTACCTCGGCCAGTGGGACACTGCGGTCCAAGGTCCTGAGCGCGGTCTCTACCGGGCCATGCACGGCTCGATCGGCCAGGTTCATGACCCCGCCGATCCAGGCACGCACCTGCTTGAAGTCTTGGGCGGGGTGCAGCACGGGCGGCTTGGATTCTCCTGGCGCTACCAGCCCGATCACCACCGTGAGGTGTCCGTGCAAGCCGTCGCCGACGATTTCGCCATGGCTTTACGGGCTATCGCGCGGGACTGCCGAGGCTCCCGATGAGCCCCGGGCAGAGCACCGTGTCCCAAAGCCTGCATGTTCCGCTGTCGCATAACCGCAATTACCGGCTGCTCTGGATCAGCCAGGTACTCTCCGGATTCGGTCTTAGCGCCACGGTGCTCGCTTTCCCGCTGCTGGTGCTGGCGCTTACCGGGTCGGCCGCCGCATCCGGCCTCGTGCTGGGGGCGATCACCACGGCGCAGCTGATCGCCGGGCTGCCAGCGGGAGCGCTGGCGGACCGCTGGGATCGCAAGACGATCATGTTGACCTGCGAGGCGATCCAGATGGTGGCGGCCGCCACCCTCGTGGCAGCCCTGTGGTGGAACATGGTTCCGATCCCGTACCTGATCGCGGTGGGTGCGGTGATGGGGATCTGCGGCGCATTGTTTCGTCCGGCGGAGGATGCCTACCTGCCGCGGGTGGTGCCGCCAGAGCAGTTGTCCACGGCGATCGCGCTGAATGCGGCACGCGGGTCGGTGGCGCAGCTATCAGGTACTACGGCGGGTGGTTTTCTGTTCGCTGCCGGCCGTTTCGTGCCGTTCCTGGCGGATGCGGTGGCTCATGGGGCGGCGTGTGTCTTGCTCCTGTTCCTCCGGGTGCCGGCCCGGGAGGCGCGACCGGCGCCGAACCGCCACCTGGGCCGGGAGATCCTGACCGGCCTGCGGTGGGTTTGGGCACACCAGCACATCCGGGTCACTGCGCTCTGCGCAGTGGTGCTCAACCTGTTTATCAGCGCCTTCTTCCTGATCGTCATCGTGGTGCTGAAGACTCGCGGCATGCCGTCGGGTCAGATCGGCATCATCGCGGCCATGCTGGGGGTCGGCGGGCTGCTGGGCGCGGTGGCGGCCTCGCGGCTGACCCGGGTACTGAGCCCCTATGCCTCGATCATCACGGTGTTCTGGGGGCTGTCGGCACTGACTCTGGCTGCCGCCTTCGTCGACAGTGGGTGGCTGTTCGGAGCGCTGTTCGCCGCGATGGCGTTGCTGCCACCCACAGCCAACACGACCATCGTCACGCGGCAACTGCTACTCACGCCTGATGATCTGCGCGGCCGGCAGAGCAGCGTGCTCGGCATCGTCACCGGTGTCGCCGGTGCGCTGGGCCCGGTGCTGGGTGGACTGCTGGCCTCGGCGCTGCCCGGGAACCACGCGGTGCTGGTGTGTGCGGTCGGCGTCGCGGCGGTTGCGGTGGTTGCCACCCTGAGCCCCACCCTGCGCAATTTCCCCCGGCAACCGGTTGTCACCGGATCGATAACAGAAACATCTTCGGCACCCATGACCGATCAACACGATGGTGTCAGGAAAGGAGATTGAGGATATGGACGACGACGCGAGGTACGAGGTACTGCGCAACGACGAGGACCAGTACTCGCTGTGGTTGGTCGGCCTGGATGTGCCGGCAGGCTGGCACCGCGTCGGCAAGGAAGGCACGAAAGACGAGTGCTCGGCCTACGTCGACGAGGTGTGGACTGACATGCGACCGCGTAGCCTGCGGGAACAGATGGACCGAGCCCAGTCCTGATCAGGGAGCTCATATGGCGCAGCCGCCGGTTCGCTCGTCTTGGGTACAGGTCAGCCGCCCGCGGCCAGCCGCGCGGTTGCGGCTGATCTGCCTACCCCCTGCCGGCGGCGGTGCGAGCAGGTACCGGGGCTGGCCGGCGCATCTCCCCGAAGAAGTGGAGGTCGTGCCGGTCCAGCTTCCTGGTAGGGAAAGCCGCTTCAACGAATCACCGATCGAATCGATGGAGCAGCTGGTCAGCCGGCTGGCCGACGGGCTGGCTGGTTACCTGACCCGCCCCTTCGCGCTTTTCGGTCACAGCATGGGCGCGTTGATCGCGTTCGAACTGATGCGCCGGCTGCGTTGCGATGGTGTGGCGCCGGTGCACCTGTTCGCCTCCGGGTGCCGGGCGCCGCACCTGCCCAGCCGCTCGCCGGACTGGCATACCCTGCCTGACCCGGAGTTCATTGCCAAGCTCGAAGCAATGGGTGGTATTCCTGCGGAATTGCTGGCAGACAGGCAATTCCTGGATGTGATGCTGCCCACTTTGCGCAGCGACTGCACCTTGAGCGAGACCTACGTTTACCGCCCGCAACCCCCGTTGAACTGTCCTATTTCTGCTTTCGGTGGCCTGCGGGATGAAGACGTGTTCCCGGAAGACGTGCAGGGCTGGTCAAGCCACACAACGAAAGCATTCCGGGCTCACATGCTTCCGGGGGACCACTTTTTCATCAACTCCGCGCTCACGGACGTGCTCAGGCTGATGGTCACCGATCTTGGCTTGGCTACTGTCTGCGGACCCTAGCGGCTTGTGACCTTATTGTGACGTCATCTCCGAAAACGGGTTCGGAGGTACGTCGATCTCCGCCATCCGGCGGACGTAGTTTTCGTAATGCCGGCGGGCCTCACCGAGGCGACCGGCGTCAAATAGCACCCCGATGAGCGTGCGGTAGGCCTCTTCGTCGTAGCGGTCCTGTTCGAGCAGGCGCAAGGTGTAGCGCACAGCGTCGTCGGTGGCGCCTGCGGCACGCAGCCGTGCGGTCAATGCCCGTAGCAGGGCCATGTGGGCGGCCCGGACCTCCTCGGCGAGCGTCGTGGCCCACTCCTGGTAGGGGTCGTTCTCCAGGAAGTCTCCGGAATGGGCGGAGACGGCAGCGACCAGTTGGGCGGTAGCATCCGGCTCTCCCGCCCGGTATGCGTCAAACGCAGCATTGGCTTGCGCCAGGAAATCCTCGACATCGATCCGGACTTGGGCGCGGTTCAGCGAAACCGCACCGTCGGTAGCGGCCAGGGGAGCCTCCCCGTCGGGCTGCGGTTGCAACACATCGCGAACCGTGGATAGCAGGACGGACAGCCGGTTACCGGCCACAGTGGGGTCCACACCCGGCCACAACAGCTCCATGAGTTGTTCCCGTGGGGTCGGGCGGCGCCGAGCTATCAGGATTTTCAGGAGGTCTCGGGCTTTTTTCGACTGCCACGCCGTATTCGGGATCGGCACCCCATTCCGGATCACCTTGAATACCCCGAGAGTCTGGATCGACACGGCGGGTGCGGTCTGGACCAGCACGCTGAGCGGTCCGGCAACCCGCCGCGAGTCGACGTCGACACCGTGATCACGAAGTAGCTGGTCCGCATGGTAGGCATCAAGCTGGGGAATGTTCGCGCCGACGCGAGCAGCCACTATCCGCGTCGCCGCCTCCTCCAGGCGGCAACCTGTTTCCTGCCAGATATCGATCGCTTCCCGAAGCGGTGCGTTGTTCAGCGTCGGATTGCGGGAAGCCAGCACGTTCAGCGTGATGGCCTCGGCCAGTCCCAGCCTGTCTCCCCGCTGCCGGGCGGCCACAGCGGCTCGATCAGCATCCGCTGATGCGGCTTCCCGATCCCCGTCCATCAACGTGATCCATCCGCGGGTCAGCAATGACGGAACCTTCCGGAGGTCAGCGCCCAACTCCAGGGCCCGGTCTGCGCGTTCCCGTGCCTGTTGCAGGTCCTCGGCCGCGTCGATGCGGGCAAGGCCGATCAGCGCTGAGTTGAGCGCCAACACATCATGGTGTGGCTCGGCGAGGGTCAGCGCTTCCTCGTACGCTGCCCGGGCCCTGACCACCTGACCCCTGGTCCGGTGCAGGTCGCCGAGGCCGCACAGCGGCCAGGCCAGGAACCGCGAGCCGAGCCGCTGGAACAGGTCACAAGCGGTGACGAAATCACCCGTTGCCGCCTCTAACATGCCCAGGCGTGCCCGGGCGCGGCCCCGGGTGGTGAGCGCATGCCCGATCAGGAATGGGTTCTCGCATCGCTCGCTGAGGCTCAACGCAATCTGGGCATCCGCCAGCGCTTGCGCAGGCCCACCCGCTTCCAGTTGGCTCAGTGCCTGGCAAGCCCGCAGCCAGGTCACCTGAAGGACGCTTTCGCTGATTTCGGCATTGCGCAGGGCATCGGTGTAGTCCGCGTCAGCCTGCCGCCAATCCCCCTCGGCAGCCGCCAGCAACGCGAGAACCCGGTGCGCGCTGGCCCACGCACGAGGGTCGTCACATTGCCGTGCCGCGGCCCGGGCCTGCAACGCCATCTTGCGAAGATTCGGTAGGTCACCGGTCATCCAGTAGGCGTTCGCGGCCAGGGTCAGCACGCGCGTCTCGTCGACGGTGTCGCGGCGATCCAGCTGCGTCCGCCGGACCAACGCGTGCACTTCGGTGAACTCGCCCCGGGCGAAAGCGGTCCACACAACCCGCCAAGCCAGGGTGGGCGCTAGCTCATGCCGGTCATAGCCGGCGTTCTGGAAATGCGCGAGCGCTTGTGCCCACTGGCCCCGCGTCTGCTGGGCCAGTCCAAGAACGCGCTGGATACGTGGGTCGTCGAGGTACTCGCTTGGCAGCTGGACGGCCTCCAGCACGGCGTCGGGTTCGCCGTGCTCAACCATGGCATCCCCGTGATCGATCAGCATCGAGGCGCACGCCGCATGGTTGCCTGCGGCCAACAGATGTCGCAGGGCAGTCGCCTGTGCTCCGCGGTCGATGCACTCGTTGGCCGCTGTCATGTGCAGTGCCACCCGCTCGGTGGAGGATGGCGCTGTCTCGTGTTCGAAGTAGTCGCGCAACGGACGTACGAGCGACCACGTGCTGTGCGGGCCGCCGCGTTGCACGAGGCCTTGACGGCTCAGTTCGGTGAGTCTGCTCGTCGTATCGGTCTGTCCAGCAGTGACTTCGTGACCGAGTTCAGTCATGGACCGGACCTCGCCGACGATCGCCAACCTGCGCAGCAGCTGCTGAACCCACCCGGGTGCGGTGCCGATCACTTCCTCGGCAAGGTATTCGTGGAAGCGTTCCCCGCGATGTGACAGCCGTCCGACCGCTTCCAAACGCTGATCCAAGGGGACCGTTCGGAGCATCTCGACGGCGGAGTGCACCGCCGTTGGCCAGCCGCCGGTGCATTCCCACACACGCCCGGCCAGCCCAGCAGGTTGCTTGCCTACGGTGCTGCGCAACAGAGCTTCAATCTCGGTGAGATCGAAAGCAAGATCTGACGCGTAGATTTCCGTCACCAGGCCGCGGCCCCGTAGCCGCTGCAAGGAAAACGGCAGTTCGTGCCGGGATATCAACACCAGGCTCAGCCGGTCTGGCGCACGCTGGCACAGGATCTCGACGATCCGTGCGGCGTCGCCGCCCGGCCGCAACCCCTGTAGATCATCGAGGACCAGCATGAGATCTGTCCGCAAGAAGTGTTGCGCCCAGAGGCACATCGCCGTGGCCGCGGTCTCCACGTGGTCGACATTCAGCGCCGCCACATCCTCGCTCGGTGGGGGAAGGTGGAGCTGCAACAACGCGGACAACGAATTCAGGAGCCGGTCGGGGACACCGTCATAATCCTCAAACCGCAGCCACGCGGTCGGACGCCGGTGCGACCAGCTCCTGACCGCTGCGGTCTTGCCCCAGCCGGCCGCGCCGATCACCACGCTGATCCGGCCGCTGGCGGCGCGGTCCAGCAACTCGACAATCGAGGGACGCTCAAGGTACTCGCCGCCGGTGCGGGGTTCCCCAACCGGCCACCCTCCGGGCGGGGTATGAAGATCGCTAGGATCTCGCGGTGGGGGGACGTAGGCGGTCACCACTATTTCAACGTTACCCCGATGTCCGGATTTTGCGCCCCAGACAACTTGGCGTCATCATCGCGTAACAGCCTGTTCGAAATCACGTGATGATTACTGGCGTTAGATCCAGTCGCGGTGCCGGAACAGCACGTATAGGCCCACCGACAACACCACGATCACAATTGTCGAGACCCAAAAACCGGACGTATGACCGAAACCGGGATAGGGCACATTCTGCCCGTAGAAGCCGGTGACGGCGGTGGGGACTGCGATGATGGCGGCCCAGCCGGTGACCTGCTTAGTGATCACATTGAGCCGATTGCCCTGGATCGTCAGGTTCGTCTCCAAGATCGTGGTCACGAGGTCCCGTAAACTCTCAGTCCACTCGGTGGCCCGCAGCACATGGTCGTAAACGTCCTGGTAGTACGGCACCATCGCGTCATCGACGATGCGCAGGTCACGGCGCATCAGGGAGTTCACCACTTCACGCATCGGCAAGACCACCCGGCGCAGTTTGACCAGGCTTTTGCGCAGCTCGAATGATCGTCGTTGCACGGCCATCTCCGGGCGCGTGTCTTCGAAAAGCAGATCTTCAAGCGCTTCGATCTCGTCATCGAGGGTTTGCACGGCGTTGAAGTGGCTGTCGACAACAAAGTCGAGCAGGCCGTGCAAGAGGAACGAAACTCCGTATTTGGCCAAGTCTGGTGAAGCATCCCAGCGCGCTACCACACCGGTGATGTCGAACTGCTCGGACTTGCGTACGGTGACCAAGGCGTTACGGGTAACGAATGCCGCCACCTCGAAGGCATTGAGCTCCCCGCTGGTCACCTCCAAGGCCACCTCGTAGGCGGTGACGAACAGGTGACTGTCGTATCGATCAAGCTTGGGGCGTTGATGCTCCTGAACAGCGTCCTCGACGGCAAGTTGATGCAGGTTGAGTTCCTCGCTGATGGTGGCCAGGCCATTGGCATCAGGGGCACACATGTCCAGCCACACGGTGACGCCCGGCTGCGCCATGTAGTCGGAGATGTCCTGAACCGGGAAGTTCTCGGCCTCGAGAACACCGTTGCGGTACAGCCGCGTACGTGTCATACCGGCAGGCTAAAAGCCGCCCGCCCGCCGCGCGCGTGCCGGCACCAACGCTGCCCGGTCCCAATGAGATCCTCTGCACGCCCGCCACATCCGGCATGGAGACATATCGGGGTCACAAAGGCCGCCTCAGCCTCGATACCTCCATGTCGGGAGAGGCTGGCGCGAGGTCGACGGGGAGTCGCAAGGCCAGTGTGAGGAGACCTGTGAGTCAACTGAGCTATCTCGAGGCCATCGTGGTAGGCGCCTTCCAGGGTGTCACCGAGCTGTTCCCGGTTTCCAGCCTCGGGCACTCCGTCCTGGTTCCGGCGCTGGTCGGCGGGCGCTGGGCACGGGACCTGGACGTGTCCGCGCCGGAATCGCCCTACCTCGCATTCATTGTCGGATTGCACGTGGCCACCGCCGCGGCACTTCTGGTCTTTTTCTGGCGGGACTGGATCCGGATCATCACCGGTTTTGCCAGCTCGGTGCGTCACCGGCGGATCGGCAGCCCGGCCGAGCGGCTCGCCTGGCTGCTCGTCGTCGGGACCATCCCGGTCGGCATCAGTGGCCTGTTGCTGGACCACCTGTTCCGCACCACGCTCGGCCGGCCGATCCCGGCGGCGGCATTCCTCACGGCCAACGGGCTGGTGCTCTACCTCGGTGAGCAGCTGCGCAAGCGAGCCGATGCCGCCACATTGTCGCCTGTCGCCGCCGCAGACGCACCGGGGTCGGCTCGCGATGCCGGGGCTGCTGCCGATGCCCGACTATCCCGGATGTCTCTGGGTCGGGGCACGCTCATCGGTGCTGCCCAGATCCTGGCTCTGCTTCCCGGGATCAGCCGCTCCGGTGCCACGATGGTCGCCGGGTTGCTGCGCGGGCTGTCCCATGAGGATGCCGCGCGCTTTTCGTTCCTGCTGGCGACGCCGGTCATCCTGGCCGCCGGCGCGCTGAAGATCCCGGATCTGACCGGCCCGCTTGGTGCCGGCATCCATGGCCCGATCATCGCCGGCAGCATCGCATCGTTGGTCAGTGCTTACCTGGCGGTCCGGTTTTTGACCCGCTACTTCGAGACCCGCACCCTTACCCCGTTCGCCATCTACTGCGCCGTCTTCGGCGCCGCCAGCCTCATCTGGCTCCTCGCCCACTAACCCCTACCACCGCCTCAAAACAGCAGTCTGGATGCAGACTGCTGTTTTGAGGCCGGCTTTTCCAGCAGTCTGCATCCAGACTGCTGTTTTGAGACGGGTGAGGGGCGTGCGCTACAGGTAGGTGGCGCGGAGGGCGGCCTGGTCGGGCAGCTCAAGGGGCGCCAGAGATTGGCCGGTGATTTTTTGCAGGATGTGGTCAGCCAGCGCCGGGTTGCGCGCCAGCACCGGGCCGTGCAGGTAGGTGCCGATGACGCGCTCAGTGAGTACGCCCTCGCCACGCTGCCGCGTCCCCGGCTCGGTGGTGCCGTTGCCGGTGCCGGTGACCACCCGTCCCAGCGCGGTCGTGCCCGGGCCCAGGGTGGTGATACCGCGGTGGTTTTCGAAGCCGGTCAGCGAACCCACGCCCGGAATCGCGCAGGTGGAAATCACTTCGCCGACCGAGCGCTGGCGGCCGGGCGCGGTGGTGATGTCGAGCAACTCCAGACCGGGGTAGTGCTTGCCGCGGGTGTCGGTCATGGACTGGCCCAGGACCTGCAGCCCGGCGCACACGGCCAGCGTGACCGCACTGGCCTCCATCGCCAGGCGCAGCTCGGGATGGCGGCGCAGCCAGTCAGCGGCGAACAGCTGGGCCGTATCCTCCCCGCCCCCCAGCAGGTACACCGCACAGCTGGTCGGCGGTGTGTCCCGAGCGGTGATGGTGACGATCTCGGCGGGAATGCCACGCCAGCGCAACCGTTGCGCCAAGATGGTGGCGTTGCCGGTATCGGAATAGGTGCCCAGGACGTCGGGCAGCAGCAGGCCGATCGCGACCGTGGAATCTGGGCTCACCTGGCGACTTTCTGTTCGCGGCCTAGCCGGCGGCGGAACTGGTGGAAGGCGGTGTAGTTCGCCACCACGTCGACCTGCCCGGGAGGCAGCGTGGCCAGCGCGGCCAGCGGGTCTGGCACCGTCTGGTGTTCTAGGCCGGCGTAGCTGAGCCGCACGCCCAGATCCGCGGCCCGCTCGCCACTGGCCACCACCTGGCGGCAGGTGAACTGCTCGAAGTTGACATCCCACAGCCACGAGGTATCCCGGCCATCGGCTTCCCGGGCATTGATGATGATCAGCAGTGGTCGCGGTTCGCTGAGCATCGAGGACATCCCGGCCCAGCCGGCCGGGTTTTTGGCCAGAAGCAATCTCAGATCCTGCGATCCGCGATGCACCACCGCGTACCGGCCGGCGACCACGTCGACTTCACGCAGCGCCGACGCGGCTCGATCGACCGGGACGCCCACGGCTTGGGCGGCCGCCAACGCCATCGTGGCATTGCTCACATTGACCTGGCCGGGCAATTGGATGTCCAGCGGTAGCACCGCATCAGCGCTGCATGCCTTGCTGCCGTCGATCCACCAGTCCGGGGTGGGACGAGCCAGCCCGCATTCACATTCCCAGTGAAAGGCGGTGAAGGTGAGGGTGCAGCCGCACCGGGGGCATGTGGTCGCGTCACCCAGCCAGCTAGCGCCGGCAGCGACCCAGACGGTGCGGGTTGCGCCAGGTGCCGCTGTGGCCGCCGACACCACCATTGGATCGTCGGCGTTGGCCACCACCACCGTGCCGGGGTGCTGGGCCAGCGCTCGCCCGAGGGCAGAGGCAATGGCACCTACCTCGGTCGCGCGGTCCAGCTGGTCGCGGGTGAGGTTGAGCAGCACCACCACCGCAGGGTCGACGGCCTGGGCGACTGCGGCCACGTGCAACTCGTCAACCTCGAGCACGGCGTACTCGGCGTCCGGTGCCTCGGCCAGCGCCGCCACCGCCCCGTCGGCCATATTCGAACCGCCGGCATTGTGGGCCACCGGACCGGCAGTGCGCACCGCGGCCGCTACCAGGTGACTGGTTGTGGTCTTACCGTTGGTACCCGATACGAGAACGACCCGGCGCCCGGTTGCCAGGCGCCGCAAGGCTTGCCGGTCTAATGCAAGCGTTACCCGGCCACCGATGATCGATCCTGCGCCGAATCTCAGCCCCCGCGACAAGCCGGCCGTGGCCAGCCCGGCCCGCACGGCAGCGCGGGTCCACCACCCCAACCGGCGCCGCCCGGGGGGCGACAGCGCCGCCGGGCTCACCCCGGATGTCCGCACCACCATCGCCCCCAAGCCTACTCACCGCCCTGCCTGGCCCTGGTGCCGACGCGCGGTGCGTCGCGGTGTCCTGATGCCCATGCCTCGTATGCAAGCGGCTGACGGCAGTATTCCCTACCCTGGCAGCTTCGGTTGCAGGTGTTCGGGTTGCGCGTCGCTGGGTTGCAACTCCCGGCCCGCCAGCGCGTTGCCGCACGTGCGGTCGGTGTCACGGCCTCGCCGCTCACCTGTGGCCAGCAACCACACCCCGGCTAGCGTGATGGCCAGTCCCGCTGCCTGGGCTACTGCCAGGACACCGGTGGCGAAGGATTCACCAAACACGATCGCGCCGACGCTGACGCCGATTACCGGGTCGACCACCATCATCGCCGCGAGCGGGCCGCCCAGTGGTCCACACTGGAAAGCGGCCTGGCTCAACAGCGCACCCACCAGACCAGCACTCAACGCCGTCCACAGCTCCCAGCTGGTGGCCAGCGCGGGAAGTCCACCCGCACCGAGAATCTCTCCCCAGGTCTTGACCAGTGCCGCCGATAATGCGAATACCGACCCAGCGGCGGCGCCCAAGCCCAGTGAACGGACCCGGTCAGGGTTGGTGAGCGCGACGATCAGCGCAACACACGCCACGAACGCGACCAGCAAGAGCCCGGGTAGCCACTCGCCGATGCTCTGCGGGTCCCGCGACTCGACGGTTGGCTGGACGGCCAGGAAGATGGCCAGCCCACCCACGGTGAGGCCAGCCGCCGGCAAGGCCCGTTTTCGCACCGGGAGCCCGAGCGCTGCCTGCATCGGCAGCGCGACGACCAGGCCGATCGTGAGCAGCGGCTGCACCACCGATAGCGCTCCGAGGTTGACCGCCACCATGTGCAGCGCCACTGCGGTCACCTCGGCCACGACCCCTAGCAGCCACAACCGCTGGCGCGCGACGGCAACCAGCAGCCCAGGGTTCAGCGGGAACCGTCGGCGTACCCGATTCGCCCCCTGATGTTGTAGCACCGAGGCAGCCCCGAAGCACACCGCGGCCATCAGCGACAAGACGACGGCGACGGTCACAGCTGCCCCAGCCTACAGCCTGTAGGTGAGCGGCTTGCGACCCTGTGAATGCGGTAGGCCACCATCGTGGCGTGCACATCGATCCGGAAGGGTGCGCGGTTCTCGCCCTGCACTGGCAGGTCGAAGTGATCAAGCTGGAGGGGTTCTTCGGTCTGATGTTGAGTGAACCGGTAGCCGCAGCGGTATGGTCGCGCGTGCTCGAGCTCCTGCAATGATCAAGTGATCACCGAGTAGGGTCCACTCGGTGATCAGACCGCTAGCTGCGGTAACCACGGCGGCGATCGCTGGGTGGGTGGGTCCGACGCTGCTGCGTGGCCGGGTGCTGCGCGTGGCCGTCTGCCCCGGCCTGGCCGGGCTGGGCCGCCCAGGGCACCTGGCGCTTACCTTCGACGACGGGCCCGATCCGGACGGCACTCCCGCAGTGCTCGAGGCGCTCGAGCGGCTCGGCGTGACGGCGACGTTCTTCATGCTCGGTGCGCAGGTGCAGCGGTATCCTCACGTTGCTGCGGCGGTGGTCGCCGCTGGGCATGAGGCCGCCGTCCATGGCTTCACCCATCGCAACCACCTGGTTCGTGGTCCGGTCGACGTATGTCGCGATGTCACGCGGGCCGCATCGGTGGTCGCCGCCGCAACCGGAACCCGCCCGGACTGGTTTCGCCCACCCTACGGGGTGCTCACATCAGCCTCGCTGGTTGCTGCCCGGTGCGCGGGACTGCGCCCGGTGCTGTGGACTGCTTGGGGCCGGGATTGGCAGGACCGCAGCCCAGCCCAGGTCGCCGCAGTGGTCCGAAGTCAGCTCACCCCGGGCGGCACGGTACTGCTGCATGACTCAGACTGCACTACACCAGTGGCTGGTAGCTGGCGCGCCACGGTGGCAGCGTTACCGCTGCTGGTCGAGCTGGCTGATCAGCTGGGCTGCCAACTCGGCCCGCTGCGGGAGCATCTCCAGCGCGTTGAGGGCTCAGGCCGGTAGCGCGTCCTGACCGGGTACCACCTGCTGATCGCGCTCGGCGAGTAATTCCAGTACCAGTGCTGCGGTATCCGGATTGATCACCACACAGCTGGGGTCACCCCGGTCGACCGCCTGCTTGCGGATCGCTTCGACCAGCTCGCTGTCATTCTTCGGCCAGGGTGCCAGCCTCGCCTCGGCGAGGACCTCGGAGTTGGCGAGGCCGTGTCCAGGGATCGGCCGGTAGGTCACCGCTGGCAACCCGGCGGTCAACGCCTCGGTCAGTGACAGCCCACCGGCGTTGTGGACCAGTACGTCGGCCGCCGCCATCAGTTCTGGCACGTCATCGCGCCAGCCCAGCGCCACCACCCCAGGCTGGGCCGACAGCTGCTTGCGTAGATGATCGTTGCGACCGCACAGCACCACGACTTCCCCGATGTCCGACGAGGTGATCGACCGCACGACATTGGGCACGTCGCCCATCCCCAGCGATCCGGTCGCCAGCAGCACGACCAGGCCGTCCGGGGACAACCCGAGCTCGGCACGCAATGCTTGGCGGCGGGCCGGGTCGACGGGCTCGGCGAACCGGGGTGAGACCAGCCCACCGACGGCCCGCATGGGTGTCTGGTAGACCTGTTCCCCCATCCGGGCAGTGGCTTCAGTCACTGTGACGTGGTGGTCGACCGCGGGGTGCACCCAGGTCCGGTGCACCGCTGGATCGGTCAGGAACGTCACCAGCGTCGCGTTGATCCGCCCGGCTTCCTTGAGCTGGCCCAGGGTCTGGCTGGACAACATGTAGGTCGACACCACCACGTCGTGGTCACCTACCCACCGCAGCACATCACGCTGGGCGATTTTGCACAGCCACAGTGCCACCCCGCGTACCCAGCCGGTGCGCTCCAGGTTGGCGAACAACCAGTCGAAAAACGCCGGCCAGTAACCAACGCTGAGCCGGTAGCCATCCCGCAGCATGTACCGGCATGCCCGCGGCAGCGCGTCCAGGAAGTCCCGCCGGTCCGCGGCAACACCCAGCTTGGCCAGCCGACTGACCAGCTCATCGGCTGCACCATCGTGGCCCGCTCCTACGCTGCCCGAGATGACCAGTACGCGTGTTGCTGTGCTCGGTGCCTGTGTGCCCATTCCAGTCCCTGCCTATCCCAGGCCCTCTCCGAGGCCTGTCTGGCCGTGTCAGGACGATCTCCTACAGGGTGTAAGAGACTAGCGGACACATAGCGTGACCAGAGGGCGGCCGGTCAGGTTAGCCACAGCCAGTAAATGAGCTGGTAGAAAGCAATAGTTGCCTGGACGGCGGCGATCGCGGTGGCCACGCCCAGTGCCAGGACGCTGCTGGGAACCAGCGGCTCGGGCCGGGGAGGATCGCACTGCAACGCGGCGACCCGGGCCGACACTCCGCGCCCGGTGAAGCGCAGCGCTGCCGGCCACGCAGGCGTGCGGTTGGCCGATCCACTGGCCAGCGCCGCCTTTGTCAGCGCCCGAGCGACCAGTTCCCGGCTGCCGGTCACCGTCGCGGCGTGCTCGTCTGCACTGCGCTCGACGAGGTATGCGACTGCTTCCCGGACTGGAATCAACACCGGGTTGACCGCGGCGCACACCTCGGCAACAGCCCGAAGCCGGTGATGCCTGTCCTGCAGGTGGGCCCGCTCGTGGGCGAGCAGCACCCGCCGCTCGTCACCGTCGAGTACCGACAGCATGCCCCGGGTTACCAGGATCCGTCCTGGCCGGCCCGGCACTGCAAAGGCGTGGGGGGCGTCCAGCGAGACCACGGCGAGCTCGCCGGTTCCGCATGCCCGGCACACCGCATGCAGTTCCCGGTGGGTGGCCCGGCGGGCTCGCAGCACCCGCCCCACCCGGACCATGCCGATGATCAGCAGGATGGTGGCGGTGACGCCGATCAGCGTGGGTACCGGATCTTGGAGCTGCACCCCCCGCTCGAGAGCCTCGTCGGCGACCAACGACAGATCACCCAGCAAGGTCGCCGCTAGGAGCACCAACCCCCAGGTTGCGGCCGCTGCGCACAATATGGCGGCGACCACGAAAGCGACGACGCGGGTGGGAGCGGTGCGTGCAACGACGATCTGGCTGATCGCTGCCAGCAGCAGTGACAGCGCCGCCGGCACATATACGCTGATGGTCATGGGCGGCGTCCCAGCATCGCTCGCAGCACCTGGGCATCTTCCACCGACAGCGACGTGGCGAACCGCTGCAGCACTGCCTGACGATCCCGGCCGCGGCTCAGCAACGCCTGCATCTGTTCGGCGGCCAGCTCTTCGGCGCCTTTGACCGGGAAGTATTCGTGACGACGTCCGTCGGTCAGCCGGTCGATGAGCCCCTTGTCGTACAGCCGGACCAGGATGGTCTGCACGGTGTTGTAGGCCAGATCGCCGCCGACTGCCTGCCGCACATGAGAGGTAGTCAGCGGGGTTTCAGCAGCCCACAGAGCGGCCAGCACTTCGGCCTCGAGCTCGCCAGCCGCGCGCCGTTGCCGTCTCACGCCAGCCGAGACTACGCGCCGGCTCTGGTTGCCTGCCGGCTTACTCCGCCACTCACTCCTCTACAGGGCGGCGATACCGCTTGGTGGCAGTCCGGTGCCGTTTGTCGGCGAGGCGGCGCTCGCGAGCTGCCTGGGAGGGCCGGGTCGGGCGGCGCGGTGGTGGGTCCGGCGCTAACGCTGCGCGCAGCGTCGCGACTAATCGCATCCGGGCGGCTTGGCGGTTGCGAAGCTGCGAGCGGTGTTCGACGGCAGTGATCGTGAGTACACCGTCGACCAGCCGCCCGCCCAAACGGTCCAGCACTCGAGCTCGCTGCACCTCGGTGAACGCCGTAGACGCGGCCACGTCGAAGACCAGTTCGACGCGTGAATCAGCGGTGTTCACGCCCTGGCCGCCGGGGCCGCCGGCCCGGGAGAACCGCCACCCCAGTTCGGTCTCCGGTATGGAGACCGAACCACAGACGGGCAGCTCGTTGCGCATCTGCTCAGCATGCCGGGAGAAGAGGTTGGCAGCTGTTTAAGGCGCTTTACACCGGGGTTGGTAGCCCTTGAAGGGCTACCAACCTGAGCGAGTCAGTCTTCTTGGGAGCCGGATCTGAGTCCTTCGGAGATGAGGTCCATGACGGAGGAGTCCGCCAGGGTGGTGACATCCCCGATTTCGCGGTGCTCTGCGACATCGCGCAGCAGCCGCCGCATGATCTTGCCCGAGCGAGTCTTTGGCAGATCCGAAACAACCATGATCTGCCGTGGCTTGGCGATCGGCCCGATCTCCTGGGCCACGTGGTTGCGCAGCTCCTTGATCGCCTCCTCACCCTTGGCCTCGTCCTCGGCAACGTGGCCCCGCAGGATCACGAAGGCGACGATGCCCTGCCCGGTGACCGGGTCAGTGGCGCCGACGACGGCGGCCTCGGCCACTGTCGGATGCGACACCAGCGCGGATTCCACCTCGGTGGTGGAAATGCGGTGACCCGAGACGTTCATCACATCGTCGACCCGGCCTAGCAGCCAGATGGCACCGTCATCGTCGTATTTGGCGCCGTCCCCGGCGAAGTAGTAGCCCTGCTCGGCGAAGCGCGACCAGTACGTTTCCACGTACCGCTCATCGTCACCCCAGACGGTGCGCAACATCCCGGGCCACGGTTGGTCCAGCGCCAGGTAGCCACCGTGGCCGCGCTCGACTGGCTTACCTGACTCGTCGACGACAAGAGCGCTGATGCCCGGTAGTGGGCACATCGCCGAGCCGGGTTTGGTCGCCGTGACGCCGGGCAGCGGCGAGATCATGATCGCCCCGGTCTCGGTCTGCCACCAGGTGTCCACGATGGGGCAACGGTTGCCACCGATGTGCTCCCGGTACCACATCCAGGCCTCGGGATTGATCGGCTCGCCGACGCTGCCCAGCACCCGCAGTGAGGACAGGTCGTACTTCTCCGGGATCTCAGTGCCCCACTTCATGAAGGTGCGGATCAATGTCGGCGCGGTGTAGTAAAGGCTGACGCCATATTTCTGCACGATCTCCCAGTGCCGGCCCTCGTGGGGAGTATTCGGAGTGCCCTCGTACATGACCGAAGTAGCCCGGTTGGCCAGTGGCCCGTAGACGATGTAGCTGTGCCCGGTGACCCACCCGATGTCTGCGGTGCACCAGTAGACGTCCTGGCCAGCTTTGTGGTCGAACACGACGTCGTGGGTGTAGGCGCACTGGGTGAGGTAGCCGCCGCTGGTGTGCAGGATGCCCTTGGGTTTCCCGGTCGTACCTGAGGTGTAGAGAATGAACAGCGGGTGCTCGCTGTCGAACGACTCGCAGGTGTGTTCGGCGGACTGGGAATCCACCAGCTCGTGCCACCACAGGTCGCGGCCCTCGGTCCAGTCGATGTCGATCTCGGTGCGTTTGACCACGACAACGTGCTGTACCGTGGAAATTTCCTTTAGCGCGGTGTCGGAGTTGGCCTTCAACGGGGCTGCTTTGCCACGGCGGAACTGGCCATCGGCTGTGATGACCAGCTTCGCGTCTGCATCAATAATCCGGTTACGAAGCGCTTCGGCTGAAAAGCCCCCGAATACCACACTGTGCGGCATCCCTAGCCGGGCGCAGGCGAGCATGGCGAATACCGCCTCGGGAATCATCGGCAGCTGGATGGCCACCCGGTCCCCGGCCCGCAAGCCCAAAGACAGCAAGGCGTTGGCTGTCTTGCATACTTCCCGCTGCAAGTCGGCGTAGGTAATGGTGCGGGTGTCGCCCGATTCACCTTCCCAGTGCAGGGCAACCTGATCACCGTGACCATCAGCGACGTGCCGGTCGACGCAATTGTAGGCGACGTTGAGCTTGCCACCGACGAACCATTTCACAAACGGCGGGTTCGACCAATCGAGCACCTGTTCGAAGTCGGTATCCCAGTGCAGCCGGTGCGCTTGGCGTGCCCAGAAAGCTTCACGGTCGGCGTTTGCTTCGTCGTACATCGCCGCGGTGGCGTTTGCCTGCGCGGCGAACTCCTCGCTGGGCGGAAACACCCTGTTCTCGGTGAGAAGGTTGCTCAATTGCTGGCTCTCGTCACCCATCGCGGGAAGACCTCCTGTGTCGCGCTCGTCACGTTGCGCCGACGACGGTAGTAGCGTGTCCCATCCAAGGCCAGCGGGCGCAGCGCCGGGCAGAGGATCAGCCTGCGAGACCTTCCGTGACAAGCCGGTGCAGGGTCAGCGGTAGGGGGATCGGTACACCGAGATCGCCCCACTTTGAAACGCTGCGTGATCGCCTGGTCGCTCTTAGTGATTTTCTGGTGCTCGCTAGTGCTTTCTTGTGCTCACTGTTGCTCGGCGTGCCGCTGTTTGGCTGCTAAGGTTTGTTTACATCTCATCAATCAGCCCGCGCCGCTGTGTAGGAAGATCGAGAATGGCAAGCCGGCAAGCGACACTCCTGCAATCAAAACGTCAGCGTTCGTTGGGGACCGTCGGCGCTGGGCAACCTGCCGGCACGGCCTCGTTTTCCCGTTTTATGTGGATCTTCACGACGCTCGGGCTCGTCGTCGTTATCGTGGTGATCGGCTTTTTGATCGGTATTGTTCGGGCGCTCGAATCGATCGATAACGGTTTGGCCACGTCGTCTAATTCGGTAGCCGGCGCAACGGCCAATGTGCAACCTTTGCCGGACTATATCCGGGAGATCAACTCGGCGCTGAGCGACATCGACACCGGTTTGAAGCCCATTCCGGGCCAGGTGGCCGGCATCAATGATTCATTGCAGTCGATCAGAGGTTCCGCGCAGCGGATTGACGCCTCATTAAAGGATACCTCGCGGTCATTGCTCGACACGTCGGGATCCTTGGTTGATACCTCTGATGTACTCGGCAACGCCGCTAGGACGCTAGGAAACGGCTTGCCGATAGGACCCTAGAACAGTTCAACGCCGCTTCTGGGCGGAAAGTCGGCTGACGAACGGTCATGTAAGCGGGCCGCCTTCTGCGTTACCGTTGCGCTTGCGGACAAGCGTCGAGATCCGCTGGCGGGTAACGCCAAGTAGGGCAGCGATGCGGTTAATGCTTGCCCTTTCGGCCAGCAAGGCGCGCGCTTGCTTTCGGCGCCGACGGCTGCCTGTGTGGTCAGGGTTCCAGGGCATGGGTGACTCGTTCGACGATCAACGGGCGGGTTTCGGTGGAGACGCCGGCAATATGTGTTGCAGGCAACAGGTGCTGCGTCGCAATGGCCGTTGCTTAATCGGTGGCTAGCTGGAACGGTGTTCGGAGACGGCCACCAGGGCATCGAGTGATGGCCCGCAGAACGAGGGCGTTATGGCTACCTTGACCGCGAGGATCGACCTGCCGACCGTGGTGCACAGCGTCCCTGCTGCCCGGCACATGGCCGTTGAGTTGCTCAGTGCTTGGGATGTCGACCGCTACCGCGACGATGTTGCTCTCGTGGTCACCGAGCTGGTCACCAATGTAGTTGACCATGTCGGCGGTGAGGCAAGTATCGTCCTTGAGCTCACTCTGTCCGACATGTGGCTAAGAGTCTCGATTGCCGATGGTTCGGCAGTACGCCCGGTCGTCGGCGAGCTCTGCGGAGACCAACCGCGGGGCCGTGGCATGCACCTGGTGGCCGCTGTGGTGGATCGGTGGGGCTGCGAGGACCATCAAGGCGGCAAACGTGTCTGGGCGGATTTGCTCACCCGGCCCCATGCCTAACCCCCTGCAGCTGGTCGTCCAGCTCACCAGCGGGTCGTTCAACACGGTCGGTGTTCACGCCTTCCGGTCGCGGCGGACAGCAGTGCGAAGGCGGTTGCCGTGCCAAGCCCGTAAACGAGGTGGGCGCTGAAATCCTTGGCCAAAGTCCGCCGGTCGTACTCCCAGATCGGCTTGTACAGCTTGACGGCGGGCAAAACCGCGTAACCGGCGGCCCACACGCTCGATCCGAAGAGCAGCCCATGGCGGATCCGCGGAGCGCTCAACGATCCGGCGACGATTGCGTACTGCGCGCCGGCGAGCATGCCGTACGCCCAGTGCGTGATGTTGTTGACCAGCGCGGCACGTTGGGGTGGCAGCTCGCGCCCGGAGAGTCCTTCGATGAGGCGCTTGCCAACCTGCGCCGGCGCAGGCGCTTCGTCCCAGCTGTGCACGTCCGAGGAAAATTCCCAGCCGGTAAAGCTGCTCTGCCCGCCTTCTCGCTGGTAGCGGGCAAACCACAGCAGGTCCATTGCCACTGTGCCGAAGGCGCCCGCGGCGAGACCTCGCGCAATCGTCCCGAGTGGAGTCAGTGGCAGCCGTTGTGCCTGCTTGGCCCGCGAGCTCATGGGTCTCCCTTCTCACGGCATGCCAGTCGAGGTCTGTTCCGCGGCGCCCAGCGGCCGCCATCAAAGCTTGCGTGGTGTCGCGGCGGCCTAGCAGGGTTGCCTGGACTTGTGAAGGCTTGGATCTGGTTGCCGGTGGCCCGTGGTGGCTTACCGGCATACCCAGCAGGCAGTCCTTACGCGCTGCATTCAGTTGTCCGTTCACTTTGCTCGTATACCTGGCGTGGTGGGCCGATGATGAGGGGATCGGGTGTTCCCACGACGTCTAGGTCTTTAGTGGGATAGTCTAGGGTAGACAATACCCAGCGCAAAGCTGCAATCCGGGCACGCCTTTTATCGTTGCTTTTCACCACTGTCCAAGGCGCCGCCGGGATGTCGGTACGTTGGAACATGGCCTCCTTTGCCCGGGTGTAGTCATCCCAGCGATCGACGGAAGCCAGGTCAACGGGGCTGAGTTTCCACTGCCGGAGCGGATCGATGACGCGGATAATGAACCGGTTCCGTTGCTCGGCCCGGGAGACTGAAAACCAGAACTTCGCCAGATGAATACCATCATCCACCAATGCACGCTCCAGCCCGGGGGTCTGATTCATGAACTCCTCGTACTCGCTGGGGGTGCAAAATCCCATGACTCGTTCCACGACGGCGCGGTTGTACCAAGATCGATCGAATAGTACGATTTCCCCCGCGGCTGGCAGTTGATTAAAATAGCGCTGAAAATACCACTGCGTGCGCTCTCGCTCGCTGGGCTTTTCCAATGCCACCACTCGTGTCCCGCGCGGATTTAAATGCTCGGTGAAGCGTTTGATGGTCCCGCCTTTACCTGCCGCGTCGCGGCCTTCAAAAAGCACCACAACCCGCTGGCCGCTGTCTTTGACCCAGGACTGCATTTTCAGCAGCTCAATTTGGAGGGCCCGTTTGGTGCGTTCGTAGTCCTGGCGATCCATCCGCTCGGTGTACGGGTAGTCCTCTCTCCAGGTAGTGATCTCATGCCCGTCGCTGCCAACGAGTACCGCATCGTCATCGTCAAGCTCGATTACCGACACGCCGGCCACGCTGTCCAGTAGATCTACGTTCTGCAACGCTTCACGCAATGCCTGTCGGGTCTCCTCCGAATGACCCGCTGCGTGCGGGGTACGGCGAAAGCCATGGATTACCTGCTCGGCTGAGGTCATCATCCATCCCTGTCAGTGGCAGCTGATCATCTCGTCGGAAACCGCGGTTTTGTCAGCACCTGCCGTGGTCCCTTGTAACCATACTGATCGACGTCTCCCTTTGACTGCCCCTGATCGACGGTCGTTGGCGATCGCCGGCCTACGCCGTCTCGGCGGCGGTCACAGTTTTCAGAATGATGAACAGGGGACATACGGCACTGGCAGAAAGGACTACATCATCGTTAGCCGCTAACGTTTTCGCGCGGTGAGCGATGACCACGCCAGTGCTTCCGGGCGCGCCATCTTGTAGTGGTGGCGATATGTCTCTCGGAAACTGTCAGGTCAAGGAGTTCCACCGTTGACCCGCACACCCCTTAGCTGGCGGTCGATGTCTATCGTTGTGTTGAGTTTGTTGATCACGGTTTCTGGATGCGCAGGTGCTCCGGCGCTGAACTTCGTGTCAGTGCCGCGACCGCAAGTAATGATGCAACCTGGCGATGGTGCCACTGGCGTCAATCCGGTAGGCCGAATCTGGATAGCGGTTCGTGATGGAACGTTCAACGCCGTCGGGCTGACTAGCCCGGCAGGCAAGGCCGTCGCCGGGCAGCTGTCGGCGGACAGGACGACGTGGACTGTCGGCGAGCCACTTGGTTATGACAAGACCTATACCTGGTCGGGCACGGCTATTGATTCTGACGGTGTGCAGATCCCCGTTCAGGGCTCATTCCATACCCTCAGCCCTACCGATCAGGTCGGCGCGAAGCTCAACGTCACTGACAACGCAACCTATGGGATAGCGATGCCTATCGCGCTTACCTTCAGTTCCCCTATCAAGGACAAGGCCGCGGTAGAGCGATCCTTATCAGTTCAGACCTCGGTGCCGACCGAGGGATCTTGGGCGTGGCTGGACGACACGACAGTGCACTGGCGCCCCGAGAACTACTTTACACCCAATACTGACGTGATAGTCACCGCAAGACTGTACGGGCTATCTATGGGCAACGGCGCGTACGGTCGTGAAGACCTCACGGCAAAGTTTACGATCGGCCGGTCCTATGTGCTCAAAGGTGACACGCAAACCCACCGCTTGAAAAGCTATGCCAACGGTGTACAGGTCGCCGACTATGCGGCTAGCTATGGCCTCGACTCTGATCCGCGCCGAGTGACCCACAGTGGTATCCATGTGGTTATGACAAAATTCCCTACTTTCTTCATGACCAACCCAAAATTCGATTATTATAATGTTGAGGCCCATTGGGCGGTACAGGTGTCTGATAATGGGGAATTTGTCCATTCGGCGCCATGGTCGATCGCTCAGCAGGGGCGCCGGAACGTTTCGCACGGCTGCGTCAATCTCTCCCCCTCAGCGGCAAAGGCGATTTTCAACGCAGTGCTGCCAGGAGATCCCGTGGAGATCACCGGATCATCTCAGCAGCTAGGGTCTCAAGACGGGAACTACTTTGACTGGACTGTGCCGTGGGACGTCTGGGTCACCAAATCCGCGGTACATAATTAATCACCCGCTGGTAAAGGCCTGATCTTGCGCGGTACCCGGCAAGCGAAACGGTACTTTAACGCTTCGCCTGACGGCGGGTCGCAAGCGCGATCGCCGCTGCGGCTCCCAGTTCACGGGCGAAGGGTTCCGGTGCCCGATTGTGTATAGACGTCAGGTAGGCGCGCCAGGCGGCACCGGTTCCGCGCAGCGCCTGCTCTAGAGGCTGCGACCAGCTGCGGGGTGCCGGCACAGCGAGGCTGGGATGACCGAGCCGTTGAGCGGTGGCACGGAGGTCCCGTGCGCGGGCGAGCAGATCGTCGTGGCGTTGCCGGGTTGTCCAGACTAGCTCGTGTAGTTGCTGGGTAATGTTGGCCATGGTGTCGATGGCGGCTTGGTAAGCACCGTCAAGCCGTGCCCGGTCTGTGTCGTAGATCTGAAGATCAGCCAACAGCTTGCTGATATCACGCTCAAGGGCCTTGAGCGGATCACGCCGGCGAATCTCGGCGTCTGTGTCTGCAAGCCGCTCGCGAAGTTGTTCGATCGCCCATGAGGTCTGTCGCAGACCAATCTCTCGCTGCCTGCGCCGCTCGGTGAGCAGGGCACCATCCTGGCCTTGAGCGCGTGCGGCGCGTTGGTCTGCCTCCACTTTCCGTACGTCGTTAGCTATCTGCACCCGTTGTGCTTGGAGCGCGGTGAGCTGCATGGTGAGCTCGTCGCGGCGTGCGTGGAGTTGTTCTAGAGACAGGGTGGACATGTTCGTGTTTCTCCAAGACAGGCACATGCCGCCAGCGGCAGCGATATGCGGCTTCGGTAGGCGTTTGGTTGGCGGAAGCAAGAAGCCTCGAACATTGCGTGCCGAAACCCGGCCACCGGCTTGCGGTGTCGAGTTCGCTAGGTCATTGTTCAGCCGCGGTAAGTAGCGACCTGTATTCTGCATGTCTTAGTGCGTGGAGCTGTCGATGCTCGCCGGCTTATCATCAGATCAGCGGTGGCGTGCCTCGAATGGCTCCCTGCGCGTTTGTCTCGACGATGGTCATCGGCTTTTCTTGCCGTATCGAGACCGGCAGCTGTCAGCTAAATGAACACTATTGGGACGCGCCGCGACGACAGCAGAGCTGGCCTCAGCGACGGGATGCACTCTTCCTGGAAGGTCCGGGCTCCGAGCGCATGGCTGCTGGCCGGGGCTTCTGAATTCCAGTACCGCTATGGCTGGCCGACGGGGCCGCATCGCTGCAGCAGCGCGTCACGGCGATCGTGATCACGCGGCAGACCGGGCGCACCCGCACCGGGATTCCAAAGGCCGGAGTTGGTCGCCCGGCCCTAGGCGGCGGAAGTCAACAGTGCAACCGGGCAGCTGTGGTGGGTTGGTCACGCCAGCCGGCACCGGTGTGCGGCCAGGCCGACGGCAACGGGCGCAGCAACGACATCAATGTGTTGACCGGGTCAGGCCGGTGCGGCTCGGGACCAGCAATGAGCGTGGTCGTTAAAAAATCTCTATACGAGCTAACGCCTGTGCTTGGCCGCGACCCGGCGACTAAATCAGATATAGCGGCGCCCAAATGGTTCGAAATCAGATGAGGGACCGTTCTGGCTGCTGCTGCATTCGATCGGTATTTTCACCCGATCTTGCCGCATGTCTGGCTTTTTCCATCCGTCGCCTGTCGTATCCAGTCTTCCAGGCAAGGCCAACGACCCCGAGCACCATGCAGATTATCCCTATAATAAGCAGGATGATAGCCACCGTCAGCGTCTGGATTATGGGGTCCATTGATTGTCCTCTCGTGTCCTCTTCAGGTGGCAGCTGAGCTGCTCGACGGCGGCTGATACTGGCTGCGCCGGCTGTCGTGAAGGAGGCGAGAAGCTGTCACGCGGGGAAACTTTCCGATATCCTGGCGCGCTTTAAGGTGCATGTCTGGGCGACGCTCACCCGCGGTGTCTAAATCTGCACCTACCGTTGCTGTGAGGCTTAACGACATTGCCGACACCGACGTGCCTGACGGGTGAGTAAACAAGGGACGCATAATTTAGGTGGGCTGGTGGGTAACAATGATCCGATGGCTGGTCGACGTTTGATGTCGTGACCGCCTTCTCGTGCGAGGAAGCGCCACTTACCGATATTTATCCGCCGTTGGGCGCGGACGGCTGCTTGCTGTGCCGCTTTTTGGCGTGGTGTGTGAGGTGATACGCCGCGGCAGCAGTTGATTCCCGAGCGCACCGGTTCCGTCTCCGGACGTGGCCAGAAACGGCAGGTTGTGGAATGCCCGGCAAGCACCGTCGTGCCATCCCGCGGCGTCGGAGTAATGCCGCGACCGTTACCAGTGCTGCGCTGGCGGCAGGTGGGCTGCTCGCTGGCAGCGGCTCGGTTGCGCTGCATGCCAACTGGGAGGCGATCACCGGGTGTGCGTCTGGCGGGAATATGGCCTCGGGCACTGTGACCACGATGCCGGGGGCGGGTGATGTGCTGTTCCGCGCCGGGCAACCTCGCCAGCAGACCACCGTGGTGCAGGCTCTATGGTCGGCTTCAGGCATCGATGGCGGCCCAATCTGCGGGCGTCACGCCAGCAACAGCGCTGCCGGGCGACATGCTGCCTCATCACCGCCGAGACATTCGGCAGCGCAACCCCTCACTGGTGATGC
Source organism: Actinomycetota bacterium (assembly GCA_021324675.1). Lineage (GTDB taxonomy): Bacteria > Actinomycetota > Actinomycetes > Mycobacteriales > Pseudonocardiaceae. The sequence continues at coordinate 28,202 of JAJPIR010000165.1, forward strand.
CATGCCTGGTGGGCAGCGCCTGGATAAGGGCAGTGGAGAGACGATCACTGATCCGAGAGTCCTCGCCGCGGGCGAGCAGCTGCAGGTATCCCGTGGCAGGATGGCGGCACCCGCAAGCGCTGCTCCAGCCAGAACCCCGGTGACAAAGGGCGTTGATACCGCGATTCGGGCGAAAGCCCCGGCGGCGGTCGCGGAGGCGAAAGCTGTCCCGGCCAAGACAGTTACCTCGGCTGCGACAACAGTGACAGCGTCCCCTGCGGACGCCGCCGTAGAGCTGAGCACGTCGGCCCGTGCTGTTGCCGTCGCACTCGCTCAGCAGGGCACGCCATACGTTTACGGTGGTAACGCGCCGGGTGGATTTGACTGCAGTGGTCTGGTGCAGTGGGCCTATCACAAGGTCGGTATCGGGCTGCCTCGCACTGCCGCCGCGCAAGCCACCGCCGGCCACCAAATAGGCTTGAGCCAGTTGCAGCCGGGCGACTTGCTCTTTTTCTATCAACCAGTAGAGCATGTCGTTATTTACGTCGGCAACGGTAAGATCGTGGAAGCTTCTCGGCCTGGCCAGCCAGTGCATGTTCGGCCCTTGTATCTCAACGGCTTTGTTGAGGCACGCCGCATCGTTTGAGCAGACCTCACGTGGCCAAAACCACGCCGACTACCCTGTGCTGGTGCGCTCTGCCGACCGTGATGGATCCGGCAGAGACCCGTTCGGTGTTGCCTCAAAAGACGGATGATCGTGTTATTGAGCGTTTATTGTCGAGATGGCCACCGTTCGGGTATGCGGATTTTCCGCGTTGTGACCGCCCGGCAATCTCGGGTGCTCGGGCAGCCTGCTCGGGGAGGGTTTACCCTCTTGCCCGTGCCGGCGTTCCGGATCGCTGAGGCAGCCCAGCTGCTCGGGGTGAGCGATGACACCGTGCGGCGATGGGTCGAAAGCGGACACCTGCCTGTGGAACGTGACCGGTCGCGCCGGATGGTGATCGACGGGGTGGCGTTGGCCGCGTTCATCCGTGACCATGCCCATCCTGCGCCTGACCCCACATCCCAGGTGGGTCGCTCTGCTCGCAACCGATTTGTGGGGTTGGTCACCAGCGTCATCACAGACCTCGTGATGACCCAGATCGAGCTGCAATGCGGACCGCACCGGGTGGTTTCACTGATCAGTACTGAGGCTGCCCGTGAGCTAGGACTGGCACCGGGGTCGCTGGCGGTGGCCGTCGTGAAATCCACCCAGGTCATTGTTGAGACCTCGAAGTTCTCCCCAACATCGTGATCTCCGAAGACGGTGGTGCGGCTGAGCGGACTGGCAAGGACACTTGGCGAGTTCAGGGCTGCACGGTAGCCCTCCCGGTGGCGATCCGGGACTCCATCGTTGCCATCGCGGTTTTTTCCTGCTCCCGTGGCGCGGCCCGGGCAGCCGTGACAGACAACAGGCTCACCCCGCTGACGGTCGCTGGGCGTGGCTTTGCCAGCCTGATGTTCGTCAAGTACCGCGATAGCGACCTCGGCACCTACGACGAGGTAGGCCTGTCAGTGGCAGTGCGCGGTCCCGCTCATGGTGCGATCGGGGCCTACATTGTTGAGCTGCCCGTCACCCAGACCTTCACCCTCAAGGCCGGCCGCGCGATCTGGGGATTGCCGAAATGGCTGGCGCAAGGCACCATCTCGGTTCAGCGCAGCGGGGTGCAGGCGCGCTTGTCTGATGGCGCGCAGTCTGTGCTGACCGCGGTGCTGGACGCGGGTGGTCTCAGGATCCCGGTTCCGATCACGATTCCGGTGGTCTGCTGGGTGGTTCGCCCGGACGGGCTGCAAGTCGGTGAACTGCTTCGCGGCATCGTGCGGGTCCGGCTGGAGGGCTTGCGCATCCGGTTGGGCGGCGCGCGGGTCGTTCTAGGGGAACATCGGATGGCTCAGACTGCCCGCGCCTTGGGAATGTCCGATCCGCCGCTGTGCACTGTGGTAGCGAGGATGACCACCGAGCTGGACGCGTTCCCGTCACTCGGTGGTCATCCCGGCTAGCTGCTAACCGGTTCGGCCGCATCACTAATTCAGGTGGCTGGTCCGGTACCCGGCGGCGACGTGGTCCCTCCACCACCGCCGGTACCCGGCGGCGACGTGGTCCCTCCACCACCGCCGGTACCCGGCGGCGACGTGGTCCCTCCACCACC
>JAJPIR010000357.1 GCA_021324675.1 Actinomycetota bacterium
GCGTTGAACAGCCTGCTGCGCAGGAACTCCATCCACCGGCGGTGCTCCAACCGGGCGATCAGCCAGAAGGAGATGTAGAGCAGCACCGCGACGGCGGCTGTGGCGACGGCTGCCTCCAGTACCTCGCGCCCAACGGGCAACACCGCCAGGATCGAGCGCAGCACCAGGTAAGTCACCGCCGTCGCGGCTAACCCGATGATCACTCCCCAGGTGATCGGCTTGCGGTACTGGGTGGCCTTGGTCGCCTCCAGGTAGCCCAGCAGGGCGGTCAACAGCAGCACCGCCTCCAGGCCTTCCCGGAAGATAATCAGGAAGGACTGCCCGGCCACTACGGCAGCAGCGTCGAACCCGGTGTCAGTCAGCCGCCGCTCGGTGTCGTCGATCAACCGCCGCAGCTCGATGATGTTCGTGCGCACGACGTCGACCGGAGCCTTGTCCTTGATCAGGCCGCGAATCTCGGCGAACTTCGTTTCCGCATCAGCGGTCAGATCGGGTGCTACGACTCGCAGGGGAATTTCGACGTATTCGAAATGGTCCAGGTATCCCGTCTTGGCTTGGGCATAAGCTTCGTCGATCTTGCCCTGCTTCACCAGCTCGAGGGTCTGGTCGATCGAGGCACGCACCACTCCCAGCTGGCGGATCGCCTCCTCGCGGGAGATCGACTGCTGCGATGTCGCGACTTGCTGGGCCGGCATCGGCTGGGTTGTGATCTGCGGCGCCGCGACGGCGCGGGGCACGCTCAGCCAGGCGGTGACGGGAACCACCGCGGCCAGTGCCAGCAGCACCCCGATTAGTAGGCGCCTGATCATCCCGAGTACTTCGCCAGGTAAGCCTGCACGGCCGACGAGATCGCGGCAGAGCCCTTCGTCGCCGCCGCGGCATCCCCGTCATCTGCCGCCTTCTCCAACACGGCGAAGTTATCCTCCATGGTCAGATAGGTGTTCTGATCGTTCTGCTTGACGGTGTCCTCGATCGTCGCCCAGGTTGGCTCGATCTGGCTGTCGAGGCTGGTGGCCTTCGTTTTGTCGGTACCCGCGGACGCCGCGATGTCCTTGGCGAGCTGGTCGATCTTCCGCAGGCCCGTGGCAACGTCAGCAGCGTTCGCCGGCTGAGCCTGCCGCGTATCGGACGTCGGCGCGGAGGTCGCAGGCGCTACGGACGTGTCACCACCGCTGGAGCAACCCACGAGTCCGGCAATGCCGACAGCTGCCAGGACCAGACTCCAGCGCCGCCACCCAGTGCTCACCATAGAACCCTCCCGAATGACAGGCCCCGCCAGCCTATCGAGTGATAGTTAGGTTATGTATGCCTAACGGAAACCGCAAGAACGCGCTCATCAAACGGCGGGCAGGGGCGAACAACCACCCGTATAGCCGGTCAAGACGACACGAAGACGTGAGCTTGTGATCGGTTGACTCCAAGAAGTAATCAACCCGGATAGGCGATCGACTTTGGCCACCGTCCCATACCAGTCATCGCGCTGGCTGGCGTCACTGTTGCCGCCGAGTTGGCTCGCAGCACTGTCGATGGTCCAACGGTCAGTCCTAGTGTCGAACCCGGCGACACCATGGTGCTTTGCGATGCCTGCCCACCCAGGCGGCACGCGGAGGTGAGGAATGCAGTTACGACGCGGGATCCGGTGGGTGGTTCGGCATGGGCTGGTGCGGCGGGCGGTGCAGCGCCAGATGCAGGCCGGCGACCTGGGATCGCGCCTGATGCTCGACCCGGCGATCCGTGCGGATCCGTTCCCGTCCTACGACCAGATACGCGCGCAGGGCCCGATCGTCCGTTCTGACCTCGCGCTCATCTCAGCGCATCACGATGTGTGCCTAGCGGTGCTGCGCAGCCCGCACTTCGGCCAGGCCCGCTTCGACCTGATGCCTGGAATCCTGCGGCTCGCCGCGAAGATCGGCGGACGGGGAGTATTGGGGCCGATCGAACCACCGTCGATGTTGGTCGCCGACCCACCAGAGCACACCCGGTACCGCAAGCTGGTCACTCGGGCATTCAGCGCGCGAGCCGTCGCAGCGCTGCGGCCGCGCGTCGAACAGATCGCCGAGGAGCTGCTCGATGACATGGCCAGTGCGGCGTCCGGCAGCTCGACTGTGGACCTGGTGACGCACTACGCCAGCTTGCTGCCGGCCACGGTGATCGCGGAAATCCTCGGGGCACCGGTGGAGATGCGCCGCCAGTTCCTCGACTGGGGCGCCGGTGCCGGGCTGTCGCTCGACATCGGCTTGAGCTATCGCGACTTCCGGCGCAGTGAACTCGACATCACTGCGCTGCACCGCTGGATGCTCGGCCACTTCGCCGATATCCGCCGCGCTCCCCGAGACGACGTGCTCAGCGCTCTCGTCACGGCGCATGACCAGGAAGACCGGCTGACTTCCGACGAATTGAGCAGCATTGCCATGCTGCTGCTGGCTGCCGGCTTCGAGACCACGGTGAACTTGCTCGGCAACGGTGCTGTCTTGCTGATGCGCAATCCTGATCAGCTGGATCTACTACGCGCCCAACCGCAGGGCTGGGTGAATGCGGTGGAAGAAATCCTGCGTTATGAGTCACCGGTGCAGCGCACCGGGCGCGTAGCGAACCAGGACACCGAAGTGGCGCAGCGCCGGGTGCCGGCCGGTTCGTTCATAGTCCTGCTGCTGGGGGGCGCGAACCGCGATCCAGCCGTCTTTCCAGATCCGCACCGATTCGACGTGCAACGCGCCAACGCAGCGCAAAACTTGGCGTTTTCCAGCGGCATTCATTACTGCATTGGCGCCACCCTGGCCCGCCTGGAAGGTGAAGTTGGTCTGCGGGCCCTGTTCCGCCGGTTCCCTGATATCAGCCTTGCCGACGCCCCGCGCCAGCGCCCGACCCGGGTGCTGCGGGGATACGACACCATCCAGGTCCGGCTGCACAGCCCTGTCACCTCATCCAGCGGTCACTACACAGCGTAATTCTCCGCTACGCTATACACATGGGGCTGGGGGATACCGAACGGAACAGGGCGGCCGTGCATGAAGCCGGACACGCCCTCATCGCTGCTGCACGCGGCCTTCGCGTCGCCACTATTGAACTGCATCGCCTGGACGGAGAAGGCGGGACGCGGTTATGCGAAAAGCCGTCCGCACCGGACCGGGTGTGGGTGCTATATGGCGGTCCATTGGCGGAAAAAGTGGTCTTTGAAAGGCTCGCAGCGGCCGCCGTGCCGCCTGAATCGGACGAGCTATTGTTGGCGTATAGCCTGTGCCGGCAAATAGGAATTCATGACACGATCAGCATCATCGACCAGGTCGACGCATACCTTCGGGAGCACCGGCATCGGCTGGAATGCGTCGCGGCCCGGCTACTGGAGACCAATAGGGTGGAGGGACCGGACCTTGATCAGCTGCTGCGTGGGCAGCCGGTCGAACAGCACGTGGCCGACACTTACCCGCCGTCGAGGGTGATGACGACCTTCACGTCGTCTGACCGCGGTTCGAATGCTTCGCTCGCCCGCCCGAGCGGCACCCGCCGGCTGATCAGGCGGCTCAGCCAGTCCAGATTGGCCTGGGCCAGGGCGGTGGCGGCCAGATCGTAGTGGCGAAGGTTCGCATTGACCGACCCGACGACCACATTGTTGTCCAACACTAGTTCACGATTGAGCGCCCCACCATCGAGGAGGATGACCTTGCCCGCTGAGGAGACGCCGGTGAGGCAGACGATGCCGTAGGGCGCCGCAGCGGCGATCCCCTCGAAAACCACCGAGGAGACCCCGGTGGCATCGATGACGACGTCGGGCTCCGCGGCTCGGGCAGCCGACGCGACACCGTCGTGGTGATAGGTGGCGCCCAGCGCCCGCACCAGGTCGGGCTTGGCGCCGGAGGTCACCACGTCCAGCACGTGCACGTCCAAGCCGCGCTGCACCGCCAGCAGCGCAGCAAGCAGGCCAACGGGCCCCGCCCCAGTTACCAGGGCGCGCTGCGGCTCGAACCAGGACCGCCGGCCGATCTGCTCGATCTCGTCCCAAGCCTTGGCGACGACGCTGGTTGGCTCCATGAGCACACCGACCTCAGCCAGGCGGGGGTCGAGACGCACCGCGTAGCTGGCTTCGACTTGCCACCGCTCACTGGCGTAGCCGTCGAGTTCCTTGATGCCCCGTTCGACGTATCGGCCGTTGCGGCACATGTCGAACTCGCCGTGCGCGCAGGCGCCGCACGGCACCGGATCTGGCCGGCGGACCACGCCCGCCACGAGATCGCCAGCGGCGAACCCCGAGCCGGTCGGCGCTGCACGCACCCGGCCCAGGGACTCATGCCCCAGGATCAGCCGATCACGCCCAGGGGGTGCCCAGCCGTACTCCCCCGCAGCGATCTCCCGATCGGTACCGCACACTCCGACCGCGAGGCCGTCCACCAGCAGGTCTTGCTCGCCAGGTGAGGGTTCGGGGACATCCACTACCTGGGGTGGACCGGACCGGCCCGGCTGGACGGTCAACGCTTTCATAGCCATCTTCCGGATTGGGTGATACCACCGCAGACTACGGGACCGCGCGGGCAGCGTCGTGGTCGCTGCGACGGCACCACCGTCGTAACCCTTGATCTCGCCCGGCACCGCCCGCGCTGTGGTTGTCTAGCCGGCCGCAGCACGGGTGATCTCGTCCATGACACGAGACCGCCGGGAGACTCGGACGAGCGCTGCGGACAGCCGCGCCAACTCGACAGGTGAGTCAACGAGCCCTGCCAGTTTCCGAGCGTCCGAGGGTAGGCCCACCTTTGCGGCTGCGCGGATCACCCGGTCGTCCAGATACGGCGTGACCTGGGGCCACACCGCCTGCACCTCCCGGAGAAAGATGTCCGCGCCTACTGGCCCGATGCCCTTGAACTCGGTGAGCAACTTCCGGACTTGCTGCGCATCGCCGCCTGCCTCATCCCGCAGTTTCCGCAGGTCACCATGCCAGCGGTCAAGTAGCTGGGCAGCAGCTTCGCCCAGCATGGTGGAGGTCCGCTCGTCGTAGCGCCGGTAATGGCCACGGCCGAGCGCATCCACCCGGTCCTGCCAGCTCGCTTCCTGCATGCGCTGCGGTGTCCGGTACCCGGCGCCGAACAATTCCCTGGCTGCGGCCACCGCGACGTCGCTGGCAATCCGCGCGCTCAGCAGCGTGGCCAGTACCAGCAGTTCGTACAGCGGCGACGGCTTATCGCCGAGCTTGATACCGGCCTGCTCGGCATACGTTTCACCAAAGCGGTCGAGCAGCACTTTGACTACGGAGTCGGAACTGGGCGCCATCGATATACCGTTACCCGTTCGCCGATCAAACCAACCCTCATCGCGCGGTGGTCTGATCCGACCGCAGCCGGTACGAGGCCACGGCAGGAGATGCTGGGGTCACCTGGTACGGCGCGCCGAGCGACGGCCGCCCATCACGCCGCCGATAAATAATGTGATCAAGAACAACACACCGGCCACGATGAATAACCAGAACAGGCCCTTGACGACGAAGCCGATGATGCCTGCTGCGACATAGAGCAGGATGAGGAAGAGGATTAGCGCCAGCATCGCGGGCCTCCCTGTGTGACTCGTGACCAGTACTCAAGACAGTGCCCGAAAATGAAGATCGTTAGGCCACTCAGTCGGTTGGTTCACCGCCGCACCCTCCTGGAGCTGCTGCGCTGACCCTCGAACGCGACGACCTTACTCAAGTCACAGCGCAACGTACTGGAACGTATCAACAAGGCACAGTGATAGGTGAATGATTCCGGGGCATCGAGCCTGTCCATCTAGTGCCGATTTGAAAAGTCCCTGCGGAGTTATCCCTAGCCCTAGTAGGGCCGTCCGTAATCTTACGAATTTCGAACTTTGCGACCTTGCAGAATATCGGGGCGTACCCACAAACCATTCCGCCAGATCTGTGCCCTCAGGTGCCGCCGGGCTCCCCGATCATCCGTGCCACTGTGCAAGCACCTCTGCCGGCAGCACAAACGGGGCCTCTGGACCGGCACGGCGCCGGCATGGCTGGGTGACCCGACCGGGGCCAGCTACACCCCGTGGAGCTGGCCCCCGCATCTACGGCCGGACTTCGTAGACCAGGTTGAACGGCGTCTGCGCGACGCGGCGGAAACGCGTGAACCCCGCGTCGGTGGTCACCCGGCGGATGGCGGCCTCCCCGGCCTGCGCGCCTAGCGCGTAGCCGCCAGGCTGGGACAGCCCGTTGGGGACGCACAGGAATACCGACGCGCTGTAGTAGAGCCGGCCCACCGGGTTGAAGTTGTCCTCGACCTTGTCGGCGGCGTACGGCTCGACCACCAGCCAGGTACCGTCCGGGGCCAGCGCCTGACGGACGTGGCGCCCTGCTCCGACCGGGTCGCCCATGTCATGCAGGCAGTCGAACGTCATCACCAGGTCATAGTCCGTGCCCGAGAAGGTCTGCGCCGACGCCACCTCGAAGGTGACCCTGGTGGTTACCCCGGCCTCGGCGGCGTGCTTGCGGGCCAGCTCGATCGACTCGGCGTGGTAGTCCGAGCCCGCCACGCTCGTCTGCGGATAGGTCTGGGCGAGCAGCACCGATGAGGAGCCAAGTCCGCAGCCGATATCGGCCACCCGTGCCCCGGCGGTCAGCTTCGCTTCCACTGCATCCAGTGCCGGGATCCAGTTCGGCACGAGCTGGGCCACGTAGCCGGGCCGGTAGAAAGCGTCGCACCCGGTGAATACATCCTCGTGGTGGTCGTGCCAGGCAAACCCGGCTCCGGTGCGGAACGCCTCAGTGATCTGTGGTTCCGCGCGGAGCATGCCCAGCGCGGTGAGGAACGCGGCCGGCACGTTCGGACCGTTCGGATCAGCTAAGCAGAACGCCTGCTCCTCGGTGAGCCAGAACTCACCGGTGGCCGAGTGGTAACTGATGTAGCCACCCGCGGCCTGCCCATGCAGCCACTCGGTGACATACCGAGGATGGCACTGAGCCCGCTCGGCCAGCTGGTCCGGCGTCGCCCGAGCGTGCGCAAGCGCCCGGTACAGGCCGAGTCGGTGACCGATCACCACCGAGCCTGCGGCGTCGGTCGCGCCCATATCGGCCACGACCTGCCCGAGGAACTCCGTTACCTTGTTGTGATCCATCGTGAGCCTCCCTGCCGTTGCCGCCGGCTGAAGTACCGGCCCATGGGAGCAAGGATCACGGACCGCTCTTGCATGGCACTGGCGTGCGCTTGCACCGGCCTCACCGGAGGGCATGCTGTCCGCAAGGGAGTAAACGATGGGCGCTGTGAACGACCGGCCGCAGGTTCGGGTCGACTTGCTGGGACCGTTACGTGTGGTCGTTGACGGCGTCACGGTGGACGTGCGCGGGCCAAAGCGCCGCGCGGTGCTGGCCTTGCTGGCGCTTGCCGAAGGTCGTGCTGTGACCGTAGACCACCTCGTGGACGCCCTGTGGCCATCCGAGATTCCCGAGTCAGGGCGCCAAGCCCTACACAGCCACGTGTCCAGGCTCCGCGGGCACCTCGGGCCCGCAGCGGCTCGGCTGGAGACGCTGGCCAGCGGGTACCGGCTAGTACTCGGCAGCGAAGACCTGGATGTGGCCCGGGCACGCGACCTGCTGGCAAAGGCGCGCGCGATTGCGGACCGCGACCAGGCAAGAGCATGCGCCCTGCTGCGCGAGGCGCACGCGCTGTGGCGCGGGCCGGTGCTCGGTGACCTCGCTCAGGTCACGCCGGTGGCCATCGCAGTGGTGACATTGGAGCAGCTGCACCGCGAGGTAACCGACGCCTTGATCGGCTGCGCGATCGATGCCGGACGGCTTGACGAGGACGTTGTGGGACTCGCGGTCGCGGCGCTGGCCGCCGACCCACTGCGCGAACCTGCGGCTTTGCTGTTGATGCGGGCACTGGCCGCCACCGGACGGGCGCCGGAGGCGTTGCATACGGCGCGTGAGTACCGTCACCGGTTGGCCGATGAGGCGGGTCTCGACCCGTCGCCGGCGCTGGGTGAGCTCGAGCGAGACATCGCCGGTGGCGTCGCGGGCCCACCCGGCCTTATGCGGTCCCAGCGGTCCGCCGTGCTAGCGGCGCCAACGACCCGGTTGATCGGACGCGATGCGGAGATCGAGCAGTTGCGCCGGTTGATCGCCGCCGAGCGGCTGGTCACCCTGGTCGGTCCCGGCGGGGTTGGCAAGACGCGGGTTGCGTTGGAGGTAGCCCGGCAAACCAAGGCGGCCACAGTGCTGCTGCTGGCGCCGGTCACCGATCCCGCCGCCATCCCGCACGCGCTGGCCGGGGCGCTGGACCTGCAGGTGGTCCAAGGCGACGTGCTGTCGGCCTGCGTTGCCGTCCTGCGCAGCGAACCCGGCGTGCTCGTGATCGACAATTGCGAGCATCTGCTCGACGCGGTCCGGGACACCGTCAGCGCGGTCCTGGCCGGCTGCCCAGAACTCGCCGTGCTGGCCACCAGCCGGGAGCCACTCGGTCTCGCCACCGAGCACCCCTGGCGGCTGGCACCACTTCCTGTTCCGCGCCTCGGTCCGGACGGCGCGGGCCCGCTGGACCGGGTCCCGTCGGTAGCGATCTTCCTCGGCCGCGCCGCACGTGTCCGGCCCGCCTTCTCCCCCGATCCGGGTGACCTGCGCATGGTCGCCAGCCTCGTCCAGCGGCTCGATGGCATGCCGCTGGCCATCGAGCTGGCCGCCGGGCGGCTATCCACGTTCTCCCTCGCCGACCTGCTCGACCGGCTCGACCGCTCACTTGATCTACTCGGCGCCGGCCGGCCCAGCGCCGATGCCCGCCACCGTACGCTGCGTAGCACCATCGAGTGGTCCTACCAGCTGCTGACCGCCGACGAACGCCGGTTGTTTGCGCACCTGTCAGTCTTCGTCGACGGCGTCGACCTGGCCACGGCCGAGCGCGTCGCCGCTGACCTGGAGCTGCCAGGTGATCCCGGCAGCGCGCTGGCCCGCCTGGTCGACACCTCGATGATCGAGGCAACGTTCGAGGGCGGCCGTACCCGGTACCGGATGCTGGAGACGCTGCGGATGTTCGGGCTTGACCGGCTGGCGGCGACCGGCGAGGCCGACGCCGCCGCAAGGCGGACGTTGCGCTGGGCAGTCGACCTGACGACGTGGGTCGGCGCCACCATGACGACCCAGCGCGAGCCGGAAGCCGACGCCATCCTGCGCCGCGAACTACCGAATCTGCGGGCCGCCTGGCGGCGTGCGCGCCAGCAGGCAGCTCTCAACGAAGCCGTTTCGATGGTAGCCGCGCTGTTCGACGCGGTGGGCTACCGCGACCTCGTCGAGATGCGGGGCTGGGTGGAGGAACTCGTCAGCGACCCGGCGCTGGCCGCCCATCCCCGGGCGGCCTGCGTGCTGGGCGTGGCGGCAGAAGTCGCCTACCATCGCGGCGACTACGCCCGGGCAGACCAGCTCGCCCGAGCCGGCGTTGAGCGTGCCACCGACGCCGACGGGTCCTGGCACTGCCTGACGACACTGTCGATCGCCGCCCTGGCTCGCGGAGCATATGCCGAGGTCATCGAGCACTCCATCGCTGCTGAAGCCGTCGCGAACCGGCCGCGCGAGAACCTCGGGATCGCGGCGCTCGCGGCAGCCTATGCCGGCGATCTCGATCGGGCCCGCGAACTGAACGACAGGATGCTCGCCGCCGCAGTGTCACCGACCATTCTGGCATTCGGGTACTACGTCGTCGGAGAGATTGACAGCGCAGCCGGCCACAGGAAGCTGGCCGAGAATGACTACGTCCGGGCCATCGACCTCGCGCGCACTTCGGGTGCCACCTTCATCGTGGCAGTTGCCAGCGTAGGACTGCTGGCGGTGCGCGCCAAGATGGGCCGCGTCGACGACGCACTTCGCGGTTACCGGAAGGTCATTGATTACTTCGCTCGAACCGGCAACTGGACTCATCAGTGGACCACCTTGCGCAACCTCGCTGACCTGTTGCACGACCTTGGTGATCACGATTCGGCGGCGCAATTGCATGCCGCAGCCGATCAGGCACCCGAAGCCCCGGCCGTCAATCGGCCCTCGGATACCGTGGCAGCGACTCAGGTCACGCCAGCGGCCAACCGGACACACGCACTTAAAGTGGCCCGTCAGGCGATCGCGCAGCGTCTGGCGTCGTCATGACGGGTACCTGACAGTAAAGTACTCCTCGGCGACCCAGGCACGGTAAGTGTCGATGCCCATGGCCGTGACCAGGCCGGAAGTCTGAGTAACCTGCGCGCGCAACGCACAGATCTTGCGCGCCGTAGTCGCCTCGTCCAGCCTCAGGTTGACGGCGAGCCGGCTGGTGGGAGTGGTGACCGGGTAGCCAGGCGCGAAGATGCCGAATCGCTCGTTAAGTGCACTCCACCGCCGCATCCATTCGTCGGTGACCGCCGAGTAGAGCAACCGGGAGCCGCGTGCCGCGGCCCGATCAAACGCCTGCGTGGTCCACGCCGATATCGCCCGGTGGTCCGGATGACCGGTCTGGCCGTCGGGACCGAAGGTCAGCACGGCCTGTGGGCTGATCTCGGCGATGAGCGCGCACAATTTTCCCACTGCGTCGGGCACACTGACCTGCGCACAGTCGCCATCACGATAGCCAAGCCAATGGTGCTCATCGACCCCCAGTATCTTCAGGCTGCGTGCCAACTCGCCGGTGCGCTCCATGGCCAGGCGGTCCGGCGGCCAGGTAGCCGGGTCTGGTGTACCCAGCTCGCCCCGGGTCGCAGTCACGCACACAACTCGCGAACCGGCGTCGCGGGCCAACGCCATGAGACCACCAGACAGGTAGGCCTCGTCGTCCGGATGGGCCCACACCCCGAGGATGGTGCCCAGTCCCGAGATTCCTGCTGCCGACCTGATCACGGTCGGCTCCGGCGGGTAAGAAGCGTGTGCAGGACGAGCCCAGCGCCGCAGCAGGTAACGGCCAATACCCACAGCTGAACAGGCCCGGTCGTGTCGACGACCTGCCCGCCCATGAATGCACCGGCCGCAAAGCCCCGGTGAATCGCAGAGCTGTTCAGCCCGAGCAGTAGCGGTGCCGCCTGCGGCCCGAGCGCCACCGGCCACAGACCGAGCGCGGTAACCGCGGCGAGCCCCGCAACCAAATCGAACGCCACGCGCCACGAGTACGCCTCGGCCAGCAGCACCCCGAGGGGAGCGCCCAGCACCATCGCCACGGATGAACCCCCGAGGACCACCGCGAACGCGCGGCCACGTTGGGTCGCGGAGACCCCGGCAACCGCCGCTGCGCCTGCCACCGGCACGTAGACGCTCGCAACGAGCGCACTCAGCACCCGCGAACCGACCAGTACTCCCAGCGACGGTGCAACCGCCGACGTCAGGTTGAACAGCCCGAACAACGCCAGGGAACCGATCAGTACCGGCCGCACATGCCGCGCCCCTGGCAGCACACTGAGCAGCGGTGCACCGATCGCGTACGCCAGCGCGAACACCGTCACCGTCAATCCCGCGACACCGACCGTGACATTGAGGTCACCGGCGAGACCGCCTAGCACCCCGGCCACGACGAACACGTCCGTACCGATCGCGAACGTGCCGATCGCCAGCATCGCAACCGGCAGCCAGTTACCTCGGTTCCCGCCCGGTTGGCGGGCCATCCGATCCACCACCGGCGGAGCCACCGCATCGCACGGCATGTCGTCCTCCCGGGCCCGTGGTCGTCGACCCCGATCCTCAGCACGCCCAATCGCAGCGTTCTGACATGGCCTGACACGGGTCTGGCACGGCCCGGCACGGTGGAGACAGCAGGCATGGGCGCTAAGGGACGGCTAAGAACCCGCCAACAACCGCTGGCCCGACACCTACGCCTTCTCCTAGCTGGCCGAGCGCATGTCGGTGGCGGCCAGCGCGATCACCTCGGCCCGCGCCGCGGCCAGCGAACTCGCTGCCAGGGACCGGAAACGGGCCAGGTGCGGGACAAGTCCGGCCTTGGTCATCTCGGCGCTGACAAAACGAATGTTCTCGTCAGCCACGCCGTGCCTGCCAAAGTATGTCCGGAGGTAGGGCGTTTGGAAGTCCCAGCCCTCCCGTGGGGTGCCCGGGCCGTAGGCGCCTCCCCGCGCGATGATCATTACGACTTTCGTCTTGCGGAGCAGGCTGTTCCCCGTGTCCGGGTCGGTGAAGGCTCCGGGGAAGCTCACCCGATCGATCCAGGCCTTCAGCGCGGCGGGTAGCGAATAGTTGTACATCGGGGCACCGATCAGCACTGTTTCGGCGGCCAGCACTTCGGTAATCAGTGGCCGGGTGAGTGCCCATTCCTGTTTCTCAGCTGGGCTCTCGGCCAGCCTGGCCACCGCGTCCATCGAGACAAGGCCGTGCCTTTCCACTCGCCGGCCGAGCGAGCAGTAAGCAGTACTCAGCGGGGGAACCGGCTCAGCGGCCAAATCCCGGTACCGGTACCTGGCCGGGCCGTGCCGGGCCTGCCAAGTACCTGCGAACAATGCGGTCAGCTGCCTGCTGACCGACTCGCTGGAACGATTGGCGCTGGAATCCAGGTGCAGCAAGGTCGCCACCGGTTCTCCTGTCACTTCACGCACGTTGCATTCGTCATGAACGTTGACGGAGCGCGGCGAGGAAAGGTGACCGGTGGACGAACGTGACCTGCTGGCGGAACGTTTCGAGGCGCAGCGCGGCCAGCTGCGCACGGTTGCCTACCGGATGCTTGGCTCGCTGAGCGAAGCCGATGATGCCGTGCAGGAGGCATGGCTGCGCCTGGGCCGGGTCGACACCGGCAAGGTGGACAACCTGGCCAGCTGGCTGCGAAGGGTAGTCACCCGCATTTGCCTTGACATGTTGCGTTCCCGCAAGTCACGGCGGGAGAACCTGACTGGGCAGCAGGTGCTCGACCGAGCCTTGGACACTGTTGAGAGAAGTGACCCGGAAGACGAAGCTCTACTGGCTGACTCGGTGAGCCGCGCGCTGCTTGTGGTGCTGGACACGCTGCAGCCCAGCGAACGTGTCGCGTTCGTCCTGCACGACATGTTCGCCGTGCCGTTCGATGAGATCGCCCCGATCGTCGAGCGCACACCGGTCGCCACGAAGAAGCTCGCCAGCCGTGCCCGACGCAAGGTACAGGGCACCCCGGTGGTGCCAGCGGCCGAACTCGCACGTCAACGCCAGGTGGTATCTGCATTTCTCGCCGCGGCGCGAGCCGGTGACCTCACCGGCATCCTTGCTGTGTTGGCCCCCGGTGTGGTGCGCCGTGCTGACCCCGCTGCCCTACCGCCAAGTGCAGCGGCCGAGCTCCACGGCTCTCGGGCCGTGGCAGAGGGGACGGTGGCCCTTGCTCGCAGGTCACAATTCGCCGAATTGGCGCTGGTCAACGGCGCAGTGGGACTCGTCGTGGCCCCGCGTGGCCAGTTATTGGCCGCGCTGGCCTTCACCATCGACGATGACAAGATCGCCGAGTACGAGGTGATCGCCGATCCCGTACGCCTCCAGCAGCTCCACCTCGCCGTCGTTGACTGACCGGGAGTGCATCTTTGCCGATGCCGGATGAAGTGCCGGATGAAGCGCCGTGAACTCGACAGCAGCGACATTCTCAGGCCGCAAAATGTCGCTAGCGTCGAGTTCACGGCGGCATTGGGCGCAACTCACGAAGCTGGCGAAAGTATTACGTCGGCGGCGCGGTTTTACCGATCTTCGGTATTGAGTACCCGTCGTCGAGAAGGCCATGCTGCCGTATCACATTGGTCAGTGCGGTGACCCAATGCTCGTAGTACTCCCACCTGCCGCGTGCGTTGGCGGGCGCCTCCTGCCATGAGCCGATGGCAGCGATGAGCGCCTGCTGGAAGTCGTCCCAGCGGTAATGGCCG
Source organism: Actinomycetota bacterium (assembly GCA_021324675.1). GTDB lineage: Bacteria > Actinomycetota > Actinomycetes > Mycobacteriales > Pseudonocardiaceae. The sequence goes on from JAJPIR010000357.1 coordinate 13,789, forward strand.
AACTCCGCCAGCGCCACTGCCAGGCCGAACGCCCGGCGCTGCCAGTCTTGGTCGAAGGTCGGTGCTCTCAGGTCAGCGACGCAGGAGGGGTGGAGCTTCATCTCCGCCATGAATCAGCTCTCGACAGGTGATCTGGCGAGCGCAACGCCGATCATCGACTCGGTCGTGACCAGCTGCGCGAGTTGATCTTCGGACATCCCCTCGGTGCCTGCCGGCCGTTCAGGTACAACGAACCAGCGCGAGTGGCCGCTGGAGTCCCAGACCCGGATCTCGGTGTCCGGGCCGAGTGGTACACCCAGCTCATGCAGGACAGCCCGCGGCTCGCGCGCAGCACGCGCTCGGAAGGTCGGGTTCTTGTACCAATAGGGCGGTAGGCCCAGCACGGGCCACGGGAAGCACGAGCACAATGAACAGATCACCAGGTTGTGAATCCCGGGCTCGTTCATGACCGCAGCCAGGTGCTCTCCCTCGGCGCCTGCCATGCCCTCTGGCAGGTCAAGTTCTGCCACCGCAGCCGGGGTGTCGGTCACGAGACGGCGCGCAAAATCAGGGTCCACCCAAGCGCGTGCGACGATCTTCTTGCCGTTGAGCGGCGTCATTTCGGAATCGAAGTAACTCAGGACCTTGTCGACAGTGCCGCTGGTGATGATGCCTTTCTCGATGAGGAGGGCTTCCAACGCACGAACCTGCGCTGCACTGGACTCTTCGCGGTCGCCGGGATAGCTGAACTGTGCGGTCACTGGCTGTCTTCCGGTCTAGGAGAGAGGTACACCTCGTAGAGTTCCGCGAACAGCGGCCCAGCGTTCGACGCGGCCTGAGGTCCCCAGACATGCAGGGGGTCGAAGCGGACAACGTAGACCGGGCAAGGTTCGCCGAGTCCGTCGGCACCTGTCGAGCAGAAATAGGCGTAATTGCCCTCGAAGACCCGTTCGACGGTACCGCTGTGGCTACGCAAATAGCCCGGAAGCCGGGTGTGGTCTTCCGCCGGCGGATTCCGAACGGTCACCTGGTCGCCTACCGCAAACGCCGGGGACGCTGGACCGCGACGCGGCGAGTCACCCTCACGCAGGTAACGGATGACCTGGTCGTCGATCGCCTCGCTATCGAACTGCGGAAGGGCAGCGTCAGGGTCCTGGCGGTAATGCTGACGCACCGCATCAAGCTCCCGCGCGGTGAGATAGCCATTGTCGATCAGGTAGGCAGTGATGCCGCCCAACCATTTCTCGTAGTAGCGGTACTGGAAGTAGGCGAACGGATTCATCGCCTCGGCGCCCTTGCGCAGGTCCGCCCACGTCCACGTCGAGGTGAACGCGCTGGGCACCTTGTCTAGGTCGTAACCCGGCAACGCGTCTCGCAAGGAACTACTCAGGCCCATCAGCGCGACATGAATCCCGAAGATCCGCCGCTCCCAGTCCTCGGCGAAGACGCGCTTGTCAAAATCGAGCGGGCCGTCCAGCCCTTCGAGACCTCCCAGGTAGTGCTGGAGCTTCATGCGGTCATCTCCTGGGATGGCAAGAAGTTGCGGGTGTTCTCGGTGGAGGTGCCGGGAATCGAACCCGGGTCCTCCGTCGCCTCGTCAGGGCTTCTCCGTGCGCAGTCCGCTATGCCTCTACTCGGATCCACCGGTCTCGCGGACTAGCCGGTGTGACGATCCCAGTCGCTGTAGGTGTCCCGCTCAGGCCCCGCGACCGGTCCTGGCGGTGAGTCCCCTAGCTGATGCCGGAGTCCGGGGCGGGGACGCCCCCGGTCCGACAGATCCGCACCTCGCTAGGCCGCGAGGGCGTAATCATTCTGTTGCGCGTTGGCGCTTATTTGTGTGCGATGACGCTTACGGTGGTCTCTCGCCTGCACCGGCACGCTTCCCACTGACTCAACGTTCGGAGTCGAAACCGTTCACCCCCTTGGCGGGCTGGACAACCTACACAGGATAACGCCCAGAC
>JAJPIR010000097.1 GCA_021324675.1 Actinomycetota bacterium
AATCTGTAGGTTCTGGGTTCGAGCCCCAGGCGGCCCACCATCACCGCAGGTCACGCGGGCTGATCCACTTGTCCGTCAAGATCCGTACATGGTTTTATGCATGGAAAATACCTGACCGACACTGTTTTGCAGCGCCAGAGCGGCCCTGCCGTCGACGAGCTTGCGGCCCATGTACCGATCTTGAGTCATGGACACCTGCGAGTGGCCGCCCTGGTCGGCATCGGCCGTGCTGACAACCCAGCCTCATCGAGCATCGTCAACGCGGTCTTGCGGAACACGTGACTCCTTGTAGCAGCCGATCGGGTGGTTAACGCGGTCGTCGACGGCGTGCGCGTGCCAGTCCAGCACGGGCAGTCCCCCCTGATCGGAGCCATCACCGGCCACTTTGTCGGCTGGAGCAGGCCAGGCAGACCTGATCCGGATCCGGCGGTCTGGGAGTGAGCACGATCGGCGTACCGGTGGTGCGTTTGAGCGGTTCGAACTCGATGCCGCACCGGGCGTGCACGCTGCGGGTGGCCGGCGAGTAGATGCCGCGGTGAGTGCCACGGTCGCCCATCGACCGCAAGAACCATGCGGTGCTGCTCATCCCAGCCACTCCCCAAGCTGGTGGCGCAGCGCGGCCGCCGCCGTCTCGTCGAGGAGCAGCACGCAGCACTGGTCAGCATGCGGATCCAGCTCGATCCCCTCGTCGAGCTTGCGCATCACGAGGTTGGTGTAGCCGGGTGTCGCGCTGTGCACGGTGCAGGTGACGGGAATGACCACCCGTCGCTTGCCGCGGGGTGGCGTTAGTCCGTCGTCTGAGCTCATGATCTGAGTGTACAGATTTAGTTCTAAAATATTGATACTAGGCTATGCTTCGCGCATGCCGGGACCAACGATCAGACGTAAGCAACTCGGGATAGAGCTGCGACGCTTGCGTGAAGCCGCTGGCGTAAGCCGCCAGGAGGCGGCAGCGGCGCTGAAGTGCTCGCCGGCCCGGATCGGCCACATCGAAGTGGGCAAGAACGCACTCGGATACGCGGAGCTGGTCGTCCTGCTGCGCGATCACTATGGAGCCGATGATCTGACGTTGAGCACGCTGGAGGAGCTGCGACAGGAGGCCGCTAAGCGCGGCTGGTGGTCCACCTATGGCCTGCCTGAGTGGCTCGCTGGATACGTCGGCTTAGAGCACGACGCCAGTAATCTGCGGTCCTTCGAGGAGGCGCTGATACATGGGCTGCTCCAGACTGAGGAGTACGCGAGGGCCTGCTACGCGCTCGACGAGCGCTGGTCGACCAGGGAGGTCGACCGCAGAGTTGCCGCACGGATGCAGCGTCAGCAACGCCTGACGGGTGACAACCCGTTGCAGCTGACTGCGGTTATGTCCGAGACCGCGTTGGTCCGCTGTGCGAACTCCCCAGTGGCAAGCAATCAACTTCGACAGCTGCTCGAACGCGCGCAATGGACGAATGTTGAGCTCCGGGTGCTACCGCTACGCGCTGGGCTGCACGTTGGTATGGCCGGATCGTTCAGCCTGCTGAGTTTCCCTGATCAGCTGCTTCACGACGCCGCTTACCAGGAGTACGCGGTGGGAGGTCACGTGATCGATGACGATGGGGTGGTCTCACAGCTAGATAGGCTGTTTGGCAAGCTCCACGGCCAAGCTCTCGGCGCCAACGAGAGCATGGCCTTGATCGCGGAGCTTGCCAAACGCACCTGAATGGACAGCGAAGGGCGGCACCCCATGAAAGATGACCTAGCACCCGCCGTTACGTGGCGGAAGTCTAGTCGCAGCAGCAACCAAGGCGCATGCGTTGAAGTCGCCGACCTCGGCGGCTTGCACGCTATAAGAGACTCCAAGAACCCGGCAGGCGCGGTGCTGAGCTTCACCGCCGCGCAGTGGTCGGCGTTCACTGCCGGGGTTGGAGCCGGCGAGTTCGACTGATCGATCGCTTAACGGGGCCCGATCCGCTCGTCGGCGGGTGGGGCCCCGCCATGTTCGCTGCGTCACGGCAATGGATCTTTTGGGACACTTTTGGGCTCATGCCTCACCGCCGTTCTGTGCTCGTGAGCGACTCGGATGCGGCTCTGGGGGTGGCGCCGATCTCGATTGTCGCGGGGTGGCAGGGGATGCAGCGGTGATTGTCGGGGGAGAGCGCAGCGTTAGCCGCGATTGTTGGTGCGACGACGGACGCCGGCTGCCGCCTCCTCGCACATCCAGGCCGTCGGGCACATCAGCCAGGGTTGTGAGAGCAGCATGGAGGTCATCGGTGAGAGCCTGTGGTACCTGCTGTGCCAGTCGGTCATAGCGGGTGACTGACTCTTGGACCGCGGTGAGCCCTGCGGTAGCTCCTCGTTCACCTGGGTCAAGGTGTCGCCTTCCTCTGCGACGCCGATGATGAGGCGCCATCGAGGATCACCTGCTCCCAGACCCGGATGGTCTCTGCCATGATCGTCTGGGTTTCCGTGCCGGGCACCCCGTACACGATCGCTGTCATGAGGTAACAGGTGTCTGCTGACATCCGATATATCGGGCGCAGGAGCACGACCAAACTGGGGGGTACATAGGATGACCGGCACGACCGAGGCGGAGGCGGCCTACCAGTTCACTGCCGCCCAAGCACGCGCCGTAATGACCGCGATCACTGCCGTCGCTCTGATCGCCGCCACTGCGGTCTTTCTTCTCATCGTCTAGCGCCAACCACAACGTACGGCCCTCGATCGATCCGGTCGGGGGCCGTTCCATGTCCAGGAGAGCCCGCGGGCAGTTCGATTGCTCCAGTGATCCACATAATCTGGCGAGCGCCACCACCGGGTCCCCTCCGCAGGGCACCGGCCTGACCGGGATCACGATCACTCCCGACGGTAGGACCGTGTCCCAGGTGTCCGCATCAGCCAAGCTGCGCCGCGAACGTCTCGGCGTATGGCGGCCCAGCCGACGGGTCGCCAGTCCGACCGCCAGGTGGCATGCTCGCTGCACCGGTGCAGAGATTGTGATGGGCTGTATGAACTATGGCCGACGACTTGGTGATCCGGGTTCGAGATGAACTTGACCACGTGGTACTCCGGCTCAGCGGCTTTTTGACCTTGCGCAGCGTCTCCCGGCTGCGCGAAGTCACTGTCGAATGGCTGCAGGGGACGGGCAGCGTCCTGATCGACGTGTCCCGCGTGCGCGTATCGAAGGCGGCTATGGTCACCGTGTTCCCGACCGCGCTGGGCCTGGCTGGTGGGTGGCCCGCAGCACGGTTGGTTGAGTGTGGTCATCTGATCTGGCCCCGGCTGGTGCGGTTTTCTTCATCGGTTCTGGCCCCACCGTCGGGTGTGGTGGCGGCTGATGGTGGCGTGTCTTCACCAGTTC
>JAJPIR010000291.1 GCA_021324675.1 Actinomycetota bacterium
AGCCTGATCAACGTCCCGCCCGGCTGCCCGTTCCACCCGCGCTGCCGATACGCCGAGCTGACCGGAGGTCAGGCGGGCTCAGCGCGTCCCGACCTGCGCCCGGCCGGGTCGGACCGGCACCTGGTTGCCTGCCATCTGCCCGACTCACTACGGTCCCAAATTTTTGCCAACGAGATCCGGCCTACGCTGTGAACCGGCCTCACCTTCGCGCCCGAACGCCAGTGCGGTGGCGCGGCCGATGCCGCTGGTCGCTCCGGTGATGAAGGCGACCTTACCGTCGAAGCGGCCGCTCATGGGGTCACCATGACCTTGATGGCCTCACGGTCGGCCATGGCGCGGTAGCCGTCGGGTTGCTCACATGCACTCCAGCCAAGCACCGGTCCGCACGGGCTGGGGGACCCTGTGAAGGTGACCCTCCCAGGGTCCCCCAGCGCGCGGTGCGCGGCCTTAGCCTGATCAGGATGGACACGCGCAACGATCGGTGCCCGGACTTGACGTTACGATCGTTCCGGTCACTCGGTAAGTCAGGCTGGGGCGACGGAAAGCTCGACCTTATACAGGTAATCCTGGTCACCCCGAGGCGGCGGGCGGACAGGTCTTCAAGCAGGCTGTTCCAGAGCCGGCGTCAGACCTAAAGCGTCGATCATGCCTGAACGAGGGAGGGCTGATGGCCAGGTCGTCGAATGCTGCGCCGAGGGTCGTGGTCGTCGGAGCCGGGTTCGCCGGGTTCCATGCCGCTCGGGGGCTGTCGCGGCGGTTAGCCGGTGCGGTGGAGATCGTGGTGGTCAATTCGACGGATTATTTCCTGTACCTGCCCTTGTTGCCGGAGGTGGCTGCCGGGGTTTTGGACCCGAGGCGGGTGGCGGTGTCGCTGGCCGCGGCGCTGCCTGGGGTGCGGTTGCGGGTCGGCGAGGTCGATGCGGTGGATCTGGACGCTCGACGGGTCTCCTATACCGACTCCGAAGGCGGTACCCATGATTTGGGATACGACCGGCTGGTGCTGGCCGTGGGGAGTGTGAACAAGCTGTTGCCCATTCCCGGGGTGGCCGCGCACGCCCACGGGTTTCGCGGGATCGCCGAGGCGCTGTATCTGCGTGATCACATTATCCGTCAGGTGGAGCTCGCCGCTGCCAGTGACCCGGAGCTGCGGGTGGCGCGCTGTACGTTCGTGGTGGTCGGCGCCGGCTACACCGGCACTGAGGTCGCCGCCCAAGGCGCGTTGCTCACCGCGGAACTGGCCCGAGGCAATCCCGAGCTGGCTGGGCAGCCGATGCGCTGGCTGCTGCTGGACCTGGCCCCGCGGGTGCTGCCGGAGCTGGATCCCCGGCTGTCGGTGACGGCAGATCGGGTGCTGCGCGAGCGGGGCGTGCAGGTACTGACCCGTACGTCGGTGGACGAGGCCACCGCCGAGGGCGTGCGGTTGAGCAACGGAAAGTTCGTGGCGACTCGCTCTTTGATTTGGTGTGTGGGGGTACGTCCCGACCCGCTGGTCGACCAGCTCGGGTTGCCGCTGGTCAACGGCCGCATCGCGGTGGATCCTCAGTTGCGCGTGGCCGATCAGGTGGGGGTGTTTGCCTGCGGGGACGCCGCCGCGGTGCCGGATCCGGCCCGACCTGGACAGATCACCGCGATGACCGCCCAGCACGCTGTGCGGCACGGCTCGCTCGCCGCTCGCAATGTCGCTGCATCCCTGGGATACGGCCACTGGTCAACATATCGGCACCGTGACCTGGGGTTCCTCGTCGATCTCGGCGGCCGCGACGCGGCGGCCAACCCGTTGCAGGTGGCGTTGTCAGGACGACCTGCCAAGGTTGTCACCCGCGGGTACCACCTGCTGGCGATGCCCGGCAACCGGGTCCATACCGCCGTGGATTGGGTGCTCGACGCCGCCCTTCCCCGGCAGCGGGTGCAGCTGGGCCTGGTCCGCGCGCCGTCGGTCCCGCTGGATACCACCCCATCGCGCTGACCCGATACGGTCCGGCGCCCCGCGGCCAGGAGCGCAGGACGAGCGCGCACGCGCGACCAGACACGCCCCCACAGCCAAGCCTGCACGCCGACAAGCGACGTGCTGGCTCCTCACATCGGGTGGGAGGTCGGTCAGTGCGCTCGCGCGTGGCTTTCTTCCAGTGACAGGCCGCGCAGTTGGCCTTCGATGATCGACCAGAATCGGGAGCATTTCATGGGCTCGCTGGCTGGGCATTGCCGACCGTGCTCAAGTGCGGTGCGGGCCACCTCGATGCGGTGCTGCTGTTCGGCCAGCTCGGCCAACTTATGATCGATCATGTCCCGTTGGGATTGCCGTTCGCCTGCGATGAAACGCCCGATCTCAGCCAGCGAGAACCCGATCTCGCGCAAGAAGCGGATCACGCCGACGTCCCTGACTGCCGACGCGGCATAACGCCGTCGTCCCGCCGCCCGAGCCGCCGGCCGCACCAATCCAAGTTCGTCGTAGTACCGCAGCGCGGTCGTGGGCACGCCGGTACGTTCGGACAGCTCGCCGATTGACAGCAACGTTGGCGTGACTGATGAAGCCACGGTGCGCTCGGTAGCGGGCATTGACTTCAAGCGTACTCGAAGTGCTCTGCTTCGGTGATGGGCATCAAGCACAGGGCGCTGGGCCGCATCATGCAATGGTGGGCTGCTCACGGCGGGCTGGCACAGTTCCACCACCCGACCGGAGCCGTGGGGCACGCCGCCGGCTGGATCATGGGCCGACGCTCGTCGAACGTGGCGCGCAACCGCTGGGCGGTGCAGCTTCTCGACATCCAGCCGACCGACCGCGTCATCGAACTCGGCTGCGGTCCGGGCGTGGCCATCGCCGCCCTCGCCACCCGAGCGATCCGGGGATTGGTGGTCGGCGTCGACCACTCTCAGGTAATGATCCGCCAGGCCCGCCGCCGCAATAGGGCCGCCATACGGGCCGGACGGGTACGCCTGATTCGCACGCCGGTCGAGAGCCTGTCTATCAGCGACGGGCCATTCAACGCCGCGCTTGCCGTCAACACAGTCGGCATGTGGCCCGACCCGACCGCCCGGCTGCGCGAACTCGGCCGGCTGTTGCGGCCCGGCGGGCGCATCGCTCTGGTATCCCAGCCCCGCTGTCCCGGTGCCACCGCGGCCACTTCGGCGGCGGCGGCCAACGAACTGGCAGCCCTGCTTACCGAGGCTGGGTTCGAGCACCTCCGAACCGAAATGCTCGGCCTCGATCCACCGGCGGCGTGCGTCCTCGGGCACGTGGCACCCGCCGATAGGCCGAGCTCGTCGGCCGTGCAACAGCGCGGTCATGACCCGCGGGTACGCAGGTCGCCGACCCGCTCAGGGATCCGCTCTTGGCTCGACGGCCGCAGGTGAAGTGGGTATCGCGACCTTGGTCGCTGTCGGCGACCGCTGCGCCGTAGCGGGCCGGCCCGGTAGCGCCCGCTTGGGTACCGGACGCGTCCGATAGCGGTTGGGTGGCTTGTCGAAGCGTCGCGGTCATCGGGCCTGGTTGGCGATGATCTCCTCAGCCTGCGTCAGGTCACCGCGGTGCTTCGCGTCTGAGGTGTCGGTCATGAGCTGCGCGGTCATGCGAACCATCCGCGCCAGGTTGCAGATCAGGTCGTCGAGCTGGCGCGGGACGCGGTGCGCATCACCCGTGCCTGATCTTTCAACGGGTCCAGGCACCGTGATCCTCACGCAGGTCAACTCACCAAGCCCTCAGCCCTGACACTGGCCCTGATGCCGGCTGTCCGGAACTACACCGCGGAGTACCGGCACCAGCGGAAAGCGACTGGGGTGTTGGGGTGTTGATCGGGTGGCGACCCGATACGGGTCATCCGGTCATCGGCGCTGGTGGTGGCTTGGTGGCAGGCGTGGCGGTGGGCCTGGTGTGGTGGAAACGCGCCAGGCAGATCCGTGCCATGCGGCGGGGATGGTTCCCGTAGTCGTGGGTCCCGGTGTGCTGGACGGCTCGGTTGTCCCACATCGCTACCGCGCCGGGGCTCCACCGGAATCGGACCAGGTGTTCGGGCCGCAGGTATTCCTCGGTCAACCGCTTGACCAGTGCTGCGCTGTCTTGGATGTTCAAGCCGATGATGTGGGTTTGTTCCCAGGGTGCGAGGTTGATGTAAAGGAACCGTTCACCGGTTTCCGGGTGGGACCGTAGGAGCGGATGGGCAACGAGCGGGCGATCAGTTCCCGGGTCGCGATGCCCACCGCTGTGGGTGGCGTACTTGCCGTGCAGGTGCTGTTTGAGCTGCTGGGGCAGTGCGTTGTAGGCGGCGACCGCGCTAGCCCAGAGGGTGTCGCCGCCGGTGGGGGGAATGTCGATCGCGCGCAACACCGTGGCCACGGGTGGAGCGAGCATGCTGCTGGCGTCGATGTGCCATCCGACGGTGCTGCCACAGACCTCGTGAACACCTGGATGATCGGGGTCGGGATCGGCGATGCCGGAAAAGATCAGGATGGGGCCGAAGGCTTCGGCGAAGCTGAGGTGCTGGGTTGTACTCAAACGCTGGTCACGGAAAAACAGCACCCGATGCCGAAGCAGTAGCCGGTGCAGCTCATCGCGCAGCGCAGGCGTCAACGGCACACGCAGGTCCAGTCCGCTGATCTCTGCGCCGATCACCGGTGTTGAGGGTGTGACGGTCAGCCCGGTTTGTCCTTGTGCGCCAGCGGTGGGTGGTGTGGTCATCGCGAGTTCTCCGTCGGTCATCTGGTCACAAGCGTGGGCTGGGCTCGGCCGCGGTGGCGCCGGGTGATCGGGATCATTTGTGGTGAATTTTTTTCGTCCTGCGCAGCAAGGTGCGCGGGCTGCCGCAAGGTGATCATCGGCACGAAGTCGCCAGGGCGCTCGGTGAACAGCGCGTCCGGGGGTCGGTAAGCAGTTGTTCGGTGTGGACGGTGCAGTTGGTGAACGCACGGCGGCCATGATTGCTCACCGTAGTTGCGGATAAGAGGCGCACAGTCTTTCGTACCTACGGTATCCTCGGCTGGGTGATGACGCTGTTGCGGATATCGACCATCACGCTCGACGGTATCACTCGATGGGCTGGGACAGCTCAGGAGCGCGGTGCTGGATAGTCCCGCGAACCAGACCGCTCCCGCGGCGCGCACCGATGGGGTGGCGACTGCCCCAGCCACCTCGCTCGACGCTCCAGCCAGGTCGGGATTTCTGGGCCCGACGGCACTGCTGGCGCTGGCTGTGCTGGTCCTGGTGGTGGTGTCGTTCGGGGTGGGCCGTTACCTGCTGGCGCCGTGGACGGTGCTGCAGGTCCTGGTCGGGCAGGTGCTGCCGATCCCGGTTCAGGGGACCGTGGTGGATCAGACGGTGGTGATGCAGATCCGGCTACCGCGGATCCTGGGCGCGGTCGTGGTGGGGGCGGCGCTGTCGGCCTCGGGGGCGGCCTACCAGACCACCTTCCGCAACCCGCTGGTGTCTCCGGAGATTCTCGGGGTGGCCGCTGCGGCGGGTTTCGGTGCTTCGCTGGCATTGCTGCTTGGGCTGGCGCCGGTGGTGTTGCAGGTCATGGCGTTCGGGTTCGGGCTGCTGGCCGCGGTGCTGTCCCTGGGGATCGGGCGGATCGTGGGCGGCGGCTCGGTCGTGGTGCTGGTGCTGGGCGGCATCGTGGTCGGGTCGATGGCGCAGGCGCTGATCTCGGTCACCCAGTATGTGGCCGATCCGCAGAACACGTTGCCGGAGATCACGTTCTGGTTGCTGGGGGGGTTGGGCCGGGTCGGCCTGCGGGAGTTGATCGTCCCCGCGGTGATCGTCGTGGTGTGCCTGGGCGCGCTGTATGCGCTGCGCTGGCCGCTGACGGTGCTGGCCACCGGTGACGACGAGGCCGCCGCGCTGGGAGTCAACCGACAACTGGTGTGGATCGTGGTGGTTGCCGCGTCGACGCTGATGACGGCCACCGTGGTGAGCATCGCAGGCATCATCGGATGGGTCGGGTTGGTCGTTCCCCATCTGGCCCGGTTCATCGTGGGCCCGCTGTTCGCCCGGCTGCTGCCGGTCTCGGTGCTGCTGGGGGCGGGATACCTGCTGGCGGTGGACGACGTGGCGCGCAGCGCGACCGCGGTAGACCTGCCGCTGGGCATTCTCACCGCGTTGATCGGCGCACCGTTCTTCGCGGTCTTACTGGCCCGGGCCGGACGCCAATGGCTGTGACCCCCACCCCTCACGGAATACCCGCCGACTCCGCAACGGCCGGCCAGCCGAAAATGCCGACCCACGGCAGCATAGAAATCACCAGCGTGGATTTCAGCTACGGGCGCGGTGGCCATCGGTTGCAGAACGTGTCGATGCGCGTGCATCCGGGCGAGGTATGCGCGCTGCTGGGCCCCAACGGAGCCGGCAAGACCACGTTGCTGCGCTGCCTGCTCGGACTGCTGGCTCCCGACCGCGGCACCATCACCCTCGCCGGTAGCGACCTGGCTGCGCTGTCGCGCCGCGAACTGGCCCGATTGGTGGACCTACGTGCCGCAGACCAGCACCACCGTGTTCCCCTTCACCGCCTTGGACATGGTGGTCATGGGACGCACCCCGCATCTGGCCATCACCGCGACCCCCTCACCGGCCGACCAGCGCGCCGCCCACAGCACCCTGGCCAACCTGGGCATCGACCACCTCGCCAGCCGTACCTTCACGCAGCTCTCCGGCGGGGAACGGCAACTGGCGCTCATCGCCCGCGCCCTGGTCCAGCAGGCTCCGGTGCTGGTGCTCGACGAACCGACCGCCGCGCTGGACTACGGCAACGAAGTCCACATCCTCACCGTGCTGACCGAACAGGCCGCTGCCGGGCACACGGTACTGATGACCACCCACCAACCCGGCCACGCCCTGATCTACGCCACCCGCGCCGTGCTGATGCACGCCGGGGCCATCGTCGCCGACTGCCCACCCGAGCAGATCATCACCAGCGACCGGCTCACAGATCTCTACGGGACACCCATCCACATCACCCCGGTGACCCTGCCCAACCCGGACGCGGGCATCACCTATACCTGCATCCCGATCGTTGCGCGCCGACCAGCAAATCACTGCCAGGAAAACAAGGACCGCCCATGACAGACACACCGGCAAGCACGCAGGGCACGACGAACCCGCTGGAGTTGACGGTCATTCCCTCGACCCCGGTGATCGGCGCCGAGATCACCGGCATCGACCTGCGCACGACGCTGACCCCCCAACGGGGCACCGAACTACGCCAGCTGCTGGCCCGGCACAAGGTGCTGTTCTTCCGCGGGCAGTCGACCAACGCCGACCAGCAGCTCGCGCTGGGTCGAAGTCTGGGCTCGATCCTGCGCTTCCCGAGCGTGCGCGGTGAAGATCCTGCACACCCGGGTATTCAGATCGTCGACAACAGCGAGGAACCAGCCCGGCGCCCGGACGGCGGTCGCTATACCGGCGGATGGCATATCGACGCCAGCGGCCTGGTCATCGCGCCGTTTGCCTCGATACTGCGCGCCGTGCGGATTCCCGCGGTGGGCGGAGACACCGTCTGGGCCAACCTCGCGGCTGCTTACGAGGGGCTGCCCGACGATCTGAAACGGACGATCGCAGGCCTTTACATCACTCATGATGTGACACGGCATTTCCGCGAGCGCGGCATTGATTACCCACTCCTCGCACACCCGATTGTCCGTACCCATCCAGAAACCGGCGAACGAGTACTATGCGTGAACTTCCTCCAGTACCCCCAGATCGTCGGTTGGAGCGCGGAGCGCAGCGCCGAACTGGTCCAGCAACTCAAGGAGGAAACCACTCGCCCGGAATACCAGGTGCGGTTCCGGTGGTCTGCGGGCGCGATCGCGATCTGGGACAACCGGGCCGTTCACCACTATGGCATCCGAGACTACGGAGACTTTCCCCGGCGAATGGAGCGCGTCCTGGTCGCGGAATCGCACCTACCGCTGGTCGAGGAGCTCACCTGATGACGGTAATCAGAGTTGTGCTCGTGTTGGGGCTGGTCATTCTCGCCGGGTGTGGCCACCCGGCGCCACCAGCACCACCCACGCCGCCGGCGACCCGCACCGTGGTCGATATGACCGGCCGATCGGTACAGATCCCGGCCGACATCACCCGGGTGGCCACCGATTACCCAGCGCTCGACGCGACGATGCTCCTGCTCGGGACCGCGGACCGCCTCGTCGCGACCAGCCCGGGAGTTGGCTCCTTGTTCCACACGCTCGATCCACCATTCAAAAACGTCCCCATACCATTCGACGCCAGCCTGACCAATGTCAACACCGAGACCCTGCTGGCCGCACGCCCCCAAGTCGTCTTCCTCTCACCCGGGGCCCGGGCCCTGCTGCCCACGCTTACCCGGATTGGTATCCCTGCAATCGTGTTCGCCGCATTCCAGAACCCCGCTCAACTGAAAGCAGGAGTCACGCT
>JAJPIR010000251.1 GCA_021324675.1 Actinomycetota bacterium
CTCGTGGGAATCCTCGTTGTGGTGGGCATAGGCGCGGCCGTGTTCCTCATGCGCCGCGGTGACAGGGAGCCCGAGCCCGAGGGCGACACAGACCCCAGACGAACCTGACCGGATACCGGACCACGCTCTGTGATCCAGGGAATTCCGGTACGCGGTGAGTTTGCACGGTCGGCCACCAGTCTCATCCCGGCGGTTATCGTGGGCGCAAATCCAGGTGCTGCGCGGGCAATTGCAACTGGCCGGGTATCCAACGCTTGTCCACTGACTTTGCATCGTCTCTGTTATGTGGTTGCGTCAGGGTCCGCTGGTGGCGATTGACCCACGCTTGTCGCACGAGGCTTTGACATCGTAATATGAGACATGGTTGTCGGAATAGACACGGACGAATTCGCCAGGGAACAAGCCAGTACTGATCCGAAAGCGCCCACTCCGCAGCTCCGAGTCACCAACCTGTATGTAGTCCACACCAGTGCCGCGTAGTCGCTGGCAGGCGGTTGTGAGGTTTGGCGATTGGTAGATGCTGGCGATCACCTTCTGCCGCGAGACGGTGTCGTATCCCATACCCGGTGCCCAGATATCGAATCCTCCGAGATACACCGGGCGACCGGCGAGTGTCGGTGTCGTGTAGACGTTCCCATACGCCGTAAGGAATGCGGCATTGCGGGGGGTATTTCGCTCGATCCAGTTGATGGCGGGCTGGGCGTCACCGAATACTTCGTAGCGCGGGTCGTTTTTCAGTGTCATGAAGTTGAAAAACCCGGAAAGCACCAATAGGACGCACGCCACAGGAACAAGGCCCACAGTGAGGATGCGTCCCGCGACCAGGCCCAGTCGGCTCTTCACCAGTGGAAAACCGCTCCAAAGGGTGTGAGCGACCCAGATTAACCCATATGCGGCGAAGAGATTGACCAGAGCCACCCACAGGTTGAAGGTCTTATGGCCGTGACCGCCCACATCGGTACCGAGCACAACCAGGTTGCCGAAGACGAAGATTGACATAATAGCGGCGAGTAATTTGCGGTCGGCCTTGCGGCAGACGATGGCAGCCAAGATGACGAGAGGACCGACGAGGCCGAGGTTGAGCCACCAGTAGTTCACAAAATCAGCGTAGGAGCCGGCATGCCGGAAACTAAAGTTTTCAACCAGATAACCGTCGTGGAAAGTTAGCGAATTTTTCGCGCCCTGACCGCCATTGAGCCAGAGTGCTTGAGGAAGCGCGAGAGCGCCCGCCGTCGCGAAGAACGGCAGTGATCGCCGGACTGGTCCCAGTAGCACGAGACTTCCGAGCAGCAGGGCGATCGCGACCTCGCGAATTCCGTTGCTGGCATAAAGTTCGCCGATGATGAACACGGACACGGACACACCGACGAGGACGATGCTCGGGAGCGCCATCCGGCGAAGCTGGCCGCTGTAGAAATAGAAGAGCGCACAGAGGAAGACCATCGACACCACGAATACGATTCCGTTTAACCAGAACGATGCTCCAGAGATCATCCCAAGTGCGACCGAGCGAGGCCAGGGAAGTGGGCGGAAGCGGTTCTCGTGCACAAACATATTCGAGTGGTCGCCGACAATGCCGCCAGGGCCGCGCAGGTGGCGAAGCAAGGCGTAGCTGATGAATAGAACGATGGCTACTGAGACAATGAGGTGGGTCTGCGTCAGATAAGGGTTCAGAGTCAAGAAGAGGGAAATCTGATCGCCTGCCTGGAAAGGGCCGGTCGCCAAGTACCTGTCGAGGTTCCACCAGTTATGGGGTTGCAGTGCCATGATCACTGATGGGTATTTGTCGAAGTAGTGGAGGAAGGCCAGAGAGCCATTGGTGACGAACAGGATTGCGGTGATGACGCTGGCGTAAACGTTCCGCCAGAGATAGTGGGAGATCGCAAAAACGAGCACCATGATGGCGGTGAACCCTAGTGCGCCGGGCAGATTGAACGCCCACTCGATCGGCAGGCCCACGCGCTCCAATGCGCCGGCGTAGAAATCGAACCCAAAGTGGTATCGGATCGACTCCCCGGAAAAAATTGGCAGCACGGGGGGATAGTTGTCGCCCTGGGAGAAGGACCGCGCGATGCCGAAGTGTAGGGCGGTGTCACCCCACGTATTAAGCGAGACCTTCAGCGGATCGCCAGACAGGCGCTGTTCCATAATCCAGAAGGACAGCGCCAGGGCCGCGGCCGTGCCGAGTGCCTCCAGCGGCCGAACGCGAAAAGAACTGCGCCACAGCTCACGTCTACCGACGACGATGAGAACCGCATAGACCAACATAGTGACCAAGGCGCCGTAAAAGGTTGCATTATCGGTGCCGAAGCTGTGGTAGCTGTGGATCAACCAGGCCGCGACGAAGTTCACCCAACTAGCCAGCGCAATGCTGACCAGAAATGCGCCAAAGATCCGTACCAGCGCGGGGAGCTCACTGAAAAAGTGTTGGACGATAACCAAGGCTGCCAGGACCGACAGGAAGAGATACGGGATCGCTAGCATCCGTGTCCTCAATCATGTGGGTAGGTGAAACCGCTCGCGTTCAGGCCTAGCGGGAGGCCCAGTGGTGTCACAAAAGAACAATCCGTAAAGCAATGTCAATGCTGCTATTGGCTGCTCGGTGTAAACTGTGTATCACTGGCAGGGGAAACCAGGGTACAGCATCGCTCATGTGGCCGGGTTGTGGTGATAGTTTACCTTTTTGTTGACCGTACCTAAATGGTACTTCACTAGTGCGCCTCGACGTCGTAAATCGCCGTTCAATACCTGGCCACACCTGGATTGCACAGTGCTGCTGCGCTCCTCGACTATCGATCTGGGCAGGACAGCCAGGGGCGCCGGTGCTCTGCAGACCGTGGCGATGGGGCGTCCTGTCGTACGTTTACCCCACGCGGATCCGCCGTTCGAGCCGTACGGAATGGAGAGGGTTGCGTGGCTGGTTCAGTCCGTTCTCGAAGCCTCGAGCGTACGGCCAAGCGCAAGGGCGGCGATCCCACTTCGACCGCGCCGGCCGTTACCAAATCCAATGGTGCACGGGCTGCGAGCCCAGCTTGGCGGCGGATCAACGCGCCGACCGAGCTGGTCTTTCTGACGGTCTTCGCCGCAGCGACCCGCTTTGCTGGCATCACCTACCCACACGCGATCGTCTTCGACGAGGTGTACTTCCGGGAATGCGCATTGCGCTATCTGGAGGGCTCATATTTCTTTGACCTGCATCCGCCGTTGGGCAAGCTGCTACTGGCTGGCTGGGCGAAGCTGTTTGGGGTCACCACTGCCCCGCAATCCACGGACCCCGCGGTGGTGTTGCGTATCCTGCCGGCGCTCGCCGGCACCGCTCTCGTCGCTGTGTTCTATCTGTTCCTGCGGGAGCTGACAGCAAGCCGGCGCGTGGCGACCTTCGGGGCGGCGCTGCTGCTGCTTGACAACGCCATTCTGGTCGAGTCCCGATTCATCCTCATCGACAGTATGCTGCTGCTGTTCGGGCTGGGTGCACTCACGCTGTACATGGCATCCTGGCGTCGTACCGGACGGGCGCATTGGATCCTGCTGGCCTCGAGTGCGGTGCTGGCCGGCATGGCGGCCAGCACAAAATTGACCGGACTCACCGCGATCGGAGTGATCGGGCTTGTGTGGCTCGTCCGGACCTTGGGGAATCGGGTCAGCTGGCGGCGAGCGCTCCCGCAAGCGGGCATTCTGCTGTTCATCCCCGCCCTGGTATACGTCTCGGTATTCGCCATCCATTTCAGCCTGCTGCCACACAGCGGTCCTGGTGATGCGTTCATGTCGGAGCAGTTCCAGTCGACGCTGATCGGCAATCCCCACTACAACGCCGCCGCGCAGATGTCGTTCACCGACAAATTCATCGAGCTCAACAAGGCGATGCACAGCTACGAGCTCTCACTCAATAACAGCAAGCACCCGTACAGCTCCAGCTGGCTGAGCTGGCCGTTGCTGAAGCGCCCGGTCTACTACTGGACCGGCACCACCAGTACCGGCGCGCGTGGGTACATCTACCTGCAAGGTAACCCGCTCATCTGGTGGGGCTTGCTCGCGGGTGTAGTGGTGGTGGCCGTGGGTTGGTTGCGCCGACCGGAGCTCTTCAAGCGTCATGTTGGGCCGATGGCGTTGCTTGGCCTTGCGTGGGTAGCCAACTTCCTGCCGTTTGCCACGATCGTCAGGCCCATGTTCCTCTACCACTACTTCTTTGCGTTCATGTTCTGCCTCGCCGCGGTCAGCATCGGGCTGGGACTGCTGGCAGGTTGGATGACTGACGATACAAAAGGATGGCGGTTCACCTCCTGGCGTTCAGCAGCGCTGTATTGGGGCATCATCGGAGTTGCGCTGGGCAGTTTCCTGTTCTTTGCGCCGATCTCCTACGGGCTGCCCCTCAGCGATAGCGGCCTATCCGCCCGCATCTGGCTGGATTCATGGCGCTGATCCTGTTCGTTTCCGCGCTGCTGCTCGGCGCGGCGATCGTCTGGTGGCTCCGGCTGCCGCTGTACCCCTTCGAAGCCGTGGCGCTCGCCATCGTGCTCGGCCTGTTCGGCTGGACCTGGTTGGCATTCCTCGCTGCGCTCGTACTGCCGTACTCTCTGGCCGTCCCGCTCACCGTTGGTTTCAGTGCAGGCATCAGCGTCGTCCTGGGTTGGGACCTACGCCGGCGTTCCCAGCCCCTCTGGCGCCCGCTGCAGGGCGGCCGGTCCGGCTGGATTCTCTGGGGCGTCGCCAGCGCGGGCACGGCAGCGCTGCTTGGGATCCTGTTCTGGACGCACAGCCTGGTGCAGGACTCGACAGGGGTGTGGTCCGCAGGATCCACCTGGGCCGATTTCGGGCTGCACTCAGCCATCATCAGCCACCTTGCGGTGTTCGACCGGATGCCCCTGGACCTTCCGGTGGCAAGTGGTACACACCTGACCTACCCGTTCCTGGTGGATTACCTGTCCGCCCTCTATCTTCGCGATGGCTGGAGCCTGCACACCAGTCTGTTCGTGCCCGGTGTTCTGCTGGCCGTGGCTTCCTGCCAGCTGCTGCTGTCGTTCAGCTTGCGGCTGTTCGGTCATGTCGGCGCTGCCGTGATCGGTCTCGTGCTGGTGCTGTTGATCGGCTCGGCCGGTGGGCTGCATGCCGCCTACGTCGACTGGTTACACAGCGGACGAAGCCTGCTGGACTTCCTCGCGCATCTCCCGCGGGACTACACCGTGCTCAGCGCCGAGCACGGCAATGTCACCAACTTCCTCACCAATGCCTTGCTGCCGCAGCGCTCGATCTTGTTCGGCCTCGGCGTTGGTCTGGCCGTGCTGATCCTGCTGCACAGTGTCTGGCATCCTGATGGTCGCCGGCCCGATGCTCGGCACGCCAGCGAACGGCGCTACCTGTTGGTGAGCGGGACCCTGATCGGCCTGCTGCCGATGGCACACCCACACACATTCCTCATGTGCGCGGCCGTGCTCGCCGCCCTCATCGTGGACGCCGGGCTGCGGTTGCGTCGGCTGCCGTGGGATTACCTTGCGGCGGCTGTGCTCGCTCTAGGTTTGGCCGCGCCACAGCTGGCATGGCAACAGCTGGCCAACGGGGATGGCACCGGAGGACGGTTGCGGCTGGGGTGGATGCAGAGCCAGGGAGAGTCGATCTGGGGGTTCTGGTGGACCAACTTCGGCTTGATGGGTATCTTCTTCATTGTTCTGCCATTTCTATTGCTGCGCCCAGCGTGGCGGCAATACTTAATATGGTATCTGCCGTTCTTGGCCATTCTCGTTGTCACTCAGATATATGCGTTCCAACCGTTCGAATACGACAACCTCAAGCTGATCTACTACGTTTATCTCATGGCCAGTTTGTTCGGCGGTTTCCTTGCTGTCCAGGCGTACCGGGCCAGCCGCTTGAATCTCGCACTGCTCTTGCCGATCGTGCTCGTCGTGGGGATTCCCGGCCTCCTGTCCATCACCCACGAGTTTCAGATGCGTTACCAATTCGCCAGCACTGCCGATGTGGCACTCGCGCGCTGGGTTCGCGCCAACACTGCACCCGAGGCCGTGTTCATCAGCACGGATCGACCGAATCAACCGATTGCGACGCTGGGCGGGCGATCGATCGTTATGGGCTACCGTGGTTGGCTGTTCAACTTCAACGTGCCTTACCAGCAGCGCGAAGCCGCGGTCGACGCGGTTCTGCAGGGGCACATTGATGATCCGCTGGTGCGCAGGTTTCAACCTGACTATCTCGCGGTTGCGGCGAATGAGGATAGTTCTTGGACTCTCGACCGTACCTCGCTTTCGCGGCTACCGGTTGCATATCAGAACGCGGAGTGGACTATCTACCGATTAACCGGTGCCTCCGCCGGAGCAAAAGCGAGTCAAGAATCTCGGTAGCGTCACGCCACGCCAATGCGCCAGGAATCTATCGGGTGATTGCTCAAATCGGGGCGGTTGTGGGAATTGTGGATCAATCCTACAAGTAGCTATCCCCTGTGGGGTTTCTAGTAATCCAATCGCTGGCTTTCTGTCTTCTTTTGTTCACGTCGGCTAGGCAGCGTCGCCCCGTGAAATCAGTGGGACGCCACAGGGCGGCCGGGAGGCCGTCGCGGGACGTTGAGCGACCTCAGCCGCAGGCGGTCGATCAGGAGCCCGTCAGCGCTCCTAGCAACGTGGAATTGAGGAATCCTGACGTCATGACCTCCACTGGCGTGAACGCCATCATGCCTACTACGCAGCTGCAAGCGATCAGGGGTCCGGCCGATCTGGCGACGATCGAGGCAAAATCGATATCTGCATGGTTCGATGAGCGTAAAGTGCTCGACCGGGTGTCGCTGTTCATGCCGGCCGGGTCGGTGACCGCTTTGATCGGACCTTCCGGATGCGGCAAGTCGACCTTTCTGAGAATTCTCAACCGGATGCACGAGCTGATCCCGAATGCGACTCTCGCGGGTGAAGTTCTCTTGTCCGGCTCGGACATATATGACCCGAGCTGGAAACTGACCGAGGCTCGAAAAGCAATCGGGATGGTCTTCCAGAAGCCCAATCCATTTCCCGCGATGTCCATCTGCGACAACGTCACCGCCGGACTGAAGCTCACCGGGATCAAGGCCTCGCGCGAGGAGAAAGACGATCTCATCGAGGAGTGCCTGACCAAGGCCGGGCTGTGGAACGAGGTGCGCGACCGGCTGCGCCAACCCGGTGGCGCGCTATCGGGCGGTCAGCAGCAGCGGTTGTGTATCGCGCGCTCCCTGGCGGTGCGCCCGAAGGTGCTGTTGATGGACGAGCCGTGCTCGGCGCTGGACCCGACGTCAACCCGGCGCATCGAGCAGACGATCGCGGAACTGGCCAGCGAAGTGACCATCGTGATCGTCACCCACAACATGCAGCAAGCGGCTCGAGTCTCGCAGCAAAGTGCGTTCTTCCTCGCCGAGCAGGGGACCCCCGGCGTAATCGTCGAGGCCGGGCCCACGTCGAAGATCTTTGGTTCACCAGACGATCCGCGCACCTCCGACTACGTCAACGGTCGTTTCGGATGATCGCCGTGCGCAGGAGGAATCCAGAGGGCGAGGGTATGGCAGACCGCGCGGAGCAGGATGAGAAGCGCCAGCCCTGGCTCGCCCTGCACGGGCGCCGCACCCGCGCGGCGGTCGCCCTGATGGGCCTGACGGTCAGTCTGGGCGTGCCGGCCGCGGTTCTGGCTGGTCCGATGCCCACCGTCGACGGACGCCCCATTGGCTCGCTGGCAGACCCAGCGGGACTGGGGATCACCGGTGCGCTGCCCGGCGATCCGTTGACCGCTGATCCCACGCCCGGTACGGAGCCCGCCACTGTGCCCGATGGGGTACCACCCGACGCCGCCAGCATCGGGCTGCCCGGTATCCCCACTCCGCCCGATCTGCCCGACGGGCCGCTGGGGATCCCGGGCGTGGTACTGGACGCCTACCAGTTCGCCCAGCACACGCTGGCCAGCGCCCGGCCAGGCTGTCGCCTGTCGTGGTCAGTACTGGCGGGAATCGGGCGGATCGAATCCAACCACGCCAGCGACGGCCGGGTGGACACCTTCGGCAACACCCTGGGTCCGATCTTGGGTCCGCGGTTGGATGGATCGCCGGGTATCGCCGCCATCCCGGACACTGACCATGGGGTGCTCGATGGCGACACGCTGTGGGATCGGGCGGTAGGACCGATGCAGTTCATCCCGTCCAGCTGGCGCAGCTACGGCGTCGACGGCAACGGCGACGGCGTCGCAAATCCCAACAACATTTATGACTCCACTGTGGCGACCGGCCTCTACCTTTGCGCCGGGGGCGCCAACCTGGCCGATCCGGCCCAACTCCAGGCTGCGGTGTTCCGGTACAACCACTCGGCCACCTATGTGGACGTCGTGGTGCACTGGGCCCGCGCGTATCTGACCGGTGTCGTCCCCATACCCTCGGCACCTGGACCGGTACCACCGGGAACGAACGGCAACGGCGGCCTGTCGACTGTGCCGGAAGGTGCCCAGCCGCCGCTACCGCAGATAGCTCCTCCCGCCGCCGCTGCGCAAGTTGCCGCACTGGCGCCAACGACCGCCCCGGCACCATCCGCTTCGCCCGCGGCGCCGACGCCCGCGGCGCCGACGCCCACGACACCGTCGCCCACGACCACCACGACTCCGACCACCACGACTCCGACCACGACACCATCCCCAGACACTGTGGCGAACTCGCCGTCCCCAGAACCGTCCGCAACGATGGTTCCCCCGACGACGTCTTCCGCGCCCATCCCGAGCCCATCACCGCCAGTCCTGCCGGTGACCACAACGACGTCCAATAATCCCAGTCCGTTACCGGCACCATCCCCAACGTCGACACCGTCTCCGCTGAGCTCCGCTGCGCACTGATTGCCGGTGACCACCAGGACCGGTCACGGTACGTCGGCATCCCCTGTAAGGGACCAGGAAATCCGTTGCTCGATCGTTGGTCCTCTCCTCTTTACCTTCACAGCGCAACGTCCCCCTCCTTGAATCCGTGTTTGCGGGAGGTCGGCTCGTGAAGATCCTCGTCTGCGCCGCGTCACCTTGGTGAGTGTGCCCTGGTGCAGGTGACATATCGGTGACCACTATCGTGCGCACTCCGGCAGCGGGGCCGGAGAATTCCGCAGACCCGGCGCGACGGGGGGAGCCCGTCGGTGGTGGTGCCGACCGCATGTTCGGGCTGTCGTTGACCAGTAGCGGCATCGTGGTCTTGACGATCATGGGTACGGTCGGCCTGTTCCTCACGTTGCGCGGTGCGGGCGCACTCAAGGTCGCTGGCCTGGAGTTCCTCACCACACAGGCGTGGGAACCCGACGCGCACAACTTCGGCATCGCGACCGTGCTCACCGGCACGGTGATGATCGCCACGGTGGCTATCGTGTTCGCGGTACCGCTGGCCACCGGAGTGGCGCTCTACATCTCGGAGTATGCGCCCCCCTCGCTGCGCCGGTTGCTGATCAACATGGTGGATCTGATGGCCGCGATACCCGGAGTGGTGTACGGGCTGTGGGGTTTTTACTTGCTTAACCCGTCGATCATCCCGCTGGCCAGGTGGATCGCATCAAACTTCGGCTGGATCCCGTTCCTGGGTATTGCCGATTCGCATCCCAACGATCCGTTCGAGCCCCTGACCATCTACGAGTCCTCGACGTTCGTGGCGGGGATCGTGGTGTCACTGGTGATCATGCCGACGATCTGCTCGGTAATGCGGGAATCGTTCGCGCGGGCTCCCATCGGCGAACGCGAAGGGGCCTACGCGCTGGGCGCGACCCGGTTGGGGATGATCCGCAGCGTCGTGATGCCCTTCGGTCGTGGCGGGATGATCGGTGGCACGATGCTCGGCCTCGGCCGGGCGATGGGTGAGACGATCTCCGTTGTCATGATCATCACTCCGGTCTACCGGTTCCAGCCGGAAATCCTGCGCAGCGGTACGAACTCGGTGGCGGCGCTGATCGCGCTGCGGTTCGATGCGGCCAGCCCGTTCGAGCTGTCGGCCTTGATGGCGGCCGGCCTGGCGCTGTTCGCCCTGACCCTCGCGGTCAACTTCGCCGCCTCAGCGATTATCGTGCGCACCCGCTCGGGCGAGCTGAGCGGAGCCTAAAGCGATGCCGAGGACCTTCCCACCCACTGCCGCCGGTCGTGTCGTACTCCAGCAGGCCCCCGACGGCAGCGTCCCGGAGATCCGCCGGTCCACGGTGAGGACTGGCCCTGTCGATGTCACGGTCGCCATCGGGGCGGGTATCGCTGCGCTGAGCCTGGCCGGTCTGATGGTGACCCGGCTCATCCCGTCGGCCAATCTGTTCGCTTTTCTGGCGATCGCCTACTTGCTGTTCCTAGCGCTCTACAGCATGGTGGTGCTGTCCATGGGGCACGACGGTCGCATGGTCGCCGACCGGCTCGCCTCCGTCGCCGCGCACAGCCTGGCCGTGGTCGCGCTGGCCGCGTTGCTGTTCGTCACCGGCTTCACGTTCTGGCGGGGCCGCGAGGCACTCCCGCATCTGAACTTCTTCACCAGTGACATGCGGCTTGCCGGACCGCTGGATCCGCTCACGCAGGGCGGCATCCTGCATGCCATTGTCGGCACGCTCATCGAGCTCACGATCGCCTTGCTCATTACCGTGCCGCTAGGGCTGGCTTGCGCCGTATACCTCAACGAGTCCAAGGGGCCGTTGGCGCGGTTTGTGCGAACGGTGGTCGAGGCGATGACCGCGCTGCCGGCCATCCTCGGTGGGCTGTTCATCCTCGCGCTGGTGATCCTCACCCTCGGGTTGACCAGGTCCGGTCTGGCGGCCGGCTTGGCGATCGGGGTGATGATGTTGCCGGTCATCGTCCGTGCCTCCGACGTGGTGATCCGGCTGGTGCCGGGCTCGCTGCGGGAGGCGTCGTTCGCGCTGGGCGCGCCGCGTTGGCGTACGGCCTGGCATGTGGTGTTGCCAACCGCTCGGTCCGGCCTGACCACCGCGGTGCTGCTGGGCAGCGCGCGAGGGCTCGGTGAAACGACGCCAGTGCTGATCACCGCAGGCTTCGGCTCCACCCTCAACTTCAAGCTGACCTCGGATCCGATGGTGTCGTTGCCGCTGATCACCTTCGTCTTCTCGCGCTTTTCGGAACCGCCGATGATCGCCCGCGCGTTCGGTGCCGCCGCCGCGCTGCTGGTGCTGGTGCTGGTGCTGTTTGGGCTGGCCAGGGTGTTCGGAGGCCGGCCTGCCGGCGAGGTGTCCCGGCGGGTGCAGCGTCGCCGTGAGCGCCAGTCTCGGCGCGACCTCGCGCGATTCAACTCCCGCCACGGCTTCGCGCAGCAGTTGGGTGAAGGTTATGGCAGTTGATGGCGGTTCCTGGTGCGGCGTCGGGCGGCGCATCGCGGTGTTGCTGGCGGCGCTGGTCGTCGCAGCGGGGATGCCATCGGCGCTAGCACCGAGCGCTGATGCTGCGCCCAGTTTCGTGCCGATCAGCGGTTCCGGTTCGACCTGGAGCTTCAACGCACTGGAGCAGTGGCGGAAAAACGTGGCAGGACTCTACGGCATGACGATCAACTTCTCGCCGAACGGCTCAACCAACGGCCGCAACGACTACCGCAACGGCCAGGTCGACTTCGCGGTCTCGGAGATTCCCTATGGCCTCACTGACGGCGGGGTGCTCGACCCGCCGCCGCAGCGCGGTTTCGCGTACATGCCGATCGTCGCCGGCGGCACCGCTTTCATGTACAACCTCAAGATCGGCAACAAGCGGGTGACGAACCTTCGGCTGTCCGGGGAGACCGTCACCAAGATCTTCACCCAGAAGATCACCACTTGGGACGATCCGGAGATCAAGGCGGATAATCCCGGGCTCGCCCTGCCGCCCCGAAAAATCATCCCGGTGGTTTACTCCAACGGCTCAGGCACTGCTGCCCAGTTCACTGCGTGGATGGCGAACCAGTACCCCGCGCTGTGGGACGACTACTGCCACCACAACGGCCGCTCGCTCACACCGTGCGGGTTCACCTCGTTCTACCCGCTGGGCCCCGGCATGGAGGCCAAGGCGCAGTCGCAGGGGGTGGCCGGGTTCGTCGCCCAGGACAGCAGCGAGGGAGCCATCACCTTCGTGGAGTACTCCTACGCGCGCAACGCGGGCTTCCCAGTGGCGAAGCTGCTCAATAAAGCGAACTACTACGTCGAGCCTCTGGAGGGCAGCGTCGCGGTCGCCTTGCTCAAGGCCAAGCTCGCTCCGGACCTGACCCAGGATCTGACCCAGGTCTACATCAACCCTGACCCCCGGACCTACCCGCTGTCCAGCTACAGCTACATGATCCTCCCGAAGGGGCCCAACCCGGGCAGTACCTTCAACGACAAGAAGGGCGCCACGCTGTCCGAGTTCGGCGCCTACTTCCTCTGCGAGGGACAGCAGACGGCTGACATCCTGGGCTACTCGCCATTGCCGATCAACCTGGTGCAGGCCGGGGTCGACCAGATCAACCAGATACCCGGCTCCACCAAGAAACTCGACCGCAACAACCTGGCGCATTGCAACAACCCGACGGTCTCACCGGACGGCGGTAACCGGGTGGCCGAGGAAGCGCCGCAACCGGCTCCGTGCGACTTGAAGGGGGCGTCGCAGCAGTGCGCCACCGGCACCGGCGGGGCGCGGGCTGCGACGCCGACCAGCGGCGGCGGCGTCGGGGGGGTTGGCAGCGCTGCTCCCGGCGCAGCAGGTGGCGGTGCTGGCGGCGGCGGAGCGGGTGGTACGAACAACACTGCCGGTGGTGCCGGCGGGCAGTCCGTAACCGGGACGAGCCTCGGTGGTGGGTCAGCTCCCGCAGTCGATCCGGACACCGGTCAGGTGATCAACGGCTCCGCGGCAGGGAGTGCCTCGAGCTCCTCAGGGGCATCCGCTGTACCAGTGTCCGTCGATGCCGCCGATAACCGGCGCCAGATGCTGGTGGCGGCACTGACCATTGCAGCGTTACTCGTGCTGATACTTGGTCCCCCGTTGCTGGCGTACCTGGTCCGCCGCCGGGAAGGAGCACTGAAATGAGGCGTGGTCACTTAAACAATGCACCAATATCACCCATATCCACGTTAACGCATTAAGTACGTATCGTTGCTCAGCCGTCCCTTGTAGGCCACCTGGTAATCCCCCGAACAACGCAAAGCCCTCTCCCGTTCACTTTCCAGGCGCAGCTTTCACACAGGTTGTAACTCATATTCGGAAGGCGGCTCTGTATTGACCCTCAGCTGCGCCACTTTCGCCGGTCATTTCCTGGCTCATACCGCCGTCGCGCAACGCGTGCTGTTACAGAGACAGCACGGACGGGCGTCGAGACCTGTTCGAGCGACCGCGTCAGGGGCCGCGCCGGCGCTTGGGCCGATTGATAAAAGGGCGCTGGTTTCCGGACGCCCCGGATCTGACGGAACAAGACCCAGGGAATGAACAGGTCCTGGCTCGTGGCAGCGCTGCTGGCGATGGTACTGGCGGCGACGGTGGCCGCTGACCTGACCGGCTTCCCCCTGGCCGCCGCGGATCCAGGGGACCCCCCGACGTCCGACTCAGCGGTGACAGTGTCGGGGAAGGGCGACTTCGCAGACCTCAAAGTGACCGTCAGCCAGACCAAGAATCTGATCAATCAGACGGTCATTGTTTCGTGGACCGGCGCCAAGCCGACGGTGGATTCCGTTGAGTTTTACAGCAACTTTGTGCAGATCATGCAGTGCTGGGGCGACGACCCGGCCGGCCCGGACCGTTCGCAATGCCAGTTCGGTGCGTCGGGCGTGAGTCGCAACAATCCCTGGGTGGTGGGTCGGGAGGTTAATTACCGACCTAGCTTGGTTGATCCGAAGGAGACAATCCCACCACCAGCCAGTGGTGGCCAGACCTACGTGCCGTTCTGGGCGGTGGGGGAGCCCAAGCCCACCGGTGCCGGCACGAGCAACATCAACGAGTTTTTCAATTCCCAAGTCACCAACGAGATCCCGCTGGCCCGTACTCGCGGAGATGGCACGGGTAAAGAATTCTTCGAGGTGCAGACGATGCGCCAGGCGGCGGGCCTTGGTTGCGGTGAGCCGCTCGACGTCGGCGGGTCCACCAGAGGGCGCGGCTGCTGGCTGGTGATCGTGCCGCGTGGTGACAAGGAAGTGGACGGTTCGATCCGTGCCGGCCGGAACCAGGATACGTCGCTGCAGTCCTCGCCACTGAGCCAGTCGAACTGGGAAAACCGGATCGTGATCCCACTGGAGTTCCAGCCGGTGGGCCAGGCCTGCCCGATCGGGTCACCGGAACGTCCCGTGGTCGGCCACGAGCTGATGGCCGACGCGTTCATCTCATGGCAGTCGGCGCTGTGCGCGGGTGGCGGCACCCTGTTCAGCTACACGCAGGTGACCGACGATGTAGCGCGCAACTCGCTCGATGGCAAATTGGCGCTGGTAACTGGCCCGATCCCACCCGACCAGGTACCGCCAGATCGTCCGCTTGTCTACGCGCCGGTAGGCCTTTCCGGGTTGGCCATCGCCTTCAACGTCGAGCACCAGCCGCCTGCCGACGCTTCTCCGGCCGACCTGCAGCTCAACGGCGTCCGGTTCACATCCATGAAGCTCACCCCCCGGCTTGTCGCCAAGCTGCTCACTCAGTCGTACCGGAATGCGGTGGAGATCCCGGCGGAGGAGATGAAGAGCAATCCCCGGGGCCTGCTCTACGACCCCGAGTTCCTCGACCTCAATCCTGAATACAAAGGATTCACGGATGCCGGGGAACCGGTGCCCGACGCGCTGGTGCAGATCAATGGTGCGGACGTCACCTCGCTGCTGTGGAGCTGGGTCAAGGCCGATCCGGACGCCAGCGCGTTTCTCGCCGGCACCCCTGACCAGTTCGGGATGCGGGTCAACCCCTCCAACGAAAACCTCGCCCTACCGACGTCCACCTTTCCCCGCAACGATCCGAGCTGCAGCGAGACAACGGACGACACCGTGCCCGGCAAGCCGGTCACCCTCAGGACCTGCTCACTGGATAGTCACCCGTTCGCCAACGACATGCACGACGCCGGCCTCTCGGCCAGCCGTGGAGACACCCTGGGCCGGACGATCGCTGCCCAGAACGGGATCCCGGTGTCCAAGAAACTCGATCGGCAGGGTATTGGCCGCCGGGCGGTGCTCGCGGTGGTAGACGTGGCAACGGCCGTCCGGTATGGCCTGCCGACAGCGCAGCTGCCCAACGCCGCGGGAAAGTTCGTCACCCCTACCACCGAGAGCCTGCTTGCCGGGCAGGCGGCCATGAAGCCCAGCGCGGTGGCGGGGGTACTGGCGTCTGACCCCCTTGCCAGCGACCCGGCGGCCTACCCGCTGACCGCTTTGAGCTACGCGGTGACCGACCCCGCCACGCTGGATCCGGCTGCTCGTAAGGACTACGTGGCGTTCCTGCGCTACGCCGGTGGCCCAGGTCAGCAGCAGGGTGTTGACCCCGGTCAGCTTCCCCTGGGCATGGTGCCGTTACCCGATGCTCTCAAGGCGCAGACCCTTGCCGCCGCCGCCACCATCGAGACTCAGACCAGCTGGGCACCTGGCAGCTCATTGCCGCCGGCCAGCGACGGGACCGTGCCCACCCAGAATCCGACCGGACGCGCTGACACCGCAAAGACCAGCGGCGCTGCGACGGACTCGGGCGGCGGCGAGCTTGCCACGAATCCCGCTCGCGCCACTCCGCAAGGCGGTGCGCCGCCAGCCAAGACGCCTAGCCCTGCTCAGCAGGTCGCCAGCTTGCGCCGTACGCCGTCACTGGTCGCGCCCGCTGTGGGTGCTCTTTTCCTGACGATCCTGGTCTGCACCGTGCTGGCGGCGGCATCCCCGCCGGTCATGCACCTGGTCAGGACATCCGCGCCAGCGAGGCACCTGCTCAGTGCCGCGGCACGGCGCCGCGCACGGAAGGAGGTGACGCAGACCGAGCGGTGACCGTGAGTCTGCAGCTCCCGGTCACCGCCAGGCCCACTTTCTGTGCAAGACGGCAGTGACGGCGTGGTTGGCATGCCACTGGTTCGCCGGTCACTGGCATGTGCCCGGACAACAGTCCGTGCACTCCTGCGTCGAAAAGGATAGCGGTAATGCGAAGGAAAAGACTGTTCTTGGCCGCTGGCGCTTGCCTGGCGACTGTAGCCCTCGCCTTAGGCGCTGCAGGAGGCACCGCGGTGGCCGACCCCGTCCCCGCGCCGCCCCCCTACCCGCCGGTGGTCGGCGTTGGCGCGCAGACGACCCAGAACCTGATGAATGATTTGTGTAACAACATAATCAAGGACGGAAGTGGCAACAGGATCTGCCAGTCCTGGGACAACGGACCTCAGCCGAGCACGATCAAGACCAGGGACGGTGCAGGCGTTTGTGAGATCCCACGGCCCTCGCAAGGCGGTTCCGGCTTTGACTCCCTAATCGCCAACCCTACATGTGTGGATTTCGCCCGAGTGGTGACCGCCACTGATAAGCCCACGCGCCCAGCGGGTTTCACCTATATTCCGATGGCTACCGATACGCTCACTTACGCGTTCCGAGGCGACGGCACGGTTCCTCCGAACCTGAGTGACGCCACCCTGAAGAGGATCTACCAATGTGACCCTGCGCTTACTTTCCCGTCCAATCCGAATGGCTTCAGGCCGCTGATTGGAGTTTTCGGCGCCGGAAACCGAACATTCTTTTTCCAGAAACTTGGAATTACTGACTCGGCGAATTACACTACACTCAACCCCTGTGTCCACGACACGGATGCATCGGGAGCGGGCATACTGGCCAACGATGGGCGCTACCTCACCCATCCGAGACAGCTTATAACCTATTCGGTTGGTCCGTATTTGGCTCAGATCACCAAGGCGGAAGCTGACATTCACGGTAATGCTGTTCTCGGGTCGATCAACGGGATCAGTCCACTCGACGAGAATGCGTTCGGCGCGCGGCCTGTCTACAACGTCGTGCGAACCTCCGACATCGACGGTGTAGCGCCCGATAATCAAAACATCAAGAACCTGTTTGTTGGAGCGGGTTCTCAGGTCTGCAGCAACACCACTGCCATCAAGAAGGCTGGCTTCTCCACCCGTGCGGATTGCGGTTCCACAACCCTCGTAAGTGGCCCGTAGTCCTCTTCGTCTCTGTGAGAGTGAGTCATAACGTGCATAAGAAAAAGCTCTTCACGCGGGTGGTGTCGGGTGCCGTGGTGGTCGCAGTCACGGGCGGGTCGGCCTTGCTGGTGAATGGGGTAGCCGGCGCCGCCCCACCGCCGGGCACTGTCGGTTCCCTCACCATCACTCCGGCGGAAGGTGACGACAACGCCCGCATGTCGGCTCAGACCTCGGGGCCATGTCCAAGTAATGCGAAGCTCGCGGACTTGATTATCGAAGGGCCAGTAGGCCCGGACGGAACAACAGCTCCGGATACCGCGACTTTCCCCAGCTCCAACCCGTACCCGGTTACCTCTGTCGACTCCATCCAGTTCTCCACGACCACCCCGTTTGTTCAGCAGTTCAATAAGACGATCAAGGATGCCGCCACAGAACGCGGCAAGGCAATTCAGGTTGGTGAGTACCACCTGACGACGCGATGTTGGGATGAGTTCACTATTGAGGTGCTCGGCACCTTCACCGGTGGCCTCACCTTCGACACCCCGACGCATTACACCGTGATTCCGACCACGTCGCCAACGCCGACGCCGACGCCGGTGGTGACGCCGTCGCCGACGCCGGTGGTGACGCCGTCGCCGACGCCGGTGGTGACGCCGTCGCCGACGCCGGTGGTGACGCCGTCGCCGAC
>JAJPIR010000010.1 GCA_021324675.1 Actinomycetota bacterium
ATGGCGGGTGCGTACTTACCAGAGGACAACGAGATACCGCGGCCGGTGAAGTTGTGGCAGGAAGCACAGTTGAGGCGGAACAACTCGCCGCCCCGGGCAGGGTCGCCGCCCGCAAGGCTGTCCTTAGGCACCTCCGGCCCACCGCCATTGGCTTGCACGAATGCACCTAGCGCGTCGATTTCCTGTGGGCTGTACTGGACCGGCTTCTCGGAAATCTGCGCCTCTTGCCGGGATGCAGGCATGCGTCCGGTGGAGACCTGGAAGTACACCGCCGCCTCGCCGACACCGATCAGGCTTGGGCCACGGCCTTGCACTCCTTGAAGATTAGTGCCGTGGCAGCTGATGCAGGCGTTGTTGTAGAGCTGCTCGCCCTGGCGTACCAGCGCAGGATCCACCTGAGCGTGCGCTGTCTGTGGTTGCGGTGCGAATATCACATAAAGGCCACCGGCCGCCAACAACGCGACGCCGAGTGCCAATATCCGTGACCATCGGCGACGTGCAGAGCTGCGACGTCCCGGCTTCCCAGCGGGGCCTGATGATCTGCTAGGGATCGATCCGCTGGCGCCCGATTGGGCGTCGGGTGTGGCGCTGGTCATCGGTCTCGGCTACCCCCGCTATTTGGTCTTTCTTCGGCGTTAGGTGTTCAGGCTGACGTCTCGGCTCCGTTGCTAGGGCAAGAAGTAGATGGTTGCGAAGAGGCCGATCCATACCACATCAACGAAATGCCAGTAGTACGACACGACGATCGCGGCGGTGGCTTGCGCCGGGGTGAACTTGCTGAGCGTTGTCCGGATCATGAGGACGATGAACGCGATCAACCCGCCGGTCACGTGCAGGGCGTGGAAGCCGGTGAGGAGGTAGAACACTGTGCCGTAGGCCTGCGACGGAATCGTGAGATGCTCTTCAGTGACGAGGTTGCGGTACTCGTTGGCGGCGCCCAGAACGAAGAACAAACCCATAACGAAGGTGATCGAGTACCAGAGTCTGAGCCCGAATACATCACCCTGCTCAGCCTTGAAGACTCCCCACTGGCAGGTGAACGATGACGCAACCAGGACGATCGTGATCACCAAGGCGTAGGGTATGTCGAGGTGAATCGGCTCGCCGGTCACCACGTTGATTGGTGGCCACGGCCCGTCATGCTGGGCTTTAACTGTGAAGAACATCGCGAAGAGGCCGGCGAAGAACATCAACTCGCTCGACAACCACACGATGGTGCCGACGCTCACCATGTTGGGTCGGTTAAGCGAATGCACCCGCTGGCTGATGGAGGGGCCTGCCAGGCTCGACGAGGTCACGTTGAGCATTATGACTAAGGGTGCCGACGCAGAGGGGACCGGGGGCAACCGACACCGCCAGGAGAGGCGATGCGGTCCTGGTGGTCTAGCTCACGTGGTGATACGCGGGGCCGGATCGTAGCACTTAGCGTCAAGGCCACGCCGCCTCACATCGCCAAGCGATTGCCCGTATACCATCGTGTGCCACTGGCTGAAGGCCATACCGGCCGATGCGCAGTCGATGTACCCAGGCTGGTGTCTGCACGGATTTGGACAGCAGCCGGAACGTGCAAGCCACACCGGACAGCAGTTACATCGGACAGCGAGGCCTTGGAACGCCAGGGAATACCAGATGAACGATGCGAGTGACGCCACCACCGTGCTGGTATTCAGCCACCGGCCACAGGTGCGCGAGGCCATCATCAACGCTGTCGGGCGGCGTCCCGCGCCCGACCTAGGCCGCTTGCGGTATGTGGAAGCCAGCACGATCGACGAGGTGCTGGCCGAGGTTGATGCAGGCCGAATCGACCTGGCCATCCTCGACGGCGAGGCGCAGCCGACCGGTGGGATGGGGCTGTCTCGGCAGCTGAAGAACGAGATTGCAAACTGCCCACCGATCATCGTGTCGGTGCAGCGCCGGGATGATCGGTGGTTGGCGGTCTGGTCGCAGGCAGATGCGGTGATCGTGCACCCGCTGGATCCGCTGGCGGCCGCGGAGACCGTGGCGCAAGTATTGCGTTCGCGCCGGCAGCATGCCGCGAACGGCTGAGGCCGGCAGGATGGCAGCACCAACCCGAGTGCCTAGTTGGCCGGCTTTACTCGGCCAGTTGATGGCCGGCACTGATCTGGACAGTCAGGACGCTTCCTGGGCGATGGACCAGGTGATGTGTGGTGCGGCCACACCTGCTCAGGTGGCCGCCTTTGTCGTCGCATTGCGGGCCAAGCGTGAGACTCCAGCGGAAATCGCCGGCCTGGTGGCTGGCATGTTGTCGCACGCGCGGCGAGTGCACTTTCCCCAGCGGGCGGTGGACGTGGTTGGCACCGGGGGTGACCAAGCCCACACCGTAAATATCTCGACCATGGCAGCGTTGGTCACTGCTGCCGCAGGTGCCCCGGTGATCAAGCATGGTAACCGGGCGGCGTCATCCCAATGCGGTGCCGCGGACGTGCTTGAGGCATTGGGTGTGGCGATCGACCTGGGGCCAGATCAGGTCGCGCAGTGCGTTGCCGAGGCCGGCATCGGATTCTGCTTCGCACCGCTGTTCCACCCGGCGATGCGGCACGCGGCCGCGGTTCGCCGGGAGATCGGGATATCCAC
>JAJPIR010000155.1 GCA_021324675.1 Actinomycetota bacterium
ACCGACCGCCGCGACGCCTTCGTGCTTACTCAGATTCTGGGTCTCGATTACGCCGCCGCCGCTGAGGTGTGCGGTTGCCCGGTCGGCACCATCAGATCCCGGGTGGCCCGAGCGCGGGAAGACCTGGTGCGCGCGATGAACGCGCCCGGAGCGCGCGGCCGCCGCGCCGCCGGCCCCTGACAAACTGTCGAGGGCGGCCACACCAAATCGGCATTCTCACACCTCGGCTTGTTTGACCTCAACCCGGTATGCACATTCACAACCGGTCAAGGGCGGGGTAGGTCACCTCGTCGCCGGCCAACCGCGGATCTCGCCAAGCCACGGCGGCACCGTCGGATTCCGCCCGGTCGGCGCGAGTCCAGCGCACGACCAGGACCACTACGGTGACCATGACCGCCACTTCGCCCAGCGCCCAGCCCAGCACCGCGCCCCGCCGCTGGTCGGCAAGCAGATCGGTAAGGAAAGGCAGCTGCAGGGCGCCGTAGAACTGCGCTGCAACAGGCGTTGCGCGGCCGAGCAACCACGCGGAGAAGCCGGCGTGCAGCGCCATCACAGCGAACACCATCACGATCCGCCCGATCGCGGGCAGGCCACGTTCACCCACGCTGTATCCCAGCACCGGCCAGAACAGCGCCAGCCCGGTGCCCAGGAAGGCCACGTCCATGGCCAGATGTGCCCAATGCTCCAGCACGATCGACCCGAACAACCCGGTCGGGTAGAGCCCGAACAGCGTGACCGCCACCGCCGTCCAGGCCACCGCAGGGTGTCGGGCCAGCCGCACGGCAGGCGCGTCCAGCAGGCTGAGCAGCCTGCTGCGCAGTCCTGCGCGGGTCACCTCCAGGGCCAGCGAGATGCCGTGCCCGAGCACCACCAGTACCGGTACCAGCGTGGCAAGCAGCATGTGATCGACCATGTGCACGCTGAACACCGCATGTCCATAGCTGGCCAAGCCGGAGGACGTCGTCACCAGCAGTACGGCGCACCCGCCGAGCCAGCAACCGGTCCACGCCGCGGGCCACGACCGCCCGTCTCGCCGTAGCCGGCGCACGCCAAGCAGGTAGGCCCCGGCCGCGAGCAACGCAACAGGCCCGAAGACGAGATCCAGCCGCCAGTGCAGCACCAGGTCCGCCACGGTGAGATGCGGCGGCAGCTCATATCCCAGCAGGTACACCAGTCGGCTGGGCTGGTAGCCGGCCTGGGCCGGAGGGAACAGCCGGGTCAACGCGGTGCCCACCGCGGCGGCAGCAGCCAGCAGCAGCAATTCCACCCCGGCCAGCCACAGCGCCGCAGCAGGCCCGGACCGGGCACGGGCGACCCGGCGGCCCCACCAGCCCGCGACGGCCAAGCCAGCCAGCAATATCGCGCTGGCCAGCACCAGCAACCCGTAGCCGCTGCGAAAGACCTCCGATACGTTGATCGCCAACGCGGCAGCCACCAGCCCGTAGCCGCCAACCACCAGCAGCGAGCATGTCGCGATCACGCCATGGCGGCGCAGCATCAGCTCCCGGGCCGCCTGGCTGGGCCTGCGGCTGGGGATCAGCTCCACCACGACCGCCAGCGTGCTGCCCAGCCACACCACAGCTGCCAGGACGTGCAGGGTCAGCGCATCGCCTGCCCAGTCGTGGGACTGCTCGGCGTTGGTGGCCGTGGTCAAGGTGATCGGTAGCAGCCCGCCGACGGCCAGCACGAGCAGGCCGATCGCACTGCGCCAGGACAGCGCCCAACCCGCGCCGAGGGCTACCACCGCCGCGATCGCTGCAGCGATCGCCCACCCGCACGCCGCCTCAACGCTGTTGATACTGGAAACCAGTGCGGTCGGCCGGCCCAGCAGCCGGGCTGGCGGGATCGCGGCGTTCTCTGCGGCGATGAGCACCGCCACCACGGCGCAGGCCACCGTCTGTACGGCCGCGCTACGCCGGGCCATCCGCAGCCCGGCGTAGCCGCGGGGCGAGACCGTGCCGTACGGATCACCGGGGCACAGCACCGCAGCCAGCAGCAGATTCCCGATCGCCGCGGCGCCGGCGGCCAGTGCGATCACTCGAGCGGCAGGCAGCCCGGCATTGACCACCGCACCGAGGTCGCTGAGCCCGTAAAGCACCCCGACACTCGGCGCGAAGGTGGCCAGCAACCCACCGGTGAGCATGCCCACCGCGATCAGCCCGGCGGCCACGGCAAGCCATGCCTGGCGGGACGCGCGAGCCCCAATCACGACGGGCTACTTGGGCGGAACTGCCGCAACCGCAGGCTGTGGGACACCACAAATACCGACGACAAGGCCATCGCCGCACCGGCGATCAGCGGGTTCACCAGCCCTGCCATGGCCAGCGGAAGCGCTGCGACGTTGTAGCCGAATGCCCACACCAGGTTCCACCGGATGGTGCGGTGGGTTCGCCGGGCCAGCTGCACCGCGTCGGCGACGATGAGCAGGTGCTCGCGGCCCAGCACGATGTCGGCGGCCTCGATGGCCGCGTCCGTGCCACGCCCGATCGCCATGCCCAGGTCGGCCGCGGCCAAAGCGGCGGCATCGTTGATCCCGTCTCCAACGACCGCGACGGTGTGGCCCTCACGCTGTAGCCGCCGCACGACCTCGACCTTGTCTTCCGGCAGCGCCTCGGCGACCACCGTTTCAATGCCCACCTCAGCAGCGACCGCAGCGGTGGTACGGGCGTTGTCACCGGTCAGCAGGATTGGCCGCAGGCCAAGCCGGCGCAGCGCCGTCACCGCGGCCCGACCGCTGGGGCGCACCTGGTCGGCGACAGCGAGCAACCCCTGCACGGCGCCATCCCAGCCGGCCAGCACCACCGTCACGCCGCGGTCCTCCAGCTCGCGCCGGCAGTTTTCCAAGTGCTCCGGGACGGTGTAGCCGTACTCGGCCAGCATGCCCGCCCGGCCCAGCACCACTGCACGGCCGCCGACCGATCCCCGCGCGCCCGAACCAGGCAGCGCCTCGAATCCCGTCACGGGCGCCAACTCGCCGGTGCGGTGCGCTGCGGCGGCGGTGATGGCCGCGGCGATGGGATGCTCGGAGGCGTGCTCGACGGCCCCCGCGACCGCGAGCAGCTCGTCTTCGGGCACACCGGGAACCGGTTGCACCTGTACCAGGCGCATTCGCCCTTCGGTCAGGGTGCCGGTCTTGTCGAAAACGACGGTGTCGACGCGCCGGGTGGACTCCAGCGCGTGCGGACCCTTGATGAAGATCCCCAGCGCCGCTCCGCGGCCGGTGCCGACCAGAATCGCGGTCGGGGTCGCCAGCCCCAGCGCGCACGGGCACGCCACCACCAGCACGGCCACCGCAGCGGTGATCGCTGCTCCGGCAGGTCGCCCAGCGGCCACCCACCCGGTCACGGTCGCCGCCGCCAGCACCAGCACGGCGGGCACGAACACCGCCGCGACGCGGTCGGCGAGTCGCTGCACCGCCGCCTTGCCGTCCTGGGCCTGCTCGACCAGCCGGGTCATCCGGGCCAGCTGGGTGTCGGCGCCGACCCTGGTGGCGCGCAAGACCAGCCGGCCACCGGCGTTGATCGTGCCCCCGATCACCTCATCGCCCTCGTCGACCTCGCGCGGTATCGGCTCCCCGGTGACCATGCTGGTGTCCAGCGCCGAGCGTCCTTCCTCCACGACCGCGTCAGTGGCGATCTTCTCGCCGGGGCGGGCCAGGAACCGGTCACCGACCATCAGGTCACTGACCGGGATGCGGACGGCCCCGCCCTCGCGCAGCACCTCCACGTCCTTGGCACCCAACGCCAGCAGGGCGCGCATCGCCGCGCCCGCAGACCGTTTCGCTCGTGCCTCGAAGTACCGGCCGGCCAGCAGGAAGGTGGTGACCCCGGCCGCGACGTCCAGGTACAGGTCATGGTCCCCGCCGGCCAGGACGGACAACCCGCGACCCAGGCCCGGCTCGACCGGACCTCCGCGCATCATCACCCACAGCGACCATACCGACGACGCCATCACACCGACCGAGACCAGGGTGTCCATGGAGGCTGTGCGGTGGCGTAACCCGTTGAGTGCAGCCCGGTGGAACGGCCATGCGCACCAGCCCACCACGGGCGCGGCCAGCAGCAGGCATACCCACTGCCAACCGGTAAAGCGCAGCTCCGGGAACAGTGACCAGGCCAGCGACAAGTCGCACAGCGGCACCCCGATCACGGCGGCCACCGCCAACCGCCGGCGCAGGTCCGCGACCCGAGCATCCGCAGAGGCCTGCTCCGCGCCGCTCGCGTCGCAGATGTCATCGACCCGCTGCGCGGCGTATCCGGCGCGCTCGACCTGCTCGAGGAGCGCCCGAGGATCGGTGCCGGCGGAGCAGTGTACCCGGGCCCGCTCGGTGGCGTAGTTGACCGTCGCCTGCACACCAGGGAGCTTGTTCAGGCTGCGCTCTACCCGCGCCGCGCAGGCCGCGCAGGTCATCCCCCCCACCCGGATCTCGTAGTGCCGAAGGTCCGACGAGACCCGCGGGGTCGTGGTGCCGGTCGTCTCCCATCCCCTCCCGTCAAAGATCAGGGGTCGAGATCAGGCTAACCGTCCGCACTTGTCGCGGCGCAAACGCACCACCTACTGTGCGACACGCAACGGTGCGAGGAAGCCGGTGAGAATCCGGCGCGGTCGCGCCACTGTGATCGGGCGCTCCCCTGCCCGGAGCCAGACCTTCGGCCGTTGCGCAGCTCAGTCCTGCCAGGGACGCGTCATCCCCAAGGAGTTGGCCATGCACATCCCCGACGGTTTCGTGTCTCCAGCCGTCGCCATTGCCGGAGGCGCGGTAGCCGTCGCCGGGCTTGCACTGTGTGTGCGCCGCGCCGGCCGGGACGCCACCGAGCAGCAACTGCCGCTGGCCGGCCTGTCCGCCGCGGCGTTCCTGGTGCTCAGCGCGCCAGTCATCCCCATCGCGGTGGGCACCGAAGGCCACCTGCTGGGCGGCACGCTGGCCGTGACGCTGCTGGGCCCCTGGCTGGGACCGGTGGTGATTACCGTCGTCACGGTGGTCCAAGCCCTGTTCTTCGGCGATGGCGGGCTGTCCACGCTCGGACTCAACGTGGTGAACCTGGCACTGGTACCAGCCGCCGTGGGCTACCCGGTACTGCTCGGGCTGCGCAGGCTGCTGCCGCGCGGGCCGGTCGGCCTGGCCGTGGCCGCCGGGGTGGCCGCTGCGATTTCGGTGCTCACCGCGGCCGGGCTGTTCACCCTGGAGTATGCGGTGGGCGGTGCCGCTGCGCTGCCGCTGCGCACCGTCGCGATCTCCACCATCGGGGTGTACGCGGTGGTGGCTGTCGTCGAGGGCGTGGCCACCGCGCTGGTGGTCCGCGCGCTGCTGGCTCTGCGCTCTGACCTCGTGCCAGTAGCTAATCGGTGACGCCCGACCGGCGGAGACGCCGTGAACTCGACGCCGCCGACGTTTGAGGTGCCGCTACACGTCGGTCTTGTCGAGTTCACGACACTGCCGGGATTGTCGGGGCCGACCGGCAGGGCGTGATCCCGTGACCCACGAGCTGACTTTGGGGACGTTCCCCGCGTCGCCTGTCGAGTTCACGGCGCCATGCGGGGTGGCGTCGACGATGGCGAGGAAGCGAGCACACTGATCGGTGTGAGCCGGCCGTCCCCTCGACAGGTCCCCCGTGCGGCACCCCCCCGGCGCCGGCTGTCGTCCGAGGCGCGACGGGAGGAGTTGCTGGAAGCGGCGCTGCAGGAGTTCAGCAGCCGCGGTTACTACCTCACGCAGATGGAACACGTCGCGGCGCGTGCCGGGGTGAGCAAGGCGCTGGTGTACCAGCACTTCCCGAGCAAGGAGGAGCTGTTCGCCGCGGTGACCCAGCAAGTGGTGGAGGGTTTCATGGGACGGCTGCCTGCCGTACTGAGCAAGGCCGACGATGCCCTCGGCGCCTGGCGTGGAGTGGTGCGGCTGCTGTGCGATCTAGTCAGCGAACGCCCGGCCGCCTGGGCGCTGGTCGCGCGGCATCTGGACAACCCTGAGCTTGGCGCGTCGCTGCGGCGGCTGCGCGAGCAGGTCATCGAGGTGTTCGCGGCGGTTCTCGCGAGCTACTACGAGCCGGGCCCGACCGCGCCGCCACTGTCCAAGGACGAGGTATTTGCGCAAGCCCGGCTGACCGTGCCGTTGTTGATGGGTGGGCTGCAAGGGCTGATGTCCTGGTGGCTGGAGCATCCAGAAGTACCGCGCGTGAAGGTGGAAGCCAGGGCGGTCGACGTGGGGTGGCTGGGCCTGGACCGGATCCGCCATGGCGAGTGGCTTCCTCTTGCTGATGACTGACGAGTCAGTTACCTTGGACGTAACCGATCGTTCCAAGGAGGCCGTAGATGTCTGTGACTAGCACCGTCGACACGATGGCCAGCCCCGTTCCCGACCGTGAAGTCACCGCCCAGCGGCTGCTGAAGACCTCGGCGAAGCACTCGTACGATCCCGCCGTCGAAGTCGATTGGGACGCCCCCCTCGCGCCGGACCGCTACTTCCTCGACCCGCACCGCAGTTCCCTCTACGGCACCGCGCTGTGGGAGCGGATGAGCGAGGAGCAGCGCATCGAGCTGACCAAGCATGAACTGGCCAGCTTCTACAACATGGGCATCTGGTTCGAGACGATCCTCATGCAGATGCTCATCCGGCACGTTTACGACCGTCCCAAGGGCAGCGCGCATGCCCGGTACGCCTACACCGAGATCGGCGATGAGTGCCGGCACTCGGTGATGTTCTCTCGAGCGGCAGAAAAGT
Organism: Actinomycetota bacterium; assembly: GCA_021324675.1. Taxonomy (GTDB): domain Bacteria; phylum Actinomycetota; class Actinomycetes; order Mycobacteriales; family Pseudonocardiaceae. The sequence goes on from JAJPIR010000155.1 coordinate 6,719, forward strand.
TCGGTGGCTCGGACTACAACCCCGGCTGGTTCGTCAACCACCTCGGCCGGTTGCTCAAGACCACCTCCACCAACACCCTGACCTTCGGTGGCGCGATCTACGTCGAGGAAATCCTCGATGCGCTGCAACGCGAGCAGATGGCAGATGAGGCACTGCAACCGATCGTGCAGAAGGTGTCGTGGATCCACGTCGTTGAGGAAGCCCGGCACATCCGCTACGCCCGAGAAGAACTCCAGCGCCAGTGGCCCCGGCTGGGCCTGCTGGGCCGGGCCTACAGCCGCTTCATCCTCGCCCTGGTCGTCTACTTCTCCACCACCAGGCTGATCGACCCGAAGGTCTACGCGGCGGTCGGCCTGGATGCCGACGAGGCCGTCGCGGCTGCTGCTGCGAACCCGCACTGGCGCCAGACCAAGCAGTGGGCGGCGCGCAAGGTCGTCGATTTCTTCACCGAACTCGGCCTCATCCGCGGCCCCTGGAAATTCCTCTGGCGCCGCGCCGGCGTCATCTGACTTCTCCACCGCCTCGACCCGACATGCAGGCATACCGACCAGTGGGCAACCCTTGCAGTTGCCCGAGTAGCCAGGTGACCACCTGCTGCCAGCACACCCCCCACCGGACCGGTGAGCCCGGCGGGGGGTGTTGGTAGCGGTAGGGCCAGCGCTGGTTCGGGGCTAAGTGGCGGCGTGGGGGTCGGCCCAGGCGCCACCACGTTGGTGAGGTCGCACCTCAGGGTCCGCGACGGCCGGCTGGCGGCCCTGGCCGGGTGGGTGCGGCGACCGTACCAGCGCGTCGCAAGCCCAGCCTGCGGGAACAGCCCACCGTGTGGCGGGCGGTGAAATAGCTCGCCCAGATTCTGTGGGAGCTGATAAGTGTGCTGACGTTGTCAGCCACGGCTTGCTGTCCCGGTTCCACGATGGCTGCCGCTGCGGGTGTTGCTGCTCGCGCGCTTGGAAAGGCCCCTGCGGGTGCGCGGCGCCATGCGCGGCGGTGCGGGTGCATACCCGCGTCGTGCAACCACCTCGGTGGCGGCCATTAAACACGGATAGCGCCGTCCTTTTTGTCCCGTAACTTTTGCGGTTTGCGCGGCGACACACAAGCGAACAGTCCGTGTCATGGTTCGGACCGCCAAGGAGGGGGAATGCCCATGAGCGGGTGGGGACCATCGCATAAGCGCTAGCAAAGCGGTTCACTTTATTTCCTGCCGTCATCGGCCGTTCCCGAACGCTTTCCCGCACTTCCGGCGGTTTCCAGATGTTTGCCGTATCCGGGCGGGAATTAACGCCGCCGAATAGCTTTCCAGCAGGGGAAGACGGGCGACGTCACCCATACTTTGAAGGAGCCGTTAAATGACAAAAGTGATCAGGCCGGGGCTTCACGACGGGCGCCCCGGGGATGCAGCCAATGAGCCGGAGGGCCGGTCGATCGGCGCCCACTACACGAATAATCCGGGTTGCAAAGGCGCCTCAATGACCGAAAGCTACGTCAACATTTGGACGGGTGACTATCACCTCAACTGTAACTGCTGCGAGCGGGTGGTGTACGAATGAGCGACGAGCCGGAGTGGCGCTCGATAGCTTCCGCTAATTTCGGCGGAAGTTAAGCGGACTCAGCGGCGCCGTCGACAACCCCCGGCGCCATCTACGCCGTTCCCGGTCGTCGTTCGGGCCATCACCGTGGCGGCTGACCCACTCGTAGGCGCCCGCGGTGAAGACCGTGGTGGGATGGCCCAGCAGCGTCATGCCCACTACGTAGCTCATGAGCAGACGGCATGGAGACATGTCGGGGTCAAGAACATCCTGGAAACCCCGATATGTCTCCATGCCAGGGAGTGACCGCCCACAACGGGTGGTTAGGGGAACTGCGCGGGGTTAGGCCGCGACCACCTCGGTGTGGAAGGTTTGGCTAGGCATGCCGCCCTACGGCCACCGCGCAGCAGCCGCAGCGCCGTGGCGAACCCTGTGCCCGAACGCTGGGTACCAGAGCGGATCCTGCGCGGACACCTCGCCGGTGCCGGTGTAGCCGCCGAGCTGGCACGCTGCGGTGATGGCGTGGTGCTGACCGGGCCGGAGTCAGGGGGCGGACCGCTGGTGTGCCGGCTGGACCGCCAGGGCCCGTGCGGCACCCTGCTCGATGAGCCGCTGGCGCAGGCCGCCTGCGGGTTGATGGCGGTCCACGGCTGGGGCCGCGGGCGTCGCGCCGCCCGGCTCGGGGTCGACTACGTCACCACCGCGGCCGGGGTAACGCTGGCACAAGGCGTGCTGGCCGGCTTGCTCGCCAGGCTCCGCGGCTGCCCGGCCCGCGGCATCACCGTATCGATGGCGGCTACCGCGTTGCTGGCGGTGTCTCCGTACCTTGCGGCAGGCACCGCCGACGAGCCCGACGTGCCATCGGCCCAGTTGAGATCGGGCCACCCACCGCCGTTTCGCTCCGCCGACGGGGTGGCCTTCGAGCTGGAGACCTTCTACGCCGAGCCGTGGCGCACACTGTGGACCAGCTTGGGAGTTTCCGACACCGTCGCCGGCCGCGCGTGGCGGCCATTCCTGCAGCGCTACGTCACCGCAGTAGCCCCGCTTCCGGCCGCCTTGCATACCGCCACCGAATCGCGCCCGTTCGCGGAGTTGACCTGTGCCGCAGCGGCCGCTGGGGTGGCCGTGCAGCGGCTACGCAAGCACGCGGAGCGACGCGACGAGCTCGCCAGCAGCAAACCCTTCGCCCCACCCTGGACCCTCGAACCCCACCCTTGGCATGAACCCCACCCTCCTCACGAAGCCAACCATCCCCGGCACGGAGTCATGTCCGGGTCAAGAGGGTCGTGTTTACCCTGCCATGGATCCATGCCGGGGTCGGAACGAGCGAAAGATGGTCCGCTGGCCGGCATTGTCGTGGTCGAGGCAGGGCGGCGGGTGCAGGCACCGCTGGCCGCGCACCTGCTCGGCCAGCTCGGCGCCGAGGTGATCCGGATCGAACCAACCGGCGGAGACCCACTGCGCGCAACACCACCGATGGCCGGGCGTTGCTCCGCGCAATTCCTCGCGCTCAACCGCGGCAAGCGGGTCGTCGAGGCCGATCTGTGGAGCCCGGCAGGCCGCCGCCGCATAGTCGACGAGGCCGCCCATGCCGACGTATTCCTGCACAACTGGGTTCCTGGTAAAGCCGCCCAGCTCGGCCTGGATCATGACCACCTCGCCGCAGTCAATCCCCGCCTGGTCTGCGCGCACGCCTCCGGCTGGGGCGATGCCCGGGGCCCTCACCCGCTGCCGGGTAGCGACTTCATGGTGCAGGCCTACACCGGACTGCCCGACCATCTCACTCCCGGCAGCGAGGCGCCCGCCGGGTCGCTGATGCCATTGCTCGACGTACTGGGCGGGCTGATCGCGGCCAGTGGCGTGCTCGCCGGGCTGCTCAGCCGCGAGCGGGACGGGCGAGGGCGCCAGGTACGCAGCTCGCTGCTGTCTGCGGCCACGTTGCTGCAAGCGCAGCTCGGTGGCTGCCGCGGGCCGAACGGGCGGCCGGAGTTCGGCGCCCTTGGAGTGCCCCTCGCCGCCTCCAACGGCCACCTGGTGATCAGCCGGACCGCCCCGGTAAGCGCGGTCACCGCTGCGCTGGGACTCCACGACCCCACCGAGGTACCGGCCGAGATCGCCGCCCACCCGGTCGACCGATCACTCGCGCTGCTCACCACGGCTGGTATCGGCGCCGTCCGCGCCTGCCACCATCCCGCAGAACTGGTCCGTGATCTGTGGGCAGCCAAGCTGTTGGACCACCACGGCTGCGCGTTCGTCAGGCCGCCCTGGACGTTCGCGGCTTGAGGCCGCGGGTGTTGGCCAGCCGGCGGTCGTAGAACGCCATCAAGGCACGGTGTGCTGGCCGCTCGATCAACTGGGTGAGCAGCCAGCCCAGCAGCAAGCCCGTCGCGAGCATGGCGGCGCTTTGCTCAACGGGGCCTGCACCGAGATCCTGGAGGTGGCGCATGATCAGGAAGCCAATGGTCTGATGGACCAGGTACAGACCGTAGGAAATGCCGGCCAGCCAGTGCACAGCTGTGCGCAACGAGCTGGGGACCCACCGGCCCCAATCGGGAATGCGAGCAGCCAGGCAGACCAGCGCGATGCCACCGGCAACTCCGATCGTGGCTGTCCAGTCCTCGAACCACCCATCCGGCCCGAGCGCGGCAGTGTGCATGACATGCCCGAATAGGCAGGTCGTGAGCAACCCGGTGAAGTGCAGGGGCCTTAGGCGCCCATTGGCCCACAGCCAGATTGCGGTGCCAGCGACAAACAGGTGTGCCCGGTGAAAACCTAGCCCGTCGACGACCATCCGGTAGGCCTCCGGCGGCCCGGCAGCCCGCACTGGCCAGAGGACCAGCGGCAGCAGCACCGCTGTCCACAGCACCGCGTGCAACTTGCGACCATGGCCCCAGCGCGTGCGCCACAACAGGGCAGCTGTCGTGAAGGCGATCAGCTGTAATGGCAACGTCCAGTAGGAGCCGTCGAGAAACGGGAAATCGTGCGGTTTCCAGTTCCCCAGCAAAAGCAAGTTACCCACCAGGTCACGCTTGGTGGGGGTGTACCACTGTGCCGGGCTGAACTGGTGCGTGATCACCCACGTCAGCACCACCGCAGCCAGGAAAGCCGGCACGAGCCGCGCTATCCGGCCCCACCAGTACCGGCCGGTGGAGTGGCGTCTGACCGTCGCGGACGCGAAATACGCCGAGACGACCAGCAGCAGGCTCGCCCCGACCTGGTGAGGAAAGCTGAACGGGCGCGGCGCCAACTCAGGGTGCACGATCGGGGCCACGAAGGTCGTGTGGTAGATCACCACCAGCAGGACAAAACCGCCACGCAGCACGTCCCAGCTGGCATGACGCTGGCTGGTAGTTCGTGTCGCCGGGGCGGCGCCCGGCTCGGCACGCTCAAGGACGGCCCTGCTGATGCCGCCGTTCACCAGCGCTCTCCGCTGTGTCTGGCCACGCCCCTCCTACCGACTGCCGACCAGGCTTCCCGGCGCACCAGCGCAGCAGGCTACCAGGAGCGCAGCCAACCACTAGCGTGGAAAGCGGTGCGCCGGGAAGCCTGGTCGGCAGTCACCGCTGTGACTCGCAGCCATGGCTGCGAGTCACAGCGGTGACTGCGGGACGGGCGGGAGGTGCCGGAGATGCGCGCTGTCGAGACAGTGCTCTTCCTCGTCATCCTGGCCACGGTGGTGGCCACTTTCGCCCGGCGGTGGCGGGTACCCGCACCCTCGCTGCTGGTCATCGCCGGCGTGCTCGTCGGTTTGGTGCCAGGAGTGCCGACCATCGTGGTCACCCCCGACATCGTGAGCCTGGTGGTATTGCCGCCGTTGCTGTACGCCGCCGGGGAGGAGCTGCCCTGGCGCGACCTTCGAGCGGTATGGCGACCGGTCAGCGTGCTGGCGGTGGGGCTGGTGCTGGTCTCCGCCGCGGCCGTGGGTGCGATCGCGATCGCGCTCACCCCGCTACCAGGGGGCATGGCTTTCGTGCTGGGGGCCGTGCTGGCCAGTACCGACCCGGTCGCGGTGACAGCATTGGCGCGCCGGTTGGCACTGCCCCCTCGGGTGCAAGCACTGGTGCAGGCCGAGAGTCTGTTCAACGACGCGACGAGCCTGCTGCTGTTCCGGATGGCGCTGTCGCTGGCCATCGCCGGCGGCACCGTCTCGTGGAACCACACGGCTGCCGAGTTCGCCGTGCTGGCCGGCGGCGGGATCGCAGTAGGCGCCGTGATCGCCGGCGGCGCCTACCTGGTCCGGCGACGCACCGAAGACCCTGTGCTGGAGACCGTGGTTGCGCTGGTGACCCCCTACGCGGCCTACGTACTGGCCGAGTCGATCCACGCGTCGGGGGTTACCGCCGTCGTGGTGGCCAGCGTCATCCTCGGTACGCAGGCCACACGGATGACGACTCCGCACGTGCGCCTGCAACTGTCGGCGGTGTTCGAGACCGTGGTCTTCCTCCTGGAAAGCGTGGTGTTCGGGCTCATCGGCCTGCAGCTACCCGCGCTGTTGCGAGGGTTGGCGGCCCTGGACAGGCTGTGGCCACTGCAAGCACTGGCCGTCGCGGCGACGTTGATGGTGGTCCGGGTGGCCTGGGTGTTCCCGCTGTCAGCGCTCCGGCAGCACCTCCATTACGGGGAACGGCCGTCGTGGCGGGTACCGGCCGTGGTGTCGTGGGCAGGGACCAGGGGGGTCGTCCCGCTGGCCGCCGCCCTGTCGATCCCGCTCAGTACCAGCGGGGGAACTGCACTACCCGATCGGGACCTGGTGCTGCTGCTGACCACTGCCGTTATCGTGTTGACCCTGGTGGTGCAGGGATTCACCCTCGCCCCGCTGGTTCGGCGAGCGGGCATTGCGGTGGACGCTGCCGACCTCCGGCAGGAGGACGCCACCGCGCGGCTGCAGCTGGCCAACGCAGGATTGTCTTATCTCGATCACCTCACCAGGACCCAAGCCGCACCCCAGATTGTGATCGAGGCATTGCGCGCCGCCTGGCTGGACCGCATCCAGCGAATTCAGGAGCGCAACGCCTCCGAGCCTCCGTACACTGCATCGACCTACCGTCAACTGCGCCGGGAACTGCTCGATGTGGAAAATGCCGAGCTGGACCGCCTGTACCACGACGGCACGATCAGTGACGTCACCCGCCGGCGGATCCAGCGGTCGCTCGATCTGGAGCACGCCGGGCTCGGTGAAGCACCGTAGGACCCCGTGATGGCGACGGTGGTAAGGGGAGGTCCTACGATGCCTGCGGCCTAGGGAGGCGGATCGGATATGGCGGGATCCGAGGCATTGAGGGTGACGGCTCTGGAGTGGATCGTGGTCGCGGCGGGTTTGCTGGCGTACATATGCAGTTTCCTGCCGTGGTACACCCTGACCGCCAGCGTCCCGATCCTCGGACTGACCCAATCGACCAACGTTAACGCCTGGGGCGCCGGCTTCGGCGCATGGTTTTCGGTGCTGCTGCTGGTTGCTGCGGCAGGCGTGGTGCTGGCAAGCATGGTGGTTGGCGGGCGGCTGCGGCGGCCCGCGACCCGATCACTGATCACGCTGGGCCTTGCTGCGCTGGCGTTCATCACCATCGTGCTGCGCTGGGCGACGTTCCCAGACGCGGCAGGCGGGTTGGGCAGGATCGGTGATCTCGGCGATGTCCAGCTGGGCTCGTTCACATTTGGCAACGCGTTCCGGGTCACCAGCGGCGCCTCGGTAGGTCTTTACCTGGGGCTGAGTGCGGCAGTCGCGGCGCTCGCCGCGTCGTCGCTGACCTTCCGCGCCGCCGCCCGCGAGTGGCACTCAGTGCCCTAGCAACCAGCGGCACCCGGGCCGGCGCCGCCCGTCCAGTGTCACTTTCGCGTTCTCGACGGCTGCGGTACCTGTCTAACCACGGCCTGCATCCGCACATGCGGTTTGGGCGTTACGAGGCCTCGGCGGTGAGGGCACACGCACGCAGGGCGTCAGCGGCCTTGCGGGCCTCGTCCCGGGTCAGGTCAACGCTGTGCTGGCGGATGGTGAGGGTGACGTACGGGTCCTGCTCGTGCGCTTGCACGGTCAGCAGTTCCTCGCCGGTCACGGTGCTGAGATAGAACGAGGCAATCATGATCTTCTCCCATCGGACGCGAAGATGTGCGGCGCGGCGCTGACCGCCAGCAGGGCGGCGATTGGCGGGCTCGGCGGGGAGAGATCGACCTCGCCCCCGTAATCCTGAACCAGGGCCTTGGCGACCGCTCCCGGTTGGCTTAAGAACCTGAAATGGCTGCCTGGCAGCTCGATCAGCCGGCCGGGGGCAGGCACCGTATGAACTGCGCAGGAATGCTGGGGAAAGGCGCGATCCTCGGTGAACACGATGTAGTCCCTGGGGATGCGACCGCAGCGTTTCGCGGTGGTTTTCACCGCAGTGGTGAACGGGGCCACCGGCTCGGCCGCGAGCATGGCGAGGCTCCGCGAAACGGTATGGTCGTCGACGTCCGTATACAGAATGTCCTTCAGTGGAACGTCCGATCGATACCGCACGTATCCGTCCTGGCCTGGAATCACGTACGCACCCAACGGGCTTTCACTGCGCTGAAAGACTTCCCATACGGTTTGCCCGTCGGGCACCATCAGCGCGGCCATGAAGACGAGCTTCTTGACAACTGCGGGACACAATTCCGCGGCGTGCGAAATGACACCACCAGCGCTGCTGTGCCCGACGAGAATGACTGGCCGGTTTTGCGCCTCGATGACTGTGCGCAGCCGTCGGCGTAACAGTCCAGCGTGATGTCGTCGATCGGGGTCGGGTCGCCAGCGCGCCCAGGAAGGTTCGGCGTGACAGCGATGTGGCCGGCACGCATGAGGCGATCAGCCAGGCGCTCGAAACACCAAGCACCGTGCGCACCACCGTGTACCAGTACGAATGTCTGACCGAAGGTCACCGGAACCTCCTGTTGCCGGACTGTTGCGCTTAGCCCACAGCGTGCATGGCGGCAGTTGGCACCCAGTTGGTGTCGGCTTGGCGAACCAGGACAAGACCGATTCGCCGTAATGCGCTAGGCGTGCAGGACGAGGTAATGGCGGCCGAGGGATTTACCGGGCCGGCCAGCTGGGCATCATCCCGGCCCCGCAGCCACCAGGGCGGCCGGCACGAATGAGGACGAGACCGGGCGGTCTACACCGTTGTGCTCCAGCAGCTGGTAAGCAGGGTCTGAGCTGGGCCCAGGGTGGGTACCCGCAGCGAGGAGGGACCTCACACGGTAGGTCGACGGCTCGGGTTAGGAGATCAGGCCATGTGGACAGCACCGCGCTCCACCACGGGTACCAGCCGGGTACCGGATCAGCTACCCATCCTGCAGCGGGGACGCCATCGCCGGCCGGAAGACGGAGCGTGCGTGATGGAGTACGTCTCGGTGCTGGCCGGGTGCGCCTTCACCGACCATCCTCGGTGCACCCATCCGGCGCTCGCCACCCTGGCCCGGTTGGTCAACGACTGGATCGATGACGACAAGACCCGAAGCGAACTCGCGCTGCTCGCCCCGGATCTGATCGGCACCGGCACACGCGACTTGCGCACCACGCACAGTGTGGTGGCGAGCTGCCTGTCAGCCGCCGCGGCAATCCGGCCGCTGCCACCGGCGGCTGCCGCTGCGCTCGCCAAGTCGCGCAAGCGAATCCGAGACCTCAACCGTGGCCGGCGGGGGTCGCGGGCGCGGTTGGCCTGCTGGCAGGTGCTCAACCCAGCGGGCGTGATGGTCGGCTCGGCGTTCCAGGTGCTGATCGCGAACCTGCGCGATCTTCCCCGGCAGGAGCAGAACGCCCGGCTGCGCACCCTGATGCACGAGGCAGTGACCGACTGCCAGCAGACGCTCCGCGGGCCAGCCGCCGAACATCCGGCACCCGGAGGTCAGCTATCTGAGCCGCTCCCGTAGGGGCGGGTGAGCAATTCCAGAACATGGCCGTTGGGGTCGTCAAAGTAGACCCCACGGCCACCATCCCGGGTATTGATCTCGCCAGGTTGCTGGTGATGCGGGTCGGCCCAATAGTCGAGCCGCTGCGCCTGGATCCGGCCGAAGATGGTGTCGAAGTCTTCCTCACCGACCAGGAAGGCGTAGTGCTGCGGGTGGATGTCCTCCGAGGTATCGATGAAATCGAGGCTCACCCCGTTATCCACATTCACCACAAGGAACGGACCAAAGGGCGTCGGCGCTGGCAGACCCAATAGATCGCTAAGGAAAGTGGCTGCGGCTCGTTTATCTCGAGCCGCGACGATCGTGTGATTGAGTTCAACAGCCATAACTTCACCCTACCCCCGTCCCGCCCGCAATCTGGGGGTTGTCCGCGAGGGCGGAACGTGGCTGAGCGCACCACCTGCGCCGGGCTGCCACTACCCGCATGGCTGTGCCGGTGGCGCGCGTGGCCACCACCACAGGGGACGATCATGCAGCCGATGATGCCGGGCCGGGCTCAGCCGTCAAGGTCGCTGCTACTGGACTTCTTTGCCAAGGTCTCCAATCCGTAACGCGCCACCATCTCGGGGTCATCCAGGCTGATCGTCCGCATACCCTCCCGCGCAAGCCGCTCGTTGATCTCGTCAAAATGGTTGCGAACGATCTCTTTCTCGGCATCGGTGGTCTTACCCCGGTGCGGCTTACCAGCATGCTCCAACGTCGCATAGTCCAGCTTCTCTGCGGTCGGCACCGAGACTGCCCTGATCTGCTTGCGCGGCGGATAGGCAGGCTCGGCTCGGCGGATGACGTCAGCCATGTCCATCTCGCCTGCCAGCTGGTTGAACGCTTCAATCTCCATGGTGACAGCTTCCGGCGCCGATCCATCACCCTTATATAGTTTGAGACTGACAACGCTGAGGGCACCCTTGCGGATAGGTTGAACCTCGTCTTGAGAGACCTCGATTTCGACTGGTCCGCCCGTCAGCGCAGGGTGCTGCTCGATAACTACACGGACCACGTCGTCATCATTCTCGATAATTCTGTTGGTCAAGTCTGAGAAACGGACCACGCGTTGCCCCATGTTATACACACCCTTCTTAAATGGAACCTGCCGGCCGGGAATGGTATCATCCGATCCCGCGGTGCTCTCCATAGGGTTGAGACGTAGTGATTATCAAAACGCTACGCAAGACCACGCGGATCGATGAGCGTTTTCCTGCGTATTTCTGACGCGTGAGCAGCCAGCGAGGGAAAGATCGCTGGTCACTGGGCTCAGCTAGACCAGCCCGGGCGGACCAGGCCGCTTTCGTAGGCGAGCACCACCAGCTGGGCCCGGTCCCGCGCACCGAGCTTGATCATGGCTCGGCTGACGTGGGTCTTGGCGGTGGCCGGGCTGACGAACAGCCGCTCGGCGATCTCGTCGTTGGACAGCCCGGCAGCGACATGGGTGACGATTTCCCGCTCGCGCTCGGTCAGGGACGCCATCAGCGCCGCCAGCTTGCGGTCGACCAGTGCCGGTTTGGCGCGCACGGCGAATTCCTCGATCAGCGTGCGAGTCACCGCGGGAGCCAGCAGGGCATCCCCGCGGTGCACCACGCGGATGGCATGGATGAGGTCGGCTGGCTCGATGTCTTTGACAAGGAACCCGCTGGCGCCGAAACGCACGGCGTCAAAGACATAGGAGTCGTCGGTAAAGGTCGTCAACACGATCACCCGCACACCGGACAGTTGCGGGTCGGCGACGATGTCACGGGTAGCGGCCAGCCCGTCATGCCCGGGCATCCGGATGTCCATCAGGACAACATCCGGATGGGTCTCCCGGGCCAGCCGTACTGCGACGGCCCCGTCCTCGGCCTCGCCCACCACCTGCATGTCGGGCTGAGGCCGCAGCAGCGCCCGGAAGCCGGCGCGTACCAGTGCCTGGTCATCGGCGAGCAGGACATCGATCACCGGTCGGGCACCTCCGCCGGGGTCGCGACGCGGTTGGTAGGAAGGAAGGCACGGACGCCGAACCCGCCTTCAGGACGGGGCCCAGCCGTGATCGTCCCGCCTAGCGCCTGGGCACGCTCACGCATCCCCGGCAAGCCGTTGCCACCCCCGGCCAGGCCAGTGGCCCGGCTCCCGTCGAATCCTGGCGATCCCGCGCCGCGCCCGTCATCGTCGACCTGCACGGTCAGGCCGTCCTCGTCGAAGCACAGCACGACGCGGGCTCGGGCCGGCCCAGCGTGCTTGCGAGTGTTGGTCAGGGCCTCCTGGACGATCCGGTAAGCGGCCAGGTCAACGCTGGCGGGTAGGTCCCGCCGGGACCCACGCATCTCGACGGTGACCGGCAACCCGGCGGCCCTGGTCTCCGCGACGAGGGAATCCAGCCGAGTCAACCCGGGCACCGGTTGGTGCGGAGGATGCTCGTCGACACCGCGCAGTACCCCTAAGGTCGCCCGCATCTCGTGCAGCAACTCACGGCTGGACTGCTTGATCGCGGCCAGCGCCGTGCGGGCTTGTTCCGGATCGTCGTCCATCAAATACAGCGCCACCCCGGCCTGCACGTTGATCAGCGAGATGTGGTGGCCCAGGACGTCGTGCAGTTCCTGGGCAATCCGCAACCGTTCCTCGCTGCCTTGGCGGCGTTCGGCCTCCTCCCGAGCGGCCCGGGCCTGTGCCAGGCGTTCGCGGCGGGCCCGCCACCCTTCCGACGCGGCGATCACCGCCACGAGCCAGGCCAGACCTCCGGCTGCACCAGTCCAGGGCAAGGGCTGACCCGGATGCGCCAGGATGTGGATCAACAAGATGACGGCGAAGCAGCTACCCGCGATGGAGTATGCCGCGAGACGGTGACCAGCCGTGATGGTGAAGCACAGCGCCAGTACGGGCGCGAGGAACACCGGTCCGAAGGGGTAGCCGACACCGAGATAGACGGCGACGGCGGCGGCTGCCACAGCCAGACTGACTACCGGTTGGACCCGCCGTGTCCCCAGGGCGGCGGGTCCAACCAGGAGCAGGGCGTACCCAAGGACATCCAGCGGCCGGGCGAGGGGCTGCCCTCGGCTGGCGAACGTGGTGCCGACCACGGTGAATAAGCCCACCGCTAACGGCAGGGCCATCACCGGCAGCACACCGGCCCATGACGTCGGCCGTTGCGATGGCTTCACGGGTAAACGGTAGACCGGCCGGCCAGTGCATAGCGTCCCCTGCGGGAAGGCCGCCGCGGTACCGCGGTCGTGGTAGGCGCACTCGGTCGGCTACTCCGGCCGCGGCAGGTGAACAACCGACTGGAGCCCGACGCCAGGTGCGGGCGCATCGAGTCACCCTCGGTACATGACCAGTGCGCCTGTTTCCCCCGCCAGCGGCAAGCTTCGCGTCTCGGATGCCGAACGCGAGAGGGTCGCCGCCCGGCTACGCGACGCGGCTGCCGAAGGGCGGTTGACCCTCGCGGAGGCCGACGAACGTCAAGCTCTGGCGTACGCGGCACGAATCCGCGACGACCTCGCCCCGCTCACCGCAGACCTCCCCCCGCCGCCACCGCCGGCCGCGGGCCGGAACAGGCCGTTGAGCCGCCGAACCCGGCAGCGCCTGGGCCTGCATGCCGCAGTGGTACTCGTGCTCGCGGCGATTCTGGTGACGGGCTGGGCGCTCAGCGCCGCATCCTGGTTCTGGCCTGCGTGGCCACTGTTCTGGCTCGCCGTGAGCCTGGCCGTGCATTACCGGAGAGCCGAGCGTGATGGGCGGCAGTTCTGATGGCCGCTGCCCTTCCCCGGCTTGCCACCCGGCCCCGCGCCATCGTCCGCGCGGTCCACGTCCTGGCCTCGATTGGCTGGTTCGGGCTCGTCGTCGTGATGCTCGTCCTGTCTGCTGCCGCGCTGACCACAGACGGAGGTCCGAGCCCGCACTTTCCGTACCAGTTGATGGACCAGATCGCCAGCCCGATGATCCCGATCACTGCCGTGGCTACCCTGGTGACCGGTGTCGCCCTGTCGGTGGCCACGCCGTGGGGACTGCTGCGGCACTGGTGGATCGTCGTCAAGCTGGTCCTCACGCTAGCGGTGATCATGACGGGTGCTTCGCTGACCGGCAGTTGGATCCTGCAGGCCAGCGCCGGCCCCACCACGCCAGCCCGGTGGTTGCTGGTCGGCGGGGCCGCCGTTCATCTCTTGATGCTCGCCAGCGCAATGATCATCTCGGTCGACAAACCGTGGGGAAGGATCAGCCGCAGCCGCAAGCCACGCGGCCGCCCGCTCCCCCAATACGGAAACATCTCGGCCCGATGATGAAGTCGCAGCGGTGATCCATGCGGTCCGGAGGCGAAGCGGAAAGACTATCGATCAGAATTTCGCCACGCTCGTGATCAACCACGTGCTGGATGGCCGCAACATCAATCCCGCATCCCATGCGCATCCCTCACGCAATCAGGCAAACCTTCAGGATCGGATGGCCAACCCACCAGGAAAACCTGTCACCCTGCAATCCAAGACGGCGGGGCACGAATTCGATTCCGCACGCAGCGTTAACTCCAGCGGGTAGAGGTGCTGTAGGTGCCGCAGTGGGTGTCTCGATCAGCCATGGAACGCAGGCACCCATTCATCGGGGCGCTCCAGGGCTCATCCCAGCCACCGCGTCAGGGCGTCCCGCAAAGCGACGGCCTCATCCTCGGCAGTGTCAGAACGCACGCGCCGGTAACGTGTGGATCGAATTCGATCGTTCCGCCGCGCTTGCTCACCACAAGATTGGCGAAACCCACCGGACCGCGGTGAAGCGCACATGTCGCGTGGATGAGTTTGCGGTCGTGGCGGGTCCGTTTCGTCACTGGTACATCGCTGGTGTCGAGGGTCACGAGTGACGACAATGAACGCGATCAAGCCCACGATGTGTCTGGCCAGAAACGCACACCCAAACGGGCTACACCGGGAGACCCGCCCGGTACGCCATTGCACGAAGCTCGCTACCTACCGCGTCCCTGCGCGACCTAGCCAGCAACTCGGCAAGCACCTCACGGATCACCGGACCCCGTTGGATGCGATGTGGAGAAATCAGCTCGGCGCGACGAAGCGCCATCACTGCGTCCTCCTGGCGTCCTCGCATCCGAGCTAGCGCCCGGCCGTAGTCAGCCCAGTAAGCAGCTTGTCCCGACCGGTTGACGTGTGCTTCTGGGGTCAAGCTCTCGGCTACGCCGGCCGCTGCCTCGTTGTCGCCCATCTCCAACAGACCCGACATGCGGTACAGACCGACCTTGATCGGGCCGAAACCAAGTCCGTAAGCATTACCCTCACCAGTGCGCTCGGCAAGATCGGTCGCATATGCGACAGAAGCGTCTACATCGCCGGGCCTGCCGTCCGCTGCGGCGACCACCGAACGGCGCAGCGCGAGGAATCCGGCAAGCTGCATCCTTTCCGGGGTGTCCATCGGCACGGATACCGCATCCAACTCGGCTTGCGCCAGGTCGAACGCCCCAGTTGCAAGTGCTACCCGTGCGCTAGCCGCAGCGACAAGCCCCGCAGGAGTTGCAGTGGCGCGGTCCCCGGCGACGTGCCGGGCCATCATCAGAGCTTGCCAGCGAAGATCCACCGGGGCATCAGTGATGCTCAGCCACGGGACGGTGGCCTGAGTGTGCAACCATGCGGCCAGCGATAGCAGCTCGGCTACATCCCGCCCGGCAGCGATCGTGGTGTGCAGATCGCGGATCAGATCGGGCAGCGTGGCGCCGACCTCACGCTCCCGCTCACAGCGGCACAGCGCGTCAATCGTGGCCGTCACCCGTGCCCGCAAAGCTTCCACGGGCAGCACCTGACCGCCCGGCAACCCATGGCCGGCGGCCATCAGCGCCCGCCTCACTGCATCGATCGCGGCATCCGTCTCTCCGTTGCCAGGTGCCGGTACCGGCAGCCGGATTAACTCGGATGGCGCGACCTGCAGCGCATTGGCCAGAGCCACCGTCTGCGCCCGGCTGTCAAGCGCACGCTGGCCGGTCTCGATCCGGTGCAAACGCGACGCGCTTATGCCGGCAAGCTCGGCGACCACTCGCAGTGACTTTCCCCTGGCGTGGCGGATCTGCCGCACTCGGCGGCCGATCGTGCGCGCCTCGTCATCAGCTTCCACCGCATGCACCACCTTCATCGGGTACCCCCACCGGACCCGGAGCCGTCACCCCGGGCATTCCATCCCGGTGAAGGTTTTGCACCACCCAGGCTACGTGGCGTGCCCGTCCCGCCCTGGATGCCCGCCAGCTGTCACAAGCCACTGGTCAGGGCCGCCGTCGTAGCGGTGGGCAGGCTTGCGGCGTGGCGCACTGCCCTGCGCCTGGTGCGGGATCAGGTCGTCGCCTGACGGTTCTGGTTGTCCGGCCATGCCCCGCAGCGGGATCTCGCGGATGAGCCACGCGGCGACCACGGCCAGCAGTGCGATCAGCGCCCCCCACCGGAACACCAGATCGACGCCGGTGGTGACAGCATGCTGGTAGCCGTCTCGCACCGCGGCGGGTAGCCCGGCGAGCATCGCCGGGGTCAGCCGGCCGCCACCGGCGCCGGACAGACTCGCTGGTAACTGCTCGGCGAACAAGGTGCCGAACAGGGACACGCCCAGGGAGCCGCCAATGGTGCGGAACAAGGTGGCGGCACCGGTCGCGGCACCGAGATCAGGTTGGCCGACGCTGTTTTGGACCACGAGCATGGTGGTCTGCATCAGCATCCCCATGCCGACGCCCAGCACCACCATCCACAGTGCGGTGGTCACCTGGCTGGTGGTGACCTCCATGGTGCCCAGCAGGCCAAGGCCAGCGGCCATCAGCAGTGAACCGGCCAGCAGCAGGCCGCGGTAGCGCCCGGTACGGGAGACCAGTTGACCGCCGATCAACGACGTCACCAGCATGCCGCCCATCAAGGGCAACAGCAGCAAGCCACTGCTGGTGGCCGAAGCGCCCTGGACCATCTGCTGGAACTGCGGCAGGAACGTCACCGCTCCGAACATCGCCAGCCCGGTGAGGAAGGTCAGCACGACGGCAGAGGTGAAGTTGCGGCTGGTGAACAGGCGCAGCGGCAGGATCGGCTCGTCAACGCGGCGCTCGACGGAGATGAAGCCGACCAAGGCCACCACACTCAGCGCAGCGAGACCGAGGATGGGTGCAGACACCCAGGGGTATTCGATGCCGCCCCAGCTAGCCAGCAGGGTCAGCGCCGCCACCCCGACGGCGAGCAGGCCCGCGCCCGACCAGTCGACCGATACCTCACCACGGCGGCCCGGCAGGTGCATCGTCACCGCGGTCACCAGCAGCGCCAGCACGCCCAGCGGCAGGTTGATGTAGAAGGCCCAGCGCCAGCTCAAGTGGTCGGTGAGCAGGCCGCCCAGCAGCGGCCCGCCGATGAACGCCACCGGCATCACCGCGGCCATCAATCCCTGGTAGCGGCCACGCTCGCGCAAGGGAACCAGGTCGCCGATGATCGCCATCGCACCCACCATCAGACCGCCTGCACCCAGGCCCTGGATTCCGCGGAAAGCGATCAGCTCACCCATCCCCTGGGACAAACCGGCCAGCGACGATCCGATCAAGAACACCACGATTGAGGCCATGAACACGCCCTTGCGGCCGTACAGGTCACCCAACTTGGCCCACACCGGCGTGGACACCGCTGTGGCCAGCGCATACCCGGTGACCACCCACGATAGGTGGGCCAGCCCGCCGAGCTCACCGACGATCGTGGGCATCGCGGTACCGACGATCAGGTTGTCCAGCATGGCCAGCAAGATCGCGATGATCAATCCGCTCATCGCGGTGTAGATCTCCCGCTTGCTGCGGGATTGCTCGGGCGGCGCCGCCATCTCCGCGGGTCGCGTCATAGTCGTCATCGATCTTCTCCTATCGTGCCCCCAACGACTTACTTGTCGCCCGGCTAGTTGGAAACGTTAGCTAGCCCGTCGGCAAGTAAGGTGGCGAGAAGCAACCAGTAGGGGGACAAGTGGACGAACGACGGACAGACACCCGGGAGCAGATCCGCAGGCTCGCGCTGCAGCTATTCGCCGAGCGCGGCTATGACGGCACGTCACTGCGTGAGATCGCCGACCGCCTGGGCATCACCAAGGCCGCGGTGTACTACCACTTCAAGACCAAAGAGGAGATCCTCGCCAGCCTCGTCAACGACTTCTTCACCGAGATCGACCAGCTGATCAGCTGGGCGCAGCAGCAGCCAGCCACCCCGGCCACTCGCGAGCAGGTGTTGCGCCGCTACCACGCACTGCTGGGCGAGCGCGCCACTGAATGGTCCCGGTTCCTGCAAGAGGCCCAGGCTGCGCTGCGCGATGTCAGCGCCGGTGAGCAGTTGCGGAGCAGGTTCAACCGGCTCGCCGACCTGCTGGTCGACCCAGGTGAGCCGATCGCTGCTCGGCTACGTGCTCGCCTCGCGTTCGTCGCCCTGCACATGGGCGCCCATCATTTCGGCACCGTCAACGAGGAAGCCCGGGACGCTGCTCTGGAGATAGCCCTAGACCTGATTGCCCACGCTCCCGTCCACGGCTGACCACCGGCGACCGCCTCAAAGGCCCGAGATGGACTAGCGGAGGGGGCCCAAGGTGTCCGGTTCGCCGAAGGCGACGACCAGATCGCCAGCGTTGACCACGGTGTCCCGGCTGGGGTTAGGCACCAATTCCCCGGCAGCGCGGCGGATCAGCAGCGCGGTGGCCGACCCGCATACCTGAGCCACCGTCTGACCGACCAATTTTGAGTCCTCGGAAACGAGCAACTCCTCGATCCGCACCGCCCCTGAGCCGCTGCGCGCGAGATCGAAAAAGTCGACCACCTCGGGTCGCAGGGCGATCAACGCCATCCGGCGGCCGCTGGTCACATATGGCGAGACAACTCGATTCGCTCCAGCCCGGTACAGCCGGTCGGCGGCGGCGTCCTCCGATGCCCGGGCCACGATGCTGATGTTCGGGTTGAGCGATCGGGCCACCAGGGTGATGTAGACGTTCTCGGCATCGGAGTCCACCGCGCACACCAATCCCCGTGCACGGTGAATCCCCGCGGCGCGCAGCAAGGCTTCCGATGAAGAGTTGCCGATCAGGTACAGCACACCGTCGCGCTTGAGGTCCTCCTCGATCTCGGGTTTCACCTCGATGACCACGAAAGGCACGCCGTCGGCTTCGAATTCACGAGCCGCCGCGCGGCCAACTCGCCCGTAGGCGCAGATGATGTGGTGGTCGCGCAACTCGGAGATCCGTCGTTGCATCGACCACCTCCTTGACCTGTGGATGAGTTTCCCATCGACCAGCGCGCCGGCCAGTATGCCGAGGACCGCCACGAACACGGTGACGCCGAACAATGACAAGCTGACCGTGAAGATCTTCGCCCCATCCGACAGGGCTACCGGTGTCGCGAACCCCTCGGTGGTCAGTGCCGACAGGGTGAGGTAGACCGCGTCCACCAGGCCGAATCCGAACAGCTTGTAGCCGACCAGACCGTAGCCCAGCAGGACGATCCCGCTGGCCATCAGCCACGTCCGGCTGGTGCCACGGCCCATCCTCATGGCCCCGGCCGCTCAGAGGGCGGTGAAGGTTGCGGCTGCCTGCTGGCGGCCTTCGATGGCAAGATCCAGAAATCCGTAGGTGCCGGCCTGCTGCAGTTCCTGGCCGGCCCGGATCAGCGCGGCCAGCGCCACCTGGCTGAACGCTCCCCCCACCGAGATACGGGCTACCCCGAGCTCCGCCAGTTCGGCCACGGGCGGCAGACCACGGACAGTGAGCACGTTGACGGGCCTGTCCACCGAAGCGATCACGCTGCGGATGTCGCTGGCGGTGTTCAGGCCGGGGGCGTACAAGACGTCCGCACCCGCTTCCTGGTATGCCTGCAGCCGCTTGATCGTGTCAGCCAGATCGGGATTGCCGCGGATGTGGTTTTCTGCCCGCGCGGTGAGCACCAGCCTGGAACGGGACGCGTTGACCGCGGCGGCCACCCGCTCCGCAGCCAAGCTGAGGTCGTAGATCGACTCACCGGAAAAATCCTCGATCGAGCACCCTGCCAACCCGACCACGCTGGCCTCGGTGACAGTAGCCGCCACCGTGCCGGGATCGTCGGCGAAGCCGTTCTCCAGGTCAGCGGACACCGGGATGTCCACCGCCGTCACGATGGACGCGGCATGCGCGAGCGCCTCGTCTCGGCTGATGGCGCCATCGAGCCTGCCCAGGGTCGCGGCGTAGCCGCTGCTGGTCGTCGCCAACGCGGCAAAACCTAGCGAGGCGAGCAGCTTCGCCGTGCCCGCATCCCACGGATTTGGCATCAGCAACGGCCGGCCAGGCACGTGCAATGCCCGGAAGGTGGCCACCTTGTCCGAAGCGACGGTCATCGTGCTCACGGTAAGCGCACCTGGCGCTAGCTGGGAAGACACGGTGTGGGCACAGGTGGCGAATCCACGCCGCCGGCTGCGCTGAACAATCACCACCGTGCGTGTTCGATGGATTGCTACAGCCGTCCTTGTCGCTGCGCTGACCGGATGCGGTTCGTCGCCGCCCGCGGGGTTGCCGCCCGCGGGGTTGCCGCCCGCCGGGTCGCCGCCGTCGGCACCGCTGCCGCCTGCGGCTGAGCCGGCCCCCGCTCCGGTGCCTACCGCTGCGCCGGCCGGGCGCACGGTGCCGGTGGGTCACAGCCCCGAAGGTGTCGTGTTCGACCCGCAGACCCGTCTGGTGGCCGTAGGGACGCGAGACCCGTTCGCGCTGGATTTGCTGGACGCCACGACCGGTGCGGTAGTACGCACGGTCGCGCTGCCGGGTGGGTTGCGGCACCTGCAGCTGGCCGCGCCGGGCGGTCCAGTGCTGGTTCCCGACGAGGGCTCAAACGAGCTCATCCGGGTAGCACTGCCTGGCGGCGAGATCACCTCACGGGTGAAGACGGGTCGAACGCCGCACGATGCGACCGCGGCTGCCAATGGCACCGTGTTCGTCGCCAACGAACTCGGACACAGCGTGGTTGCCGTTCGCGGCGATCAGATCGTGCACACGTTCACCGACGTCACGCAACCAGCCGGTGCTGCTGCCGTGGGCAACCTCGTCGGTCTGGTCGACGTCCGGGAAAACACGCTGAGCCTGTACGACGCCGAACATTTCCAGCGGCTTGCCAAGCTGCCTGCCGGCGCCGGACCCACCCACGTGGTCGCCGACAAGCGTGGCCATCTCGCGGTCGTCGACACTCGCGGCGGTGCGGTGCTGCTCTACGAAGTGCAGCCAGCGCTCAGGCAGATCGGTCGAGTAGAACTGCCCGGCGCGCCCTACGGGGTTGCCTATGACCCGATCCGCGACCGGCTGTGGGTAACCCTGACTGCGCTCAACGAAGTGATCGGGCTCAACCTCAGCGCTGGCCAACCTGTGCTGGCCAGCCCGCTGCCCACGGTGCGACAACCCAATACCGTCGCTGTGGACCCGGCCACCGGCCGGTTGTATGTGACGGGAACGGCCGATGGGGTCGTTGAAATCATCGAGCCCTAAGCCAGGAAATATAAGGTCGGGCGGAAAGTTTTCCGCCCGAGTGGAGCTGAATTATTAGTCACACCCGTGATGCTTCTTGTGGCCGTGACCGCCCCAGCCGCCCCAGCCGCCACCGGAGCCGCCCCAGCCGCCACCGGAGCCGCCCCAACCGCCCCAGCTGCTGGAATGCGAGCGGCCGCCCCAGCCGCCACCATAGCCGCCCCAGCCATGATGACCGTGGTCGCCGCCGTGGTCACCGCCACCGCCGCCAAACCGGAAAATGTCGGTGATCCTCATGCTTGTTCCCTCCCTCTCATGCCCAGAACAGACTTGCCGTTCCGCACTGGCAAAAGCACGGCGGGCGAGCGTCCTGGCGCAATTTCTCATCGCAGTACGTGGCCAAAGTCCGACGCGTAGTCACTGCACGTTGCCGCGTCTGTTGCGACCGGGGATTGACCGATCAACCACTCCTTGACGAGGAACCCCCACTTGTGACCGGCCGCGCCCCACTTGGCCGGTGTCAGCAAGCACCAAGGGTTGACCGCAGCGCTTGCAATCGGTGAGTACCCGCCGGTGGCCGTTGCTATGCCACCAGCAGGGAGCCCCACCCGTTCAGGTGACGCAGCGGTAGCGTGAACCGACCAGTCGTACCCGTTGTGACGTAGCGTGCACCAGGTGCGAATCCTGATCACCGGCGGCGCGGGTTTCATCGGCTCGCATATTGCCGCCCTGCTCGCCGCCGAGGGGCACTCGGTGCTGCTGCTGGATGCGTTCTTGCCGCAGGCACATGGCTCCGGGTCACCACCAGCATGGGTGGCCGAGCACGAGTTGATCCATGGTGACGTCCGGGACGGCGAGCTGCTCGACGACGTGCTACCGCGTGTCGATGCGGTGTGCCACCAGGCTGCGATGGTGGGCCACGGGCTGGACCCGTCGGATGCCCCGGCCTACGCCGCCAACAACGACCTCGGGACGGCCGTGCTTCTCGCCGCGATGCACAGGGCGGGGGTGCGCCGGTTGGTGCTGGCCAGCTCGATGGTCGTCTACGGCGAGGGTCGCTACGCCTGCCAGACCCACGGTGTCGTGCCGGCGGCACCGCGACGGGCCGAGGACATCGCCGTGGGACGTTACGAGGTACCCTGCCCGCGCTGCGGCACCGATCTGGGACCGCTGCTGGTGGGTGAGGACGCCCGGCTGGATCCGCGCAGTACTTACGCCGCGACCAAGGTCGCGCAGGAGCAGCTCGCCGCGGCGTGGGCCCGGCAGACCGGTGCGGGCGTGTGGGCGCTGCGGTACCACAACGTCTACGGCTCCCGGATGCCCCGGGACACGCCCTACGCCGGCGTGGCGTCGATCTTCCGGTCGGCACTGGCCCGTGGTGCAGCGCCGCAGGTGATGGAAGACGGTCGGCAGCGCCGGGACTTCGTGCACGTCTCCGATGTGGCCCGGGCCAATGTTTTGGCCCTCACCGCACAGCCACCGACCGGCCGTTGCGAGCCGGTCAACATCTGCTCCGGGCAGCCGCACACGGTCGGCGAGCTGGCCACCGAGCTGGCCCGGGCGATGGGTGGGCCAGCGCCGCAGATCGTTGGTGGTGCCCGCCCGGGTGATGTCCGGCACGTGACGGCAGACCCCACTCGCGCCGCTGAACTGCTCGGTTACCGGGCGCGGGTGAGCTTCACCGAAGGCATCACCCGGTTCGCCACCGATCCGCTGCGCGAGCCGGTCACCACGTCGTCAGCAGCAGGTGGTTGACGCCCAGCGCGAGCACCACCTGGGCAGCCAGCCACCAGCGAGCGTGCCGCGCCGGGAGCAACCCCGTCGCCGCGATCAGCCAGACCGCGAACGGCAGCCAGATCCGCTCCACCTCACCCTTGCTCAGCCCGGACAGATCTGCGGTCAGCACCGCGATCGCCGCTCCCGCGCACAGCAGTTGGGGGCTCTTCAAGTACCACCAACCCTGGTGCGGGGCGTCTCCAACAGCAGCCAACTCCCCCGGCGCGAAGGTTCGCCGCAGCCCCGCTGCCCCAGCCGGCCCGAGCACCACCGCCAGGCAAGCCAGGTTGGCCCACAGCCAGTAACTGTACGGGCGCACCAGGCCGTACTCCCCCGGCTCGTAGTACCGGATGGTGACCTGCTGGTAGCCGTCAAGCCACCAGAATCCGGCAGCTGCGAAGGCAGTTACCACGGCCGTCACCGCGGCACCGGCGACCAACAGCGGGACGATCCGGCGCGAGGCGACCGCAACGGTCAGCGGCAACAGAGCAGCCAGCACCAGGCCGTAAGACAGAAACAGCGTTGCACCGAGCAGCAGCCCGCCGGCTGCGGATGCGGCCGCAGCAGGGAAATCAAGACGCTCGCGCGCCGCCCCGATAGCGAGCAGCGCCACCCCCCAAGCCAGCACTCCGGTGAACAGGCCGTCAGCGGACGCCCCGACCCAGATCGCGCCCGGCCAGAGCACCCCGAAGGGCAGCGCGGCGCGCGCGATCGTCCCCGCACCGAGCGCGTTCAGCGTGACGGCCACCGCCACCGCCGCCGACGAACCGATCAGGATGCACAGCATCGCCGCCGGTGCCCCACCGGGCAACCCGAGCCGGTCCAGCATGACGAAGATCAGCAGCACGCCGGGTGGATGCCCAGCAACGTGGGTGGTCCACGACCCGGGCTGCAGGCCCTGGATGTGTTCGGAGAAGGTCCGCAACATCGCACCGATGTCAGTCACCCTGGGCACATCGTGCAGGTATTCGGTTGGCGTGGTGAGCCGGTCAGCCACGCCGCGTTGCCACCCGTCGATCAACGCCAAGCTCATCGTCCACGCCAGCGACGTCACCGCGGACAGCGCCAGGAGCGGTCGCCAGGGTAGCCGGGCCGCCAGCTCTGCGCCTCGCATGACGACGAGCAGCGCGATGAGCACCGCGACAACCGTGCCGGCGCCGGCATGCGGCAGCCACTGCGCACCGAGCGGTGGGGCGTCGACGTGCAGCGGCACCCCCCGGTCCAGCAGTCGGGCACCGACTACCGCTGCGGCCGTGACCAGCAGCGCGGCAGTCCCCGCAGCGACAAGGTCGGCTCCCAGCCCGCGGTCGACGGCCACCGATGGCTTGGGCTCGGTCCTTGTCACAGCACTGACTTATACCGAAGGTACTTCGGCGAACACGTCGCTGCTGCCGGATCGTGGGAGATGCAGTGGATCATTTCTGATGATCTCGTGCGTGGTGTGCAGGGGGTGCGGCGGCTGCGCGGTTGCCTTGCGG
Source organism: Actinomycetota bacterium (assembly GCA_021324675.1). Taxonomy (GTDB): domain Bacteria; phylum Actinomycetota; class Actinomycetes; order Mycobacteriales; family Pseudonocardiaceae. The sequence continues at coordinate 30,837 of JAJPIR010000155.1, forward strand.
GAAACCGGCCCCGGGGTACCCGGCAGCGACTACCAACCCAATCCCCACCACGCCGGTCTGCGCCGACCACGAACCGTCAGCCAACCGACAGAGACGCTTGGCCGGAACAGCTGCGGGACCGCGGCAACGGAAACATCGTGATCGTGCTCGGCGATCCTCTCACCCAGACCTCCGGCTACGGGCGGAGGAACAAGGTCCGGGTGTGGAGGCCCTTTATTTGTGAGAGCTTGCCCGCCGAGTGCCGGGTTCCTGAATGGGCGGCCGCTGATTGATGTTGGGGAATGGTGGTTTAGGCAGCGTGGTTGATTCCCATTGCGCTTGTTGGAGCTGATGGAACGTGGTGGGCAGCCGCGGTGGGGCGTGAGTCGTAGTGAAACGGAAGGCGGAGGTCAGATCGCCGAAGGTTCGGCGCCTCCAATCGCTGATGTTCGGTTCGGTGACACCCGTGACCTTTTCCAGGAATTGCAGTACGGAGGTGTGGTCGAAGCGCTCGGTCGCCACCCACCCGCCGACTGTCCACGGGGAGATGATGAGGCACGGCACTCGGAAACCGCCCCCGATGGGAAGGCCATCGATGAATTCGTCGGGCGTGCCCGCGGATGGTGTGGGCGGGGGCACGTGGTCGAAGATGCCGTCGTTTTCGTCGTAGTTCAGGATGAAGGCGGTCTTGGCCCACACCTCAGGATTGGCAGCGATGGCCTCGATCTTGCTCGCCACGAAGTCGGCGCCGGCGGCCGGCATGTAGTCGGGATGCTCGGATTGGCAACTGGTGGGGATGATCCAGGAGACGGTGGGCAGCCGATCGTGGCGCGCGTCGTCTTCAAAATCGAAGGCGCCGCCCCTGGTCATTGCCCGGTCGTAGAGAGGCTCCCCCGGCTTCGCGTGACGAAACTGCTGGAACAGCTCCAGTACGTTGCAGTTGTAATTGTCGACCTGCTGATAAACCTTCCAACTCACCCCCGCTCGTTCAAGCCGCTCGGCGTAGGTAGTCCAAGTGTAGGGTTTAGCCGCGACGTTGGCGATGATCGGTCCGCCGTGGTTGCCCTGGGGATTGATGGTTCCGGTCATCCAGTACAAGCGATTAGGCCAGGTGGGGCCCATGACTGAACAGTGGTAGTTATCACAGACAGTGAATGCCTCGGCCAGGGCAAATTGAAAAGGGATATCCTGACGGGTGTAATAGCCCATCACGTAAGGACCGTTTTGATGGTCAGCCGCGCGGTGAGCGGGCAACCATCGATCCATCTTCCCTCCGTTCCAGGCCTCATGCTGAACTTCCCATGCGTGACTGGTCGAAGGGATTGCTTGAGCGCTGGAGGTCGCGGTGTCCAGATGGAAAGGCAACAGGTATCCATCCGCGTGGACAGCGTCAGGCTGGTAAAAGACTGATCGCCCGCTGGACAGCGAGATAGCGTGGGGATCGCCGAAACCGCGTACTCCGGCCATCGTGCCAAAGTAGTGATCGAAAGAGCGATTTTCTTGCATCAGGCACACCACATGCTTGACATCACGCACCGAACCACCCGCGGCAGACCCCGCCGCTAGCGCATTCCTGACGCTAGAGGGCAGCAATTGCGAGCTCAAGGCGGCACCGGCCAGTCCGGCAGCAGCACCCAACAGACGGCGCCGGCTCACGGGCGACATGGTTTCCCCCTCACGTTAGTGGATCACCCTTCACGAGCATCGACGAGTCCCCCAAGACAGCCAGCAGACCCTAGAACAAGCACTGATACCAACGAGGGCATCAACTCGTCAGGCACTGTCGCAGCACGCTTAGCGGGCGCTCGGGAAGCGCCCAATCTCGGCCGGTTTCCGGCACTGCTCCGTAGCCAGGCCCCTTCCTCCAAGATGAGCAGGCGCTGGCTATCGGAGCTGCCTCAACGAGAGGAAAAGCGAAGACGTCCGACGCGCGAGTCAGACCATGCCCGGTGCGTTGGCCTGTCGCCAGTCAGGACAGCAGGGATCAACTGGGGTACAGCCTGCGCGAGCTCTGACCCTGCGGGGGGCTTGGTTGGATACGCCCCTTGCCTCGGCTGGACTGGACGAATGAGCTGGTGGAGGCAAGTCTGATCCACGGAGAGCACAGAGGAATCTCACGGTGCGTGATTTGTCGCCGCAGTGCGTAACCATCTCGCCTCGCGGTCCGATAGGCAGGCGTGAGCTACGAGACCTACACCGCGGAGACCATGGATGCCCTATCTCGCGCCGTTACCGCTGCCAGAATTACCGACAACGAGAGCAGCGAGATCGCCATGGCGCAGGTCTTCGCGACGCTCGCACTCGCAGCCGCGATTCACGAAGGTTTCGCCCTCCTCATGCAGCCACCCAGCCGAATGCCGGACCGTATGTAGGCACTAAGGAGGGCAAGTGACCGAGGGCACCATCACAGACCATGATGGGCGAGTCACCTACCGTTACGAGCGTTACCTGCGCCATCCGGTCGACGTGGCATGGAAAGCAATCACCGACCCCGACGAGATCGAACGCTGGACAGGCAACCGCCCTGAGATCGATTTGCAGCCTGGCGGCGACTACATCTCCTACCATCGCGGCGGTGACCGGGTGGTGGATCGCATCACGCGCATGGAGCCGCCGCGGTTGCTGGAACACACCTTCTGGGTCCACGTCAATCCGGCAGCTCGCGTCACCTGGGAACTCAGTCAGGTCGAGAACTGGTGCCGGCTGGTGCTGACCCACGCTCTGGATATCGATGACGTGCGCACCGCATCCCACGCCTTAGGCGATGACGTCACTGTGATCCTGTCCCGCAACGGAGCAGGCTGGCACCGCCTGCTCGACAAACTTGCCGAAACGCTCAACGGCCAGTCGATGGCCTGGTCAGCGCAGGACCAGCAGGCGCTACAGGAGCGGTACGCGGCCATGCTTAAGGGAGTCACATCGGCTGCATACCCTCGCACCGGAAACGACGTTGCATCACCTCAGTCTGAAATCTGACTCGGCTCCCGCAGTCCCAACGTCCGTAACTCCAACGCGGCCAACTTGCGCAGCGCAGTTCGGTCGTCACGGCGCCATGCGGCGGCCGGGTCCGGACAGATCTTCAGGAGCTGCTGCATCGGTCGCCGAGTGAGGGCGCGCAGGGCAAGCAGATCAACATCGATGGCACGGGCAGCCAGCGCCGAGCGGGCCGCGGTGATCCACCGTATCCGGAGTGTCAGCCACACGAGCAGCGGTGGGATCACGCCGATAAGCACGATCGCCACCGCGGTGCCGAATGCGAGAGTGGAAATGGTCTCCGACAACTCCCGTCCTGACGACGTGAGAGAGTCGCCGGCGCGTGCACCGGTGCCGAACGCTTTGGCTAAGTCATCGCCAATGATCGGTGCTTTAAGCGCGCTTCGAGCTGCGTGGAGAAATGCGTCATGGATTACCGCACCGGCGCCTTGGAGTCCGCGCCCCGGGCCCTGCAACCGCACTATGAGCGTGAACGCCGCACGGGCTATCTCGACAACGAGCACTACCCAGATGACGACCAGCACGTCGGCGAGCACCTGCCGCGCCGCTCGGCCGCGCTGTTCGGCGTAGATGCGCATCCGCACAGTGTGCTAGGCCGGGATGCCCCCAATAGTGACAGGTGCTGCCCGCTGTGACAGGTGCTGCCCCCTGTGATAGGTGGTGATAGGTGACGACTCCGCGCAACAGGTTGTTCTGCCATCAGAGCACCCCTAGAGGGAGCCGAACCCGAACCCCACTCTCAGTAGGCTGCTGGCTGTGCAACGCAGCGAGGCCGCAAAGACCCGCAGGCAGGGAGACCGCCGTTCGCTGTTTGATCGGTTCGTCGAGATGGCTTACCGCTGGGTCAGCCGGGCGCCGTTTTTCATCCTTTGTGTCTGCATCATCGTTGTCTGGCTGGTCAGCCTTCCCTTATGGGAGGACCACAAAGAATGGCAGACTGTCATTCACACCGTGACCAGTGTTCTCACGCTGCTGCTGGTGGCGTTGCTAGAAAATGCAAGTCGCCGCGCGGAAGAGGCCGCCCAGGAAAAGCTCAATGTCATGGCCGAGGCGCTGGCTGAGCTGATGAGTTCGCAAGCGCGTAAGGATCCTGATCTCCGGAGTGCCGCGAACCGCCTGCGCGAAGCTGTAGGTCTCGAGGAGCGACATTGATGTCAGGGCGGCGGCGCTAGAGCGTGCCCGGTCGGAGATCTGATCGGCCGCAGTCACGATGTGTTGGCGGCGGTGAGGTGGTTGGCGATGAAGCTTCGCGCATGGCGGGCGAGATCTTCACCGTCGTTCCACAGGTTGCGCCAGATGGCCAAATTATTGGATAGCTCAGCGGCGATGACAGCCGAGGAAAAGGACTCGAAGGTAACAGGTCCGGTGTAGTTGATGTCGACGAGGGCATGAAAGAACGCGGTGAAGTCAAGATGACCCGATCCGAGGTAACCGCGATGATTCTCGCCGATGTGGACGTACCCAAGCCGCTCGCCTACTTCCCGGACAGGCCGCACCAGATCGTCCTCCTCAATGTTCATGTGGTAGGTGTCGAGGTGCAGGAAGACGTTGTCCTCACCGATGTCGTCGGCCAGGGCCAGAGCCTGCTGAGCGGTGTTAACCACATTGGTCTCGTACCGGTTGCAAACTTCCAAGCCTAGAGTGATGCCGTGATTTTTGGCTTGTCTGGCCAAGCTACCGAGCACGGTTACGACATTGCGCCGTCCAGCATCGTTGAGCGCGTAAGGGTATTTGCCCAGTGCGCTGTAGAGTGCACCGGTCAAGTGGTCACCGCCGAGCTCGGCGGTGACTTGCAGCGAGTCGTGGAGCATCTGCTCTCCGCGTGCAACAATGGCGAGATCCTCGCTGGAGATGTCAGCGTCGAAGGACAGCCCACGGGAACACACGACACGCAGTCCCGCATCAGCGAGCCGCCTTCGCGCGGCTGCGACATCGAGGTTCGTCATGTCGTGCAAGGACAGTTCGAGCAGGTCGTAACCGGTCTCCTTGGTTTTGGTAACGGCGTAATTGACCGAGGTGGGCGAGGTGTCACCCACCCAGACGAGGGCGTGGACACCGAGCGGATTCAAGAAAGGCTGCTCGACCACGAATTAGTTCCCCTCTATGAAGGTCACGCGCTCACCGCGGTGGCTGCGACCCACGCTACAGCGACCTTCCCGGTTTCTTAATCCATATCGGTCGGCGCCGTCCATCGCGATGCGCACGCGACGGCGCGTCGAGCACCTATGACAAACTGCCGGGCGCAATGGCATGAAAGGGCCTGAGAAACCTTGCCGGTTTGCTGTCTGCATGTGCAAGCGCTTGGGTATGCGGACGTGCAGAAGCTCGCGCCTTCGCACTGGAATATGCACGGCTCGAACGCTCACATCCATTGACGCAAGGTTGTTGATTTGCTTATGAAACCACCCTGTCCGGTGACCCGCAGAGCAGGCACCGGTCAAGTATCCTTACGATGCTTGTATATCGGCTCCAGAGGAGGCGACCAATGTCACGCGGATGCGGATGCTGCTCGAGTTGTACCGGTTCCGGATGTGGCTGCTGCGGCTCATGCGGATAACTGGGCAAAGTTATGAACCAGCACGCCTCTCTCATTGTGTGAATTAGCAAGCGGGACATGGAACGCTGAAAGGTGGCGCGTTAAAGCGTGCCCTGATCAGCCCTCCGATAATTACCACAACGCCCCGATGTCACCATTGCTTAGTTAGCGCAAACCTGCCTTCTCGATGTACACGTAAACGCGAGCCGAAAGTGAGCGACAAGATGGCCAAGGGAAGAACCTCGGCGTTCATAGGGAGCCTCTCAAAGAAGGCTCGCTGCGCTCACTGTAGAGAGTCTTTCGACAAGGGCCAAGGATGGCCTAGCAGGCATGGCCTTATATGCCCGGCCTGCAAGAGCGCGTGGAATCAGATCAGCGATCTGTGCAAATGAGCACAAGCCCGGTGCCACCAAGGTCCATCTCATCGCCCCATAACTCGTCAGGGTCGCATACCTTGTTTGTGGCTCTATAAATCAGCCGTTGATACTGCCACCTGTCGAACCGGCGACTTTTTCCCTACGTTCTCCGGTATCAGCCGGATGACGCCGGAACTCCCGGCTGTTCATCCGGTTGATCAGACCTGTCCGCCAGCACGACATACCCGGTGACCAGGCTCCCGGGGCTGCCGAGCGGGGAGCAAAGTTTGGCGCGACGACACAGTACGTCATCATCGCCGTTGGCATCCCGATCCTGAGCGCGGTCGAGGTGATGTAGAGCGCGCCGCCGACTGGCAGCTACCTCACACCGGCTATGTACGTGACCCCGGTCCTGATGCGCCGAGACGGCTCGGCATACCCCCAGATATGCCGGATGTCGGTCCATCCCGACGAGCGTTCTGCTATCGGCGCGGCAAGCAGCCTCGGCCATGCTATTGACGCAACCGACTGGTTGCCATAGTGTAGCAACCGTTCGATTGCTATATATTGGAGGCTGCCATGGGTTTCCCTGATCGCATCGAGCGAACCCTGGAGGTCGCTCACCCACCGGGCAAGGTGTGGGCGGCGCTCACCACGGCTGAAGGCCTGGGCGCCTGGTTCGGCAACGAGGCGACGATCGACTTGCGTCCGGGCGGGTCGGCCCGGATGAGCTGGACCGGCGGGTACACGGTCGACATGCGGGTGGAGCGGGTGGAGGAGCCGGCGGTGTTCGGGTTCACGTGGCACATCCACGGGCTGCCCGAGGACGATCCGCGCCGCACTTACGTCGAGTTCACGCTCGAACCAGTCGGTGCGGGCACGCGGCTGACGGTCGTCGAAACCGGCTTTGCCCAGCTGCCGGAGGATGCGTACCGCAAGGCCTACGACGCCAACACCCAGGGCTGGATGAGCGAGCTAGGCGAACTGGTCAACTACCTCGATGCCGCCTGACATCGAGGCGATCGCCGAGCAGGTCTTCATTGCCCTGGCCGACCCGACCCGGCGCGCCATCCTGGCCGCGCTGGCCTCAGGGGGTCCGGCCACGGCCACAGATCTGGCCGATCGTCTGCCCATCACGCGGCAGGCGATCGCCAAACACCTGGCCTTACTGGCCGAGGTTGGCCTGGTGACGGCCGAACCGGGGGAACGGCGCCGAGTGCGGTACCGGCTGCGTTCGGCGCCGATGCAGGTGGCGCAGCAGTTCCTGGCTGCGCTGGCCCGCGACTGGGACGGCCCGCTGGACGCGTTGAAAGACCACCTCGACCGGTCTGCTCGCGGACCCGGCACGACCCCATCCCAAGGAAGGCAAAGAGAGCATGGCTGATCACGCGCACTGTTCGGCGCGTGGCCATGGACCTGAACTGAAAGGTGGACACCACGATGAAGACCCGTCCGATCGTCACGCCGCGGGAGTGGGAAGCAGCGCGCCAGCAGCTACTTGTGAAAGAAAAGCAGCTGACCCGCGCTCGGGACGCGCTGGCCGCGCAGCGCCGGCGGATGCCATGGCTGGCGGTGGAGAAGCAGTATGCATTCGACGGCCCTGCGGGCAGGGCGAGCCTGCTCGACTTGTTCGAAGGCCGTCGCCAGCTGATCGCCTACCGCGCCTTCTTCGAGCCGGGCGTGTTCGGCTGGCCCGACCACGCGTGCCGCGGCTGTTCCCTCGTGGCCGATCAGGTTGCCCACGTCGCCCATCTGAACGCCCGTGACACCACCCTGGTCTTCGTGTCGCGCGCATCGCAGCCGGACATCGCGCGGATGAAGGCACGGATGGGCTGGACGATGCCCTGGTACACCATGATCGACGAGTCCGACGCCGACTTCGGGGTGGACGAATGGCACGGCACGAACGCCTTCATCCGCGATGGCGACCGGGTGTTTCGCACCTACTTCATCAACAACCGTGGTGATGAGGCGTTGGGCAGCACCTGGAGCTACCTCGACATGACCGCGCTCGGGCGTCAGGAGCAGTGGGAGGACTCCCCCGAGGGCTATCCCCAAACCCCGCCGTACGAGTGGTGGAACTGGCACGACGAATACCGTGATGCGGAGCCATCGCAGGGGTGGCTGGCCCAAGTCGCCGAAGCCACCGCCACCACCGACCCCCGCACCCCATAGCCCACGCCTCAACGCCGGACGCTCCGGCGATCTGCACAGCGCCGGAGCGTTGAGCGGACCTCAGGCACTAAACCTTCGGCGCGCGCAAGCGCGCCGTTGCGCTGAGCCGCCGGCCTAGAGACCACGTGGGTGCCTGCTGAGGGCAAAGCTTGGGACCAGCGCCGTCGTGCGCCGGCGTGACGCGGGGTCAACCCGGCAGCGAGGAGTGCCTGGACCCGCTGTGTGCCGCTGGCCCGGCAACGGACAAACTGACCTCCGACCAACCCGCCTGCCTGATCACGGCGCTGTGGACGTCGACGACGAGGCGGAGTGCCTGCGAGCTGCTTGGAAGGAGACGAACTTCTCCATGCACATGTTTCCACCTCGCTGCACCCATCGGGTGGGTGGACAGTGATTGATTGGTTTCAGGCGATACTTCTGGGCCTGGTACAAGGCCTGACCGAGTTCCTTCCGGTGTCCTCCAGTGGGCATTTGCGAGTGATGTCCGCGCTGCTGGGCTGGCCGGATCCGGGCGCGGCGTTCACCGCAGTGACACAACTGGGCACCGAATCCGCGGTGCTGATCTATTTTCGCCGAGACATTGCCGGCATTGTGGGCGCATGGACGGTGTCGCTGTATCGTCCAGAACGGCGCAAGGATCCGCAGGCCCGCATGGGCTGGTTCATCATTGTTGGCACGCTCCCGATCGGTGTGCTCGGCGCGCTGCTACAGACCACCATTGAGACCACCTTGAGAGACCTGCGGCTGATCGGCGCCACCCTCGTACTCTTCGGTCTCGTGCTGGCGGTGGCCGACCGGCTCGCCCCCAACACCAAGCCCCTGTCAGAGCTGTCGATCAGCCACGCCCTTGGTTACGGCTTCGCGCAAGCCCTAGCGCTCATACCAGGGGTGTCGCGTTCCGGCGGAACCATCAGCGCCGGGTTACTGCTCGGATATCGACGTGAAGCTGCGGCGCGCTACGCGTTTCTGCTTGCTGTACCTGCGGTGCTGGCGTCGGGACTGTTTGAGCTCACTAAAATCGGCGAGGGAACTGCGCCGGCGTGGGGGCCGACCATTACCGCGACCTTGATTGCCTTCGTTGTCGGTTACATGGTCATCGCCTGGTTTCTCCGATTTATCGCCACCCACACCTTCACTCCGTTCGTGCTGTACCGGGTGGCCCTTGGCGTGATGATCATCATCCTCGTCGCTGCTGGAGCGCTTGCGCCCACTTCCTGATCCAGATTCCTTGGCGTCCGCTGCAGTCGATAGTGCCGTGAACTGGACGCTGGCGACACATTTGGGTTATCTCAAGGTCGCTCTCGTCGAGTTCACGTCACTTCCGCCGATTGACCAACAGCCTCCACGGCGGCACCCGACCATCGTCGGCTCGAGGATCCGGCGTGGGGCGAAGGTATGGACGGCGCTCACACCGCGATGACGGCGCCGCCGCGGCGCGGATCGCCAGCACCGGTCATCCGCCCCGAGTCTGGGTAACGCCGCACCGCCTGGCAACCGCCGAAGAAGATGTTGGGCGCGGTAAAGCGCGCGATGACGATTTCTTCCAAGTTGGTGGGCTCAGCGCCGGGCTCAACGTAGAGGACGCCATCCTCCCAATGCAGCCGCGGAGCCTCGACTGCCTCAGCGAGTTCCATACCGCGGTCCACGACGTTGCAGATCACCTGGAGGATCGCCGACCGGATGCGGTTTGAGCCTGCCGAGCCCAAGGCCAGCTCGACAGCGCCGTCCGTGCCCCGGACAAGCGTCGGCGCCATCATCGACGGCAGCCGGCGACCCGGTGGGTGCAGGTGGAAGCCCGAGGGATTCAGGTCTGCTTCCCCCAGCATGTTGTTCAGGTGCAGACCGGTCCCGGGAACGACGACGCCCGAGCACGAGCCGTTGCTGACCGTCGTGGTACAGGTCCAACCATCCTCATCAATCGCCGCGATATGCGTGGTGTTGCCCAGCCGGGCACCGAGGAATTCTTCCTGGAAGCCGCGAAGGTGCAGGCTTTCCATGAACTCTGTGGTACGCGCACGCTGGGCGTCGATCATCGCGGCGACGAGCCGCTCACGGCTGGGCGGGGCTGGCTCGCGGTCAAGCGCGGCCAGGACCGCCGCGATCAGAATGCCGCCGGCCGACGGCGGCGGGTTCGTTCGCACGCGCAGGCCGCGGTAGGCAATATCGATGGGCTCACGCGGCACTACCTCGTAGGCGGCGAGGTCGACCGGTGAGAGCAGGCCGCCGCGTTGACCGATCCAGTCGCACACGGCCGTGGCGACGTCGCCGGTGTAAAACGGCGCCGCACCCTCGGCGGCCAGGCGTTCCAGACCGTCGGCCACGTCCGGCAAGCGCAGGACCGCACCCTCGCGCGGCTGCGCATGCGTGAACAGGGCGCGCGCCTCCGGGGAGCTGGCGATGATCGGCGAGAGCACCTCGAGGATGTAGGTCTGCTGGGCGTTGAGCGCCACGCCTTGATGAGCCATCCGCACTGCGGGTGCCACCAGCTCGGCCAAGGGCAGCGACCCGAACCGTTCGTGTGCCGCACAGATCCCGGCCGGGCAGCCGTAGGTGCCGACGGAGGCAGCGCCTACGTGGAACACCTGGATGACGTCACCGAAGACGACTGAAACCGGCACGAGCTCGGCTCGGCTCGGCGGGTCGCCGCCGAGCCCGGGCGCCTCAACGAAGAAGTCCAGCAGCACGTCGTCCCCGCTCGGGCCACCGACTAGCATGTAGCCACCGGCACCCAGGCCCGTCAGCAGCGGCTCGCAGACAAAGGACGCGCACATCGCTGCGAGGGCGGCGTCGACTGCGTTGCCACCCGCACGCAGCGCGCTGGCGCCCGCCTCCGCGGTCAGCCGATGCCCGGCAGCCACCACTCCTCGCGTCACCGCGGCAGTGTTGCCGAGCTCATCCGCGGACCAACCGCCGGGGCACACTGCCCCTCAAGGGTGACGGTCGCCGCACTGCTCTGTGGTCGTTGCACGGGGATAGCGGCGCCCCGGTGGAAAGCAGAGTGGGTTTCGCCAACCATCAACTCGCGAGTATCACGGCGACTGAGGGGATTCTGGTCGGTAGCCATGGCCATGATCGCCCGCAGCGCTACCAGGTGCACATCGAAGGCAGCGTGCCCGGCCGGGATCAGCGCCAGCCAGGCGCAAGGCGTCCAGCGCGGCAGGTGCTTTCGGCTGGCTCAGGGTCGAAGCGCCATCATCACGCCGCGGTATACCGGTAGGGACAACGCTTTCGGGCAACACTCGAGACGGCTTTTGACGAGGTGATCAGCATGATCTTCCACCAGTACCAGCTTTCGTGCCTGTCGCTGTTCAGCTACCTGGTGGGTGACGAGTCGACGGGCCGAGCGGTAGTGGTCGATCCCCAACGGGATGTGTCCCAGTACCTCGCCGACGCGGAATCTGCGGGCTTGCGTATCGAGCGCGTGATCGAGACGCATGTGCACGCTGACTTCTTGTCCGGCCATCTGGAGTTGGCGAAGGCGACCGGCGCGGTGATCTCCTACGGTGGCGCGGCACAGACAGACTTCCCGATCGACCCGCTGGCGCACGGCCAGCGGTTGAGGCTCGGCGACGTCGAACTCGAGATCCGGCACACGCCTGGTCACACTCCCGAGTCCGTCTCGATAGTGATCTGGGAGCACAGTACGGACCCGGTGCCCTGGGGCGTACTCACCGGCGACACGCTGTTCATCGGTGATGTCGGGCGCCCGGACCTGCTGTCGGCATCTGGATGGACAGCGCACGATTTGGCGCGGCAGCTTTACCGCTCACTGCGGGAACAGCTGCTGACCTTGCCCGACGCTACCCGCGTGTACCCGGCGCACGGCGCCGGCTCGTCGTGCGGCAAGGCACTGTCGGATGCCACCTCCTCGACGATTGGTGAGCAGCGAGCAGCCAACTACGCCCTGCAACCCATGACTGAGGAAGACTTCGTCGAAGTAGTCACGCAGGGCCAGTCGGTGGCGCCGCTGTATTTCGCCTTCGCCTCGGACGCCAACCGCCATCACCATGAACTACTCGACGACCATAAACCGCCGGTGGCGCTGGGTATCGACCAGGTTCTGCGGTTACAGGCTGCCGGTGCCGCAGTGGTCGATGGCCGGGCGCCCGACGTGTTCGCCTCAGGGCACCTGCGGGGCTCGCTGAACGTCGGGCTCGACGGTCGCTTCGCCGAATACACCGGTGACGTGGTGCGAGCCGGCCAGCCGATCGTGGTGGTCACCGATGCGGGACGGGAAACGGAGGCGCGCGTGCGGCTTGCCCGGATCGGGTTTGACAACGTCGCCGGCCACCTCCCCACCGTCGAGCGGGTGCTGGCGCAACACCCGGAGTACGGCAGTACCGCAGCGCGCCTGCCGGTGAGCGAGCTCGCTACCTGGCTGGCCGAGGAGCCCGGACTGCAGCTGGTCGACGTCCGCAATGGCGGTGAGCTGTCTGCCGGCACCCTGCCCGGGGCGCGGCACATCCCGCTCGCTGCCCTCGTTGAACGGATGGGCGAGTTGGATCCGGCAGCCCCGACCGTCGTGTACTGCGCCAGTGGCTACCGCTCCTCGATCGCCGCCTCAGCACTGCGGGCCAGCGGTGTCACCGTGGTGGCAGACCTCCTCGGTGGTTTCAACGCATGGTCGGCCAGTGGCCTGCCGGTCGGTGAGGTCTCCCACCCTTGACAGGGTACCTGACGGCGTTCATTCTAACTGACGATGTCAGTTTCACCGATACGCGACAGGCGAGCTGAGCGGTTCGAAGCCACCCGGCGAGAGATCCTCGGCGTCGCATGGGAGCTGGTGAGAGCCAATGGACTCGGTGCCTTGTCGATGCGAGAACTCGGTGCGCGGGTCGGGTTGCGAGCCCAGTCGCTGTATGTCTACTTCCCGTCCAAGCACGCCATCTACGACGCGATGTTTGCCGACGCCAACCGTGAACTACTCGAAAGGCGTCAGGAACTCGGCCCGGCCGCCGACCCCACGGCCGCGTTGCGGGCACTGGCCCGCCAGTTTGTCGAATTCTGCATCGAGGACCCGGTGCGTTACCAGTTGCTGTTCCAGCGCACCATCCCCGGCTTCGAGCCATCGGAGGAGTCTTATGCGGTGGCACGTGAGGTGCTCGACTGGGGGCGTCGAGTACTCGCCGGGGTAGGCGCGACGGATCCCGCTGACGTCGACCTGTACACCGCGTTGATCGCAGGTCTGGTCGCGCAGCAGAACTCCAACGAACCGGGTGGGGACCGGTGGACCCGGCAGCTGGACCGGGTGATCGATATGTATCTGGCCGAGGTGGCTCGGCCTCGATCTCAACACTGATTCCACATTTTTTCCAGGAGCCCCCATGGCCGCCCCTGCCACGCACGACGTGCTGCCCTACCAGATCGCTGATGACACGTTTCTCATCACCTGGGGGTTGGACGCCCCACCGGTTGGTCACTTTCCGATGCATTCGATGTTGATCCGGGGCCGGGAGCCGGTCCTGGTTGACACCGGCGCGCCGGCCTGCCGCCAGCAGTGGCTGGCCACGGTAGCCAACCTGGTCGATCCGGCCGATATCCGGTGGATCTTCCTCTCCCACGACGATCGCGATCACGCCGGCAACCTGCTGCCGGTTCTCGATGCGTGCCCGAACGCGACCCTGCTGACCACCTGGTTCAGCATCGGCCGGATGGCCGAGGAGTGGGATACGCCCCTGCCGCGCTGCCGGTTCGTCAACGACGGTGATCAGATCGACGCCGGCGACCGGATCCTTGTCGCAGCACGCCCCCCGGTGTTCGACAACCCGACCACCCGCGGCCTGCTCGACTCCTCGACCGGAATCTTCTGGTCGGTGGACACCTTCGCCACCAACACCCCGGACCGGATGCTCGAAGCAGGCGAGCTGGCCGAAGATGAGTTCCGCGATGGGCAATTCCTCGGTGCGCGGCTGGTCGCCCCGTGGCACCGCTACCTTGACCAGAGCAAATGGGTCGGCTGCGTGGACGCGGTGCAGCGTCTCGGCGCCACCACGATCGCCGGCTGCCATTCACCCGTGCTGCGCGGTCCACGGATGGAGCAGGCGTTCGACCTGCTGCGGCAGTTGCCCTCACTGGACCCGTGGCGCGAGTTCGACCAGTCCGATCTGGATGGCTGGCTCGCCGATGCCGGCGCGTTTTCAGCGCCCCTTACCCCCGTCCCTTAACCCGCCAGGAGGCTGCCATGCAGTCGACCGCCATCGCTATCGAGCAGATTCCCCCGCTAGAGCACGAGGAGGCTATGCAGCTGGCGCAGACCGAACTCCGGCGCCTCATCGAGTTGATCGACCGGCTTACGCCAGAGGACTTCACCCGGCCCACCGATTGCACCGGCTGGGACGTCGCCGCGGTGGTCGGCCACCTGCTCGGCATGCTGGAACGCGACGCCGACCCTACCGAGGCTGCCCGGCAGTCCGCGGCTGCCGGGCAACGGGCTACCACCACCGGCGAGACGTGGATCGACGCGCTCACCGCCTTGCAAGTCGCCGAGCATGCCGAGCTCACCCCCGAGCAGCGGGCCGCGGCCCTGCGAGCCGCGGCACCGCTCTCACTCGCCGCGCGTAGCCAGGCGACACCCGAGCAGCGGGCCATGACGTTCAATCCAGGGCCTCCCTACGACGAGGAGTGGACCGCTGGCTACCTCATCGATGTGATCCAGACCCGTGACCCGTGGATGCACCGGATCGACATCTGCCGGGCCACCGGCGCCGAGCTGGTACTGACGCCCGACCACGATGGGCGCATCATCGCCGACGTTGTCGCCGAGTGGGCACGGCGCCACGGGCAACCCTGCAGCCTGATCCTGAAAGGACCAGGGGGCGGCAGTTACATCTCCGGCGCCGGTGGTCCGCACCTCCAGCTCGACGCGGTGCGCTTCTGCCGCCTGCTGTCCGGCCGCGGTGACGCTGAGGGCCTACTCGCCCAGCACGTGCCGTTCTGACCCTGACGGCACCACCCCGATATGGCGGCACATCGAGCTAAAACACCCGTGTTTACCCCAATATCGCTCCATATCGGGGTAAACGCGGCGTCAGCGACTAGGCGCCACCGGCGCTGAGCAGCATGTCGGTGGCGAAACCGGCCACCAACCCGGTCCACAGGCCCCAGTACAGCATGGACCGGTGCCCTCCCTGGAGAGCAATAGCGACGAGCTGGATGATCACGTAAAGGATTGATCCGGCGGCCAGGGTCAGGAAAACCAAGCTGACCGGGTCACTGCTGAACTGGCGGCCCACCAGAGTGCCCAGCATCGTGGGGCCACCACCGATGAGGCCCAAAAGCAAGAGGAATCCCCACCCGGGTGTATCGCTGTCGCTGGCCAGCGGCGCCACGATGCCGAAACCTTCAGCCGCGTTGTGCAGGGCGAATCCAGCTACCAGCACGGTCGCCAGCTCGACTTTTCCCTGCGCCGCGCTACCGCCGATGGCCAAGCCCTCACCGAAGTTGTGCAGGCCGATTCCCACTGCGATCAGCAAGGCGAGCCGGCGCGGGGCCGTCAAGCGACTCGCGCCGGCCTCCCGGATCGTCAGCTCGTCGGCGACCATCGCACCCGGGCCCAGCAGCGGGATCTTGTCCTCACCGACAAGCCACCGCTCGTACCCGGCCAGGGTCAGCAGCCCGACTCCCAACCCGGCAAACAGCAGTGCTCCGAAGCCGATCACCGGCATTACGCTGCTTGCACCCTCATGCACCTTCTCCAGCGTAGAGTCGATCATCTCCCAGGCATGCGTCAGCACGTCCCACATGATGAACAGGAGAATTCCGATCGAGGCCGCGTTGAGGAACACCCGCATACCGGGCGTGGTGCGGCTGTGCCGTGGGCTCCGCAACCGACCCACCGGTAGCCCAAGCAGAATCGTGACCCCGGCGATGAAACCCAAGGCTAGCGTCTGAACGTTATCCATAGGCAACCAACCGCCACTTCGGCGTCAGCAGCATTTCTTCCTGGCCCCTCGCGAGCTGCCAGCCTTCCGCCTGTGAATTAGACCTGTCAAGAAGTCCAACGTGGGATTACCAAAAAGCAACGTCAATCTTGATATTCATCGGCCATCAGCGCGTGATCGACCGGGCACCCAAGGTGGCGGATGCCATGGCACCTACTCGAATTACACACGTTCTGACATTGTTGTTATTTAGGTCAGCCTTACGCGTCGAATTAGTTAAGCCGTCCTCACCAATGCACCAGGCCTCGTGTATCGCCATGCGGCCGGGCATGACAGGCTGTGATTGACCGATCACGTTCGCGCCAGCAGGCGCACGTAGCCCCGGAGGAGGCATTTATGATCTTCATCGTCGTCAAGTTCACGATCCGTGCCGACCAGAGCGACGAGTGGCTGGCGCGCTCCGACGAATTTACTCAAGCCACCCGAAATGAGCCGGGCAACCTCTTTTTCGATTGGTCTCGCAGTGTCGACAACCCGAACCAGTTCGTCCTCGTCGAAGCCTTCGAGTCAGCCGAAGCAGGCCAGGCTCACGTCAACTCCGAGCACTTCCGAGCTGCCATGGCCTGGATGCCAGATTTGATCGCGGAAACCCCGGAGATCATCCACGTCGAGGTGCCGCAGGATGGCTGGAGCCGGATGAGCGAGTTGACACCTCGGAACTGACAGGCATAAGCCGCATCAACGAGTGATCACGTTTGTGTGCGTTCCGCGACAATTCCTGTCGCGGAACGCACACAAACAGCGATGTTACTAGGTACGTGTGTAGCGCGTGCGCCGTTGCAGAGTCAGTCACTCAGCTCATTGTTGATTCTGCCGACGTCGCCGGCCGGAAGACATCAGAAAATTGTAGGTGATGGCCTTGTCCGCGCAAGTCCGCGCTTGAGCGCTAGCGTCGACGAACGCCAAGCGCTTCGGCGCCGAGTTCGAGCCGTTTGAAACGAACCACGGGGTGCCGATCGTACTGACACCTGCCCTGCCGGATCCGGAACCGATGTGCCCGCAGTGCCCGCGTACGTAGGTGATGACCGGTATCAGCCGTGCCGTGGAACGGCACGGGGAACGAGCGCTGCGGTCACCTGCACCCCGCCCCATCTGAGCGTCCACTTCCTCTCACCGGTGGGTCGGGCATGACGGATCGACGGATTGCCAGGAGGCGGAATGGCTCTAGATCGCACCGAATGTGGCTGTTGTGGTATCGACACATCCATGCGTGCCGGGCTCGCCGGCGCAATCGTGCAGGATCGAGCTCGGCGTTCGGCTATATGCGCCGCCCCGCTTGCCACTACCCATTCCGGGGACGACGGAATGATCACGCGACTAGACCATTGCGCAGATATCAACTCGGCAAGCAACGGAGTCTGTGCTACCTCACCGGTCAGCATGATAGCGCTTACCTCAATCCCATTCTCATGGGCTTGCCGAATGACGTGAGCAATGGTGGATAAGCCTGCGTTGATTGCTTCGCGCGCCAATGCCTCGAATTCTGCCCGGACGATCCGCACCGGGACACGCTGGGCAGGCAAACAGACATCAACAACCGCGGATGTATGCCGGATCAGGTCTTGGCGCGCCCGCCGGCAGGCGGTGACGACATCGCGCACGGTGGCTCGGTAAGCGGTGTCCGCACCGTCCGAGTGGGTGAGGTGACCGCGCACCTGCTCGAGTACATGCCTGGCTAGCGCGTGATCAAGCCCCACGGAGCTAAGGTCACCGGTTCGCGAAGTCGCTTCCAGCTGGCCTACGTGGTTCTGGGCGCCAGTCACCAGCGACACGTCGGTGCCGTGCGCACCAATGTCGGCCACGACAACCGCCTCGGAACAGCTCATCTCTCCGGCGGCAACCGCCGCCGTCACGGCTGCAACCGGGATGCTCACCATTGATGTGGGTACGCCTTCCGCTTCGGTGCAGGTCAGCGCGGAATGCAGCACAGACGTCTCGTATGGTCCCCATCCGCCGGGGTGGGCGATGACAAGCTGTGTGACGTCGGACCCGCCCGCACATCGCCGCAGGAGGCCGCCAACAGTCATGGCTACAAGGTCGGCACCGAGACGGGCGCTGCCGTCACTACCGATCACGGGCACCGGGTCGCCGACACGACCGCAGAAGTCACGAAACACCGCGCCGACGCCTGATGCGATGAACTGCTCGGCCTGCGCACCCATCAGCGTGCCCATCCCCGGGGCAGTCACCAGGACCGGAGGTACGGACATCCGAGCCGCAGGTGGCCCGGGCGTGTCCAGGCTAGTCATGACAGCACCAATGGAATGCCCACCCAACTCAACACCTATACAGCAACGCATGCCTCGCTCCGATCCTCCGCCGCACTATTCCGCGCAGCTTTCTTGCAGCTGGACTGAACCTAGTTACGCAATCCGAAGACCGGCTTGGCGTTAGCTGTGTATTCGCTGGGAGCCGCACGGATCTGCGGGCCGGCCGCACGCTGACAATATGCCCAGCAGGCCCACAGGGAAACCACAGGAACAGGTTTTAGCGTCTCCCCCGAAGTTGACAGGTATAGGCCGATCAACAAGGAGGAAACGAAAAATGGCCGTGGAAATTAACGAAGAGTTTCTGGACTTCGAGGTTCGAGGCGGCGACGGCCACCTCGCAGCGGAATTGTTACGGGATGTGGCTGCAGTGCACGCCGGAGGCAGTGCTCCGATTCCTGACCTAGGGCTGTCATTTTTGGGTGTGGACGCACGCTGGCCCGAACATCGCGAAGGGCTTCCCTACACCGGCCGGCACCACCGCCCGGATACCAACTGGCACGACACCCACGACAACCGACCCAACGACCCCCGCTGGCACGACACCCACGACAACCGACCCAACGACCCCCGCTGGCACGA
>JAJPIR010000163.1 GCA_021324675.1 Actinomycetota bacterium
GAGGCAGCGCGTGACCGGTTCGCACGTAGGGTAGATGCGGGACGTTCACAAGACGGGAAGGACGGGACGGCAGTGTTGCAGCCCTACGTTCCCCTGGTGCTGATGCTGTTGCTGGCGGGGGCGTTCGCGGTCTTCTCCGTAGTGGTGGCGCCTCACCTCGGGCCGCGCCGCTACAACAAAGCCAAGCTCGACGCCTATGAATGCGGTATCGAACCGTCCCCGCAACCGGTTGCGGGTGGCGGGCGGATGCCGGTGGCGTACTACCTCACAGCAATGCTGTTCATTTTGTTCGATATTGAAATGGTCTTCTTGTACCCGTTCGCGGTGGCCGCGGGCTCACTGGGCCTGTTCGGCCTGGTGGAGATCGTGCTGTTCATCATCACGGTCGGTTTCGCCTACGCGTACGTGTGGCGACGCGGCGGGCTGGACTGGAACTGATTATGGGTTTAGAAGAAAAACTTCCCAGTGGGATCCTGCTGACCACGGTGGAAAAGGTGATCAACTGGACCCGCAAGTCGTCGCTGTGGCCGGCCACCTTCGGGCTGGCCTGCTGCGCGATCGAGATGATGACCACCGGTGCACCCCGCTATGACCTGGCCCGGTTCGGCATGGAGGTGTTCCGCGCATCCCCGCGCCAGGCCGACTTGATGATTGTGGCCGGCCGGGTCAGCAACAAGATGGCCCCGGTGCTGCGCCAGATCTACGACCAGATGCCCGAACCGCGCTGGGTGCTGTCGATGGGGGTGTGCGCCTCCACCGGAGGGATGTTCAACAACTACGCGATCGTGCAGGGCGTGGACCACATCGTCCCGGTGGATATGTACCTGCCCGGTTGCCCACCACGTCCAGAGATGCTCATCGACGCGATCCTCAAATTGCACGCCAAGATCATGGACGAGCCACTCGGGCCGAAGCGGGCCGCAGAGAAGGCCGGCCACCGCACCGAGCTGCTGCCGTCCTCGGTGGCCTACGGCCCCCAGAAGGAACCCAGGCCATCCGGGAGCGGCCGGTCCAGGGTCGTCGAGGCTCGGAAGCAGTGACCACCATGGCGACAACCTCCGACAGCAGCGATAACAACAGCGACAACAAGGACCTCACGCCGGGCCGGACTTCCTCGGCTGAGATGACCTCGGCCGAACAGGCTGAGCACGAGGCCCGCGGCGGGGTGGTTGCCGGCCGGGCTCGGCAGGGCATGTTCGGCGTCCAAGGCTGGGGAGACACCTCCGGGTACGGCGGGTTGGTGTTGCCCGCTTACGTACCGCCAGCCGCGCAGCGTCCCTACGGCAACGGCTTTGACGAGCTCACCGACGAACTGCTGGCCGCGATGCGTGAGCGGGACGTGCCCGCCGCGGCCATCCAGCAGATCACCGTGGACCGCGGAGAGATCACCTACTACGTGCAGCGGGATCACCTGGTCGCGCTGTGCCGCACGCTACGAGACGATCCGGCGCTGCGCTTCGAGCTGTGCAGCTCGGTTTCCGGTGTGGACTATGGCACCGAGGTCCCTCAGCGGCTGCACGTGACGTATCACCTGACGTCGATGACCTACCGGCGGCGGATCCGGCTTGAAGTCGCCGTCGACGTGGATGACGCTCACGTGCCCAGCGTGGTCGAGGTTTACCCGACCGCAGACTGGCACGAGCGGGAGACCTGGGACATGTTCGGCGTCGTCTTCGACGGCCACCCGGCGTTGACTCGCATCCTCATGCCGGACGACTGGGATGGTTTCCCGCAACGCAAGGACTACCCGCTCGGCGGGATCCCGGTGGAGTACAAGGGCGCCGAGATCCCCCCGCCGGACCAGCGGAGGGCGTACTCCTGATGAGCCGGCGAAAAGATCGAAAAGACAGCCGCGGAAGCAGCAAGACCAAAACCCGGAACACCGAGCCCGCGCACACCGTCGGCAGCGGGACCACCGACACGACGACCCAGACGGCGGAGCCTGATCCCTACGCTGCCACCTCCCGGGAAACCACCGAGGGGCGGGTGTACACGGTCACCGGCGGTGACTGGGACGGCATGCTCGACGACTGGCGGCACGACGAACGAATCGTGGTCAACATGGGGCCGCAGCACCCGTCTACACACGGCGTGTTGCGGCTGGTGCTGGAGCTGGAAGGGGAGGTTGTCACCCAGGCTCGATCTGTGATCGGCTACCTGCACACCGGTATCGAGAAGAACTGCGAGTACCGGACGTGGACCCAGGGCGTCACCTTCGTCACCCGGGCTGACTACCTGTCGCCCCTGTTCAACGAGGCGGCCTACTGCCTGGCGACCGAGAAACTGCTGGGTATCACTGTGCCGCGGCGCGCTCAGGTGATCCGGGTGCTGCTCATGGAGCTCAACCGGATTGGTTCGCACCTAGTGGCCATCGCCACCGGCGGCATGGAGCTGGGCGCGCTGACCGGGATGACCGCCGGTTTCCGGGAGCGGGAAGAGGTCCTGCACCTGCTGGAGTTCCTCACCGGTCTGCGGATGAACCATGCCTTCATCCGGCCCGGGGGCGTCGCTCAGGATCTGCCTGACGGCTACGACGCCAAGATCCGGGACTTCATGAAAGTGATGGACTCCCGGCTACCCGACTACGACAAGCTGCTTACCGGGCAGCCCATCTGGAAAGACCGCTTGCGCAACGTGGCCTACCTGCCGCTGGATGGTTGCCTGCAGTTGGGCGTCACCGGCCCGATCCTGCGCAGTGCAGGGCTGGAATGGGACCTGCGCAAGGTGCAGCCCTACTGCGGCTACGAGGAGTACGACTTCGAGGTCCCCACCTCCACCGACGCCGACGCCTACGCCCGCTACGTGCTGCGCCTGGAGGAGATCCACCAATCACTCAAGATCGTCGGACAATGCCTGGGCAAGCTGGAACCCGGCCGGGTGATGGTGGACGACCCCAAGATCGCCTGGCCGGCCCAGCTGACCATCGGTTCCGACGGCATGGGTAACTCGCTCGAGCACGTGCGCAAGATCATGGGACAGTCGATGGAGGCGCTGATCCACCATTTCAAGCTGGTCACCGAGGGCTTCGCGGTGCCCCCAGGCCAGGTCTACGTCGCGGTGGAGTCGCCACGCGGGGAGCTCGGCGCTCACCTGGTGTCTGACGGCGGCACCCGGCCGTTGCGGGTACACATGCGCGATCCCAGCTTCGTCAACTTGCAGTCCATGCCGGCGATGTGCGAGGGCGGCCTGGTGGCTGATGTCATCGCCGCGGTGGCCTCGATCGACCCGGTGATGGGAGGGGTAGACCGGTGAGTTCTGAAGAACCGCTTGCGGGTTCGAGCGTGAACTCCGAAGAACCGCTTGCGGATTCGAGCATGAACTCCGAAGAACCGCTTGCGGGTTCGAGCATGAACTCCGAAGAACCGCTTGCGGGTTCGAGCATGTACCCCGCCGACCACGACGAGCCGGTCGGCACCCCGGCGTTCACCGCTCGACCGGTGGCCGCGGAGGCAGCCCCGGACCAGGCCGCGCCGACGACATTGTCCACCGCGCAGGACGTTCCCGTGGAGCGGCCCGTGCAGGTGGACACCGGTGTGTTCGACGAGTTGACGCGGCAACGGGCGCGGGAGATCATCGCGCGTTACCCGCAGTCGCGTTCAGCACTGCTGCCGCTGCTGCATCTGGTGCAGAGCGCCGAGGGATACGTCAGCCAGGCTGGGATCTCATTCTGTGCGGAGCTGCTGGAGCTGACTACCGCAGAGGTGAGCACGGTGGCCACCTTCTACACCATGTTCAAGCGCAGGCCCAGTGGCGAGCACCTGGTCAGTGTGTGCACCAACACGCTGTGCGCGGCGCTGGGTGGTGACGAGATCTACGCGACGTTGTGCAAGAAACTCGGCGTAGGCCACGAGGAGACCGCCGGACGGCCGGGTTCTCCCGGCTCAATCACCCTGGAGCATGCCGAATGCCTGGCCGCCTGCGACCTGGCACCGGTATTGCAGGTCAACTACGAGTTCTACGACAACCAGACTCCGCAGTCGGCCGTTGCATTGGTGGAGGCACTGCAACGCGGCGAGCGACCAGCACCGACCCGCGGCGCGCCGTTAACGGACTGGCGCAATACCGAGTTGCAGCTGGCCGGCTTCTTCGGTGAGCCGCAGCAACTACGTGACGCGGTGGATGGGCCGTCGGCTGCGCCCGAGACGCTGGCTGGTAACCGGCTCGCCGAGGAAAGGGGCTGGCAGGCCCCAGCAATGCCTGATAACCCCCCGCCGCTTCCGACCGTTGCAGAGAAGAAGTGACCAGCTCACCGCTTTTGCCGAGCCCCAGGACAAGGAGACAGGCGTGACCGAGCGGACGCTCACCCCGGTGCTGACCCGGCGGTGGGCCGCGCCCAAATCCTGGACGATCGACACCTATACCCGGCTCGACGGCTACACCGCGCTGCGCACCGCGCTGGCCGCGGATCCCGACCGGTTGATCCAACTGATCAAGGATTCCGGCCTGCGAGGGCGTGGTGGGGCCGGTTTCCCCACCGGCATGAAGTGGGGCTTTATCCCCCAGGCTAAACCGGGGGAGCAACCTACCGGGCCCGCGGCGAAACCCACCTACCTGGTGATTAACGCGGACGAGGGCGAGCCAGGGACGTGCAAGGACGTGCCACTGATGATGGCCGACCCGCACTCGCTGGTGGAAGGTTGCATCATCACCGCCTACGCGATCCGCGCTCACCGGTGCTTCATCTATGTCCGTGGCGAGGTGGTGCACTGCCTGCGCCGGGTACACAACGCGGTCAACGAGGCCTACGCCGCCGGTTACCTCGGCAAGAACATTCTCGGCTCGGGGTTTGACCTGGACATCGTGGTGCACGCCGGCGCGGGGGCCTACGAAGCCGGTGAGGAAACGGCGCTGCTGAACTCGTTGGAGGGCTTTCGCGCCGAGCCCCGGCTCAAGCCACCCTTCCCGGCCACGTCTGGCCTCTACGCCGCACCCACCGTGGTGAACAACGTCGAGACCATCTGCACCGTGCCGTACATCGTCAACGGCGGCTCGGAGTGGTTCCGGATGATGGGCCGCGAGAAGTCCCCCGGCCCCAAGATCTACTCAATCTCCGGGCACGTGCAGCGACCCGGACAGTACGAGGCACCTTTGGGCACGACGTTGCGCGAGTTGCTGGAGTTGGCCGGCGGGACGAAAGGTGAGCTGAAGTTCTGGACGCCGGGAGGTTCGTCGACTCCGCTGCTGACCGCCAAGCACCTGGACGTTCCGCTGGACTTCGAGGGCGCTGCCGAGGCCGGTTCCATGCTGGGCACGACCGCGGTGATGGTGTTCAACACCACCGTGAGCGTGCCGTGGGCGGTGATGAAGTGGACCGAGTTCTACGAACACGAGTCGTGCGGTAAGTGCACCCCCTGCCGGGAGGGAACGTACTGGCTGACGCAGATCCTGCAGCGAATGGTGCGTAAAGAGGGCACTCCATCGGACGTGGAAACCATGCTGGACGTCTGTGACAACATTTTCGGGCGCTCATTCTGCGCGCTCGGGGACGGAGCGGTCAGCCCCATCAGGAGTGGCATCAAGTATTTCCGGCAGGAATTCCTGGATCTGTGCGCCCAACAACCCGGGCAGCACAAGCAGGCCGTGCTGAGCGGATCAGCCAGATGAGTGTGGCAGCCCAGACCAGTGGCGGCGACACGCGGCCGGTGCCCGAGGACCACGTGCGGCTGACCATCGACGGCCGCGAGGTCGATGCGCCCAAGGGTGAATTGATCATCCGCACCTGCGAGCGCTTGGGCATCATCGTCCCGCGGTTTTGCGATCACCCCCTGCTCGACCCGGTCGCCGCCTGCCGGCAATGCCTGGTCGAGGTGGAGATGGGTGGGCGCCCGATGCCCAAACCGCAACCGAGCTGCGCTGTCACCGTTGCCGACGGCATGGTCGTCAAGACGCAGCACACCTCGGCGGTCGCCGACAAGGCGCAGCAGGGCGTGATGGAGCTGCTGCTCATCAATCACCCCCTGGACTGCCCGATCTGCGACAAGGGCGGCGAATGCCCGCTGCAAAACCAGGCGCTGTCCAACGGTCGAGCTGATTCCCGGTTCGTCGATACCAAACGGACCTTCGCCAAGCCGATCGCCATCTCCAGTCAGGTGCTGCTGGACCGGGAACGTTGCGTGCTGTGCGCACGCTGCACCCGCTTCTCCGAACAGATCGCCGGGGACGCCTTCATCGACATGCTCGAGCGCGGTCCCGGCCAGCAGGTTGGGGTAGCTGCCGACAAACCGTTCCAGTCCTACTTCTCCGGCAACACCATCCAGATCTGCCCAGTAGGTGCGCTGACCAGCGCCGCTTACCGGTTCCGGTCCCGGCCGTTCGATCTGGTGTCCACCCGCGGGGTGTGCGAGCACTGCGCCAGTGGCTGCGCGATACGTACCGACTGGCGGCGCGGCATCGTGCTGCGCCGGCTGGCCGGTCATGACCCGCAGGTCAACCAGGAGTGGAACTGCGACAAGGGCCGCTTTGCCTTCGTCTACGCCACCGCCAATGATCGGATCACCCAGCCGTTGGTGCGGGAATCTATCGGCGGCGACCTGAAGCCGGCGTCATGGACTGAAGCGCTGGAGACTGCGGCCCAAGGATTGCTCGGTGCGAAGAACACCGGCGTCGGGGTCCTGCCGGGTGGCCGGCTGACGATGGAGGACGCCTACGCCTACGCGAAATTCGCCCGGGTAGCGCTGGGCACCAACGACATCGATTTCCGCGCCCGGCCACACAGCGCCGAGGAACTGGACTTTCTCGCCGCCCACGTGGTCGGTGTCACCCCGGACAACGGGGGAGTGACCTACGACGAACTGTCTGCCGCCCCCGCGGTGCTCTGCGTGGCCTTCGAGCCCGAGGAAGAGTCGCCGATCGTCTACCTGCGGCTGCGCCGCGCCGCTAGGGACCGCGGGATGCGGGTATGGCACCTGGGTCAATTCACCACGCCCGCGGTACGCCGCACCTTCGGAACACTGCTGCGGGTGCTGCCCGGCAGCGAACCTGAAGCACTCGACGCCCTCGAACCCGAGGTCCGTGAGGCGTTGAGCAAGCAGGGCGCGGTGTTGCTGGTCGGCGAGCGGGCCGCCGAGGTGCCCGGGCTCTACACCGCGGTGGCCCGGGTAGCCGCGGACACCGGCGCCCGGCTCGCCTGGGTCCCGCGGCGGGCCGGTGAGCGAGGCGCGCTGGAAGCCGGCGCGGTGCCGACCCTGCTGCCCGGGGGCCGGCTGGTCACCGACGACGTCGCACGGGCGGAAGTCGAGCGGGCCTGGGGGGTGACGCTGCCGAGCCGGCCGGGCCGTGACACCGCGGGAATCCTCGCCGCCGCGGCGGCTGGGCAACTGGGTGGCCTCGTCATCGGCGGGGTTGACCCTTTCGATCTGCCCGATCCCCGGCTGGCTGAGCAGGCCCTGAGCCGAGCCCGATTCGTGTTGAGCCTGGAGATGCGACCCTCCGCGGTGACCCAGGCGGCCGACGTCGTGCTCCCGATCGTGCCCCCCGTTGAGAAATCCGGCAGCTACCTCGACTGGGAGGGCCGGCGCCGGGAGTTCGGCACCACCATCAGGTCCGTCACCGCCTCCGTGCCGGACTGCCGGGTGCTCGACAGCCTCGGCATCGAGATGGACGTCGACTTGTTCACCCAGACGCCCGCCGCGGCATGGGCCGGGTACACCGCGCTCGGCACCTACCGCAACATTAAACGTGACACCAGCCGTCACACTGGCCGCCAAGTTCCCGGCAAGGACACTGTCCCGGAGGTGGGCGAGGGAAGAGTGCTGCTGGCCACCTGGCGCAGGCTGCTGGACAACGGGTCGATGCAGGTCGGTGAACCGCACTTGGCTGCCACCGCACGCCCAGCCGTGGCCCTGCTGTCCGAGACCACCGCCGCCGACCTCGGGGTGGACCTGGGTGGGCGGGTCACAGTGTCAACTCAACGCGGATCGATCACGCTGCCGGTCGCTGCCGCCGACCTGCCGCCGGGAGTGGTGTGGCTACCGGGCAACTCTGGACCCGCTACGGTTCGCCGCAGCCTCGGTGTGGGACACGGCGCGGTGGTGACGGTGCGTAGCGGCAACGGCGGAAGTTCCAAGACTGCGTGGGGGAGACACTCATGACACCCACGGGGGCCTTGCTCGCCCACGACCCGCTGTGGCTCATCATCATCAAGGTCGTGGCGGTCTTCGTGTTCCTCCAGGTCATGACATTGTTCATGATCTGGCTGGAGCGCCGGGTGGTGGGACGGATGCAGCATCGGGTGGGCCCCAACCGGGTGGGCCCCTTCGGGCTGCTGCAGTCCCTGGCCGACGGGCTGAAACTCGCGTTCAAGGAAGATATCCAGCCGGTACTGGCTGACCGCTGGGTGTACATCCTGGCTCCAGTGATCTCGACGGTCACCGCCTTCACCGCGTTCGCCGTGATCCCGCTGGGCGGCCAGGTCTCCATTTTCGGGCACCAGACCGCGTTGCAAGTCACTGATCTGTCAGTCGGTGTGCTGGTGGTGCTGGCCTGCTCGTCGCTGGGCGTCTACGGCATCGTGCTGTCCGGCTGGGCGTCTGGCTCGCCCTACCCGCTGCTGGGCTCATTGCGCTCCGCCGCGCAAGTGATCTCGTACGAGATCGCCCTCGGCATGTCGATCGTCGCGGTGATCCTCTATTCCGGCTCGCTGTCCACCGCCGACATCGTCGATGCGCAGTCCCGGCAGTGGTGGTTTGTGTTCCTGCTGTTCCCCAGCTTTGTGGTGTTCTGCGTGTCGATGGTCGGGGAAACCAACCGGGCGCCGTTCGACCTGCCTGAGGCAGAGTCAGAGCTGGTCGGTGGTTTCCACACCGAGTACTCGTCGCTGAAGTTCGCGCTGTTCTTCCTTGCCGAATACGTCAACATGGTCACCGTCTCGGCGATGGCGACGACATTGTTCCTCGGCGGTTGGCATGCTCCCTGGCCGCTGTCCGGCGGCCCGTTCGACCGCGGATGGTGGGGCCTGCTGTGGTTCATCAGCAAGATGCTGGTGTTCCTGTTCGTGTTCATCTGGCTGCGCGGAACTCTGCCCCGGCTGCGTTACGACCAATTCATGGCGGTCGGGTGGAAACTGCTGGTGCCCGGCAGCCTGGTATGGATCGTGCTGGTCTCCACCGCACGTGCGCTGCGCAGCACCTCTGTCACACCGGTAGAAATTCTCGTGGTCGGCGGCATCCTGCTGGTCATGCTGGTGGTCGTCGCCTTCCTGCTGCCCCAGGGCGGGAAGACCGCGCAGACCGCAGCTGCGGGCAACGGTGCCACCAAGCGTGCTGGCCAAGCGCCCACTGCCGGTTCTGATTACCCACTGCCCCCACTAGACCTGGTAGTGCCGCCACCGCCGCCTCGGCGCGCTGCGATGACCGCGACCGGCGCCAGCGCTGATGGCGCTAGCGACGGTGGGCCACCGGCACGGAGGGAGGATGGCCATGGGACTACTTGATCCAGTCAAAGGTTTCGGGGTCACCTTCTCGACGATGTTCAAGAAGGTGGTGACCGAGGAGTATCCCGAGGTCAAAAAGATTCCCGCGCCGCGGTTTCACGGCCGACACCAGCTCAACCGGCACCCGGACGGGCTGGAGAAGTGTGTGGGATGCGAGCTTTGCGCCTGGGCTTGCCCAGCCGACGCCATCTACGTCGAGGGTGGCGACAACACCGATCAGGCCCGCTACTCGCCGGGAGAGCGCTACGGTGAGATCTACCAGATCAACTACCTGCGGTGTATCGGCTGCGGGTTGTGCATCGAGGCCTGCCCGACCCGCGCGCTGACCATGACCAACGAGTACGAGGTGGCCGACGACAACCGGCAAGATCTGATCTACACCAAGGAGGACCTGCTGGCGCCGCTGCTGCCCGGAATGGAGCCGCCTCCGCATCCGATGCGGCTGGGCGAGACTGAGCAGGACTACTACGTGCAGGGCCCGAGGCTGGAGCGGCGGGCGGGATCGGTCGGCGAGGAAGAGCTGTGAGCCCGCTTAGCGTTCTGCTGGCTCCGCTGGCGCCTTCCGCGGACACCGTCGGCCTTGGTGAGGCCATCGCGTTCTGGATTCTGGGTCCGCTGGCTTTGGCCGGGGGACTGGGGATGGTCTTCGCGCGCAACGCGGTGCATTCGGCACTGTGGCTGGCGCAGGCCATGCTCTGCCTAGGCGCCCTGTACATGGTGGAGCAGGCGCCGTTCCTGGGTTTCGTGCAGATCATCGTCTATACCGGCGCGATAATGATGCTGTTCCTGTTCGTGCTGATGCTGGTCGGCAAGGAAAGCGCCGAGTCGGTGGTCGAAGTGCTGCGCGGCCAGCGCGTCGCGGCAGCACTGGGTGGGATCGGCCTGGCTGTCCTGCTGGCAGCGATGCTGGGCCGGGCCGTCACCGGGCTGACCTCGGTGGGGTTGGCCGCCCCCAACACCACTGGCGGGGGCAACGTTCCCAACCTCGGCCGGCTGCTGTTCACCGACTACCTGTTCCCCTTCGAGCTCACCTCGGCGTTGCTGATCACCGCTGCGGTGGGTGCCATGGTGCTGGCATACACAGAACGGACCAAGGAGGGCAGGTTGACCCAACGCGAGCGGGTGGAGGCCCGGATCCGCGGGCCGCGTCCCTCTCCGCTACCCGGCCCAGGGGTATTCGCCACGCTGAACTCGGTTGCCACCCCCGCGCTGCTCCCGGACGGTTCACCGGCTCCGGAGTCACGGTCCGAGCTGCTTGAATCAACCGGTCCCGACCGTCTGAACGCCGACCTGCGCAGCGTCGCCAGCGCCGGAGTAGAACCTCCGGCGCGTGCCTTGCGCGGACCGGCGGTACCGCCTCCAGCCAACGAGGAGGGCGGAAAGTCGTGATCGTGGTTCGACCCTGCAAGCAGGTCTCGCGGTGAGCCCGACGTACTACCTGTTGCTGTCGGCGCTGCTGTTCACCATCGGCGCCGCCGGTGTCTTGGTGCGCCGCAACGCAGTGGTGGTGTTCATGTGCATCGAGCTGATGCTCAACGCGGTGAACCTCACCTTGATCACTTTCTCCCGGATCAACGGCACGCTGGATGGCCAGATCATGGCGTTTTTCGTGATGGTGGTGGCTGCTGCCGAGGTGGTGGTGGGGCTGGCCATCATCATGGCGATTTTCAAGACGCGGCGATCGGCTTCGGTCGACGACGCAAATCTGCTCAAGTACTGAGGGGACGCAGTGGGCGAGGTCTTGGCCCCAGTGGCTGTCACTGGCGGCATCGCGCAATCTGCCTGGCTGCTTGTTGTGTTGCCCGTCATCGGTGCCTTCATATTGCTGGTTGGTGGTCGCCGCACCGATGCCTGGGGGCACCTGTTGGGCTGCGCGACGGTGCTCATCTCCTTCGTCTACGGCCTGATGGTGTTCATCGAATGGCTGGGCTTTGACGCCGCCGAGCGGACCCGGGAGCTGGGCCTGGGTACCTGGTTCGCGGTCAACTCCCTCCAGGTGAGCTACGGCCTGCGGCTCGATCCGCTGTCGCTGGCGTTCGTCTTGCTCATCACCGGGGTCGGCGGCCTGATCCATCTCTACTCGATCGGCTACATGGAGCACGATCCCGGGCGGCGCCGGTTCTTCGGGTACTTCAACCTGTTCATCGCCGCGATGCTGACCCTGGTGCTGGCCAACAACTTCGTCACGCTCTATCTGGGCTGGGAAGGCGTGGGCCTGGCCTCCTACCTGCTGATCGGTTGGTACCAGGACCGGCCCAGTGCTGCTACGGCGGCAAAGAAGGCGTTCTTGATGAACCGGGTCGGCGACGTCGGCCTGGCTCTGGCGATCTTTTTGATCTGGCGCTCGCTAGGCACCGTGCAGTTCTCCGAGGTGTTCGCGCGTGCCGGGCAGATCAGCGCGCCGATGCTCGTGGCAATCACCTTGTTGCTGCTGCTCGGGGCCTGCGGTAAGTCCGGCCAGTTCCCGCTGCAGGCCTGGTTGCCCGACGCGATGGAAGGCCCGACCCCGGTCTCGGCACTGATCCACGCTGCGACGATGGTGACCGCCGGGGTGTACCTGATCGCCCGGTGCAGCCCGCTGTACAACCTCAGCACCACGGGCCGGCTGGCTGTCGCGGCCGTGGGAACCATCACCC
This sequence comes from Actinomycetota bacterium, assembly GCA_021324675.1. Taxonomy (GTDB): domain Bacteria; phylum Actinomycetota; class Actinomycetes; order Mycobacteriales; family Pseudonocardiaceae. The sequence continues at coordinate 12,067 of JAJPIR010000163.1, forward strand.
TGCTGATCGGGTCGATCATCGGATGCGCCTACGACGACATCAAGAAGGTGCTGGCCTACTCCACGGTCAGCCAGATCGGGTACATGATTCTCGCCGTCGGGTTGGGACCGGCCGGTTACGCGCTGGGCATCGCGCACCTGCTTACCCACGGTTTCTTCAAGGCCGTGCTGTTCCTCGGGGCGGGCTCGGTGATGCACGCGATGCACGACGAGGTGGACATGCGCCGGATGGGCGGGTTGCGCCAACACCTCCCGATCACCTTCGCCCTGTTCAGCACGGGTTACCTGGCGCTGATCGGGTTCCCGTTCCTGTCCGGCTTCTATTCCAAGGATGCGATCATCGAGGCGGCGTTCGGGGCGGGCGGCAGTGCCGGCCCGTGGTTCGGCGTTATCGCGCTGCTCGCGGCGGGGCTGACCGCGTTCTACATGACCCGCCTGATGCTCATGACGTTCTTCGGCGAGGAGCGCTGGCGCAACCTGCGCACCGCCGACGGCAAGTCCTACCACCCGCACGAGTGCCCGCCGGTGATGTGGGGTCCGATGGTGCTGCTGGCCATCGGTTCGCTGATCGCCGGTTTCATCCTGGTCTCAGGGGAACGGTTGGCGCACTGGCTGGAACCCTCAGTGGGAGCGCTGGTACCGGTGGAGTCCACCGCCACGGCGATCGCGGTGCCGCTGTTGACGGTGCTGGTCTCCGCTGCTGGTGTGGCGGTGGCGTGGCTGGTCATCGGCCGCAACCCGGTGCCAGTGGTCAAACCCGAACCCGTGTCGCTGCCGGTGGCCGCCGCCCGCGCTGACCTGTACGCCAACGCGATCAACGAGGCGATCATCGCGCGTCCCGGCACCTGGCTGACCCGGGCGCTGGTGTTCGTGGACAACAAGGGCATCGACGGGATCGTCAACGGCACCGCCGCGTTGCTTGGTGGCACATCGGGCCGGCTGCGCCGGTTGCAGACCGGTTTCGTGCGCAGCTACGCGTTGGGAATGCTCGGCGCCGGCATCGTGGTGATCGCATTCCTGGTGGCGGTGAGCTACTCATGAACGGGGGCGCCGTGCTGCTGGCCATGATCCTGCTGCCGCTGATCGGTGCTGCGGTGGTTGCGCTGATGCGCAGCTCACCGGTGGCGGCCAAGGCCACCGGTCTGGGGTTCGCCCTGGTCGAACTGGTGCTGGCCGCGGCGGCCTGGTCTGGTTACCAGCCCGGCGGCGGGCGGCTGCAACTGACCCTGTCGGTCCCGTGGATCCCTGCGTTCGGGACCCGCTTCGCGCTCGGCGTGGACGGCATCGCCCTGGTGATGATCGCGCTGATCGGCGTGCTGGTGCCGATCGTGATGGGTTCCTCCTGGGCGGAGAAGCTGCCCGAGGGGCGCACCCCAGCTGGTTTCTACGCCCAGATCCTGGTGCTGGAGTCGATGCTCGTCGGCGTGTTCGCCGCCACCGACGTCTTCCTGTTCTACCTGTTCTTTGAGGTCATGCTGGTGCCGATGTACTTCCTGATCGGACGCTTCGGCGGTCCGAGACGGCAGTACGCCGCAGTGAAATTCTTCTTGTACTCGCTGCTGGGCGGGTTGGTGATGCTGGCGAGCGTGATCGGCCTGTTCGTGGTGAGCGGGCAGCGGCTTGGGCATGGCACCTTTGACTGGGCCGCATTGGAGCGCATCGCCAGCACCATCCCGACCAGCACGCAGATCTGGTTGTTCCTTGGTTTCTTCGTCGCCTTCGCCATCAAGGCACCGCTGGTGCCCTTCCACACCTGGCTGCCCGATGCCGGTGCAGAAGCACCGGTAGGTGCCGGTGTGCTGCTCGTCGGTGTGATGGACAAGGTCGGCATCTACGGCTTTCTGCGCTACTGCCTGCCGCTGTTCCCCGCCGCGTCGCGCACGCTGGCGCCGCTGGTGCTGGTGCTGGCTGTCGCGGGGATCCTCTACGCCGCGCTGCTGGCCGTCGGCCAATCCGACATGAAGCGGTTCGTGGCCTACACCTCGGTGTCGCACTTCGGGTTCATCGCGCTCGGCGTGTTCGCCTTCTCCACTCAGGCCCAGGCCGGTGCTGTGCTGTACATGGTCAACCACGGCATTTCCACCGGGATGCTGTTCATCGTGATCGGCATGCTGATCGGGCGCGGCGGCTCGCGGCTCATCAGTGACTACGGCGGGGTGGCCGCGCTGGCGCCGGTACTGGCCGGGATGACGCTGCTCGCTGGGCTGTCCGCGCTGTCGCTGCCCGGCACCAACTCGTTCGTGTCGGAGTTCCTGGTCCTGATCGGCTCGTTCCCCCGGCAACCGGTGTTCACCGTCATCGCCACCACGGGGATGATCCTGGCCGCGTTGTACGTGCTGTGGTTCTATCAGCGGGTCATGCAAGGCCCGGCGCGAGGCGCAGCCGTGGTCGGTGCGCTGGACGGGCCCGGTGCCGCCACCGCACCGGAAGCTGGCGCGCACCGGAAACGGATCGATTTCCCAGACCTGTCGATCCGCGAGATCGTGGTGCTGGTCCCCCTCGCGGCGCTGATCTTGCTGCTGGGATTCTTCCCACAGCCGGTGCTGAATGTGATCACACCGTCGGTTGGTGCCACAGTCACCGAGGTCGGCCTGTCCGACCCGGTCGGGCAGGGAGGCAGCTGAGGTGCTCGGATTCTTGACGCAGGTCCAGCACGTGACGGCGCCCGCGGTTGATTACGGCGCGATAGCCCCGATCTTGATCGTTTTCAGCGGGGCTTGCATCTCAGTGCTGGTGGAGGCATTCGTGGCCCGCCCGGCGCGGTGGTCGGCCCAGGTCGCCCTTACCGTGCTTACCCTGGCTGCCGCCGGTGCCGCACTGGGCATGCACCTGTATACGCGCGGTGCGACACCCCTGGTGACGCTTGCCGGGACGATCGCCGTCGACGGCCCCGGGCTGTTCTTGTGGGGCACGCTGCTCGCCTTGAGCGTGGGAGCGATGTTGCTTATCGCCGATCGCACCGTCGAGCCAGGTGGCGCGTTCACCCCGGACGCAGCAGTACGCCCGGGCACCACAGCTGATCGTGCACAGGCCGTGGGCACCATCGCCCACACCGAGACCACGATGCAGACCGAAGTGTTCCCGCTGTTCTTGTTCTCCCTCGGCGGCATGATGGTCTTCACCGCGGCCAACGACCTGCTCACCATGTTCATCGCCCTGGAAGTGCTGTCCCTGCCGCTGTACCTGATGGCTGGGATGGCCCGGCGGCGCCGGCTGCTGTCCCAGGAGGCAGCCGTCAAATACTTCCTCCTGGGAGCGTTCTCCTCTGCCTTTTTCCTGTACGGGGTGGCGTTGCTGTACGGCTACGCCGGCTCGGTCCAGCTGTCCCGTATCGCCGAGGCATCGGCCGGTACCGACCGGCCAGACACCTTGCTGTTTGGTGGGCTGGCGCTGCTCATCATCGGGCTGCTGTTCAAGGGTTCAGTGGGGCCGTTCCACACCTGGACGCCTGACGTCTACCAGGGCGCCGCCACGCCGGTGACGGCGTTCATGGCAGCCTGTACCAAGGTCGCCGCCTTCGGCGCGATCCTGCGGGTGCTGACGGTGGGGTTCGAGGGCACCCGTTGGGAGTGGCGCGGGCTGCTGTGGGGTGTGGCGATCGTGTCGATGGTGATCGGCGCGGTCCTGGGCCTCACCCAGACCGACATCAAACGCATGATCGCCTACTCGTCAATCGCGCACGCCGGCTTCCTGCTGGTGGGCGCGATCGCCCTGACCACCCAAGGGCTGTCCGGCACGATGTTCTACCTGCTCGCCTACGGGTTCACCACCCTGGCCGCGTTCGGGGTGGTGACCCTGGTTCGCGACGCGGACGGTGAGGCCACCCACTTGTCGCAGTGGGCTGGGCTGGCCAAGCGCTCGCCGCTGACCGCCGCGGTGTTCGCGTTCCTGCTCTTCGCGCTCGCTGGGATCCCGCTGACAAGTGGGTTCACCGGCAAGTTCGCGGTATTCAGCGCCGCGCTGGCAGACGGGATGGCGCCGCTGGTGGTGGTGGCGCTCGTGGCCAGCGCGGTGGCCGCGTTCTTCTACCTGCGGGTGGTCGTGTTGATGTACTTCAGCGAACCGGCCGCCGATGGACCCACGGTGAGCGTGCCCGGCACCTTCACCACGGCCGCGATCACGCTCGGCGTCGTGGTGACTCTGCTGCTTGGTGTGGTGCCCACCTTCGCCCTCGACTGGGCCGGCCTCGGCGGCTTTGCCTCGTGATCCGGGTATGAGTAGATCGACATCCGAGCAACTCGCCGGTGTGGAACTGGCCGATCCTGAGCTGCGCGCCATGCTGGAGCAGGGTCTGGAACAGGTCGAGGAGTTGCTGCATCGCGAGGTGCAGAGCGACTTCCGGTTCCTCACCGAAACATCACTGCATCTCGTCGACGCCGGAGGTAAACGGTTCCGGCCGCTGTTCACCTTGCTTGCCGGCCACTTCGGGCCGGATCAGGGACGAAAATCCGAGGTCGTACGGGCAGCTGCGGTGGTCGAACTGGTCCACCTGGCCACGCTGTACCACGACGATGTGATGGACGAGGCCACCATGCGCCGTGGCGCGGTCAGTGCCAATGCCCGCTGGGACAACACGGTGGCGATCCTTACCGGTGACTTCCTTTTCGCCCATGCCTCCAGGCTGGTCGCCGACCTCGGGCCCGATGCGGTGCGCATCATCGCCTGCACCTTCGCCGAGCTGGTCACCGGTCAGATGCGGGAAACCTTGGGTCCGGTCGACGGTGCTGATCCGGTAGACCATTACCTGGCTGTGGTGTCGGAGAAAACTGGTTCCCTGATCGCCACCGCAGGTCGTTACGGCGCCATGTTTTCCGGTGCGGATCAGGAGCGGATCGAGGCGGTGTGCCGCTTTGGAAAGACCATCGGTACCGCGTTCCAGATCTCCGACGACATCATCGATATCGCCTCACCGGCGGCCCAGTCTGGCAAGACACCGGGGACCGATCTGCGGGAGGGCGTCCGGACACTGCCCATGCTCTACGCATTGGCAGACGGCGGGCCCAACGGCGACCGGTTGCGCGCCTTACTGGCTGGCCCGCTGACCGATGATGCGCTGATCGCCGAGGCGCTGTGGCGGCTGCGGGAGTCACCCGGCCTGGATCGGGCGGTGCGTGCGTTGCGCTCCTACACCGACGCGGCTCACCGCGAGCTCGCCGTGCTCCCCCCGTGCCCCGCCCGCGACGCCCTCGCCTCTGTCACCGACTACCTGGCCGCCCGCACCGGCTAACTTCCCCCTTCGACCGCGCCCTCTTTAACGCGATGGGTTAGAGAGCTCGCGAGCGCAGGGAAGCCAGTTGCGGGGCCGTCTCATAGGCGACCGCGTCGGCATGCTGGGGCATCGCCGCGGTGGCCCGCAGGGCGGCTTTGGTGGCGATGACCAGCTCCCGGGCAGCGTCGGCAGCTCGACGCGCAAGATCCACGGCGGCAGCCACCACCGCCTGCTGCGCAGCTGGTGACCGCGGATCGGCATCGACCTCGATCAGCCGGTGCACCAGCCCGGTGCGTAGCGCTTCGGCTGCGTCCATTGGCTGACCGAACAGCGCCATCGCAGCTGTGGTTTGCCAGCCCACAGCGCGCTGTGCCAGCCATGTCATGCCCCCACCGGGATGCAAACCCAGCTGCAGGAACCGTGCGTCGAACATCGCGCCCGGGCCGGCCAGGCGCACATCGCAAGCCAGGGCAAGGTTGAGCCCGGCGCCCACGGCCGGCCCGTTGACGGCCGCAATCGTGGGCAGGGCGGCATTGGCCACAGCGAGGAACCCGGCGTAAATACCGTGCAGATCAGTTTCGGAACCGGACTGTCCGGCGGCGGCCAGCGCGGTGAGATCAGCACCGGCGCAGAACGCCGGTGGCGCCCCGGTGATCACCACGGCGTGCACGGACTCGTCGCGATCGCATTCGGCGATGGCGCCGGCCAACTGACCGGACAGCTCCAGGCCCAGCGCGTTGCGGCGGCCGGGATCGGACAGCGTGAGGATCGCTACCCGACCATCATGCTCATGCGTGCGTAGCAGTGTCATGACAGGTCCCAGCCCCTTGAGCCACTCACGAGTGTGGATAACACCACGGTGGAGATCGTGCGGTCGACGAAGTCAAGCGCCCGCAGCCGTTCCAGCGCTGACTCGAGATGCGCAATACCGCTTGCGCGCAGGTGCACTATGGCATCGGCGGCGCCGGAGACGGTGTAAGCCTCGACCACCTCTGGCAGCGAGAGCAGGCCATCCCGGATCCGGAACGGCGCTACGTTGCCCCGGCAGTGCACCTCCACGAACGCCTCGGTACCCCAGCCCAGCGCCCCCGGATCCACCACGGCAGTAAAGCCGCGCAGCACGCCTGTATCGAGCAGCTTGTCTACCCGGCGCTTGACCGCGGGTGCCGATAGCCCTACGGCACTGCCGATCTCGGAATAGCTGGACCGCCCGTCGGCAACCAGTCGCGCAACGATCTGCCGATCAATCGGGTTCATAAGCAATATTCTGATGGTTAGTGGGAGGGACTGCCACATTGGCTGCCGTATGCTCGCCGACATAGCATCGAAGTATGTCGTTGCCTCTGCAGCTGGTGAGCCCGCCGCGGGTCGGGACCGCGCGCCGGTATCTGATGTGCCCACCGTGGTATTTCGCGGTGAGTTACGCGATCAATCCCTGGATGGACCCCACCCGGCCGATCGACGCCACGCTGGCGATGAAGCAGTGGACGGCGCTTGTCGACACCTACCGCGCGCTGGGGCATACCGTGGAGCTGATCAATCCGGAGCCAGGGCTGCCGGACATGGTCTTCGCGGCTAACGGGGCTACCGTGATCGATGGCACCGTGCTGGGTGTGCGTTTCCGCAACGCGGAGCGCGCCGCGGAGGCCCAGCACTACCGGAACTGGTTGCTTGCACACAGCGTGCCGGACGTGGTGATACCCAGCGCCGTGAATGAGGGAGCCGGGGACCTGATGTGGACCGGCTCGCTGCTGCTGGCTGGCGCGGGTTTCCGCACCGAGCAGGCCGCCCACCAGGAAGCCCAGGAAGTGCTTGGCGTCCCGGTGGTCTCACTGCAGCTGGTCGATCCCCGCTATTACCACCTCGACACCTGCCTGCTGGTGCTCGACGACTCACCGGACTCGCCGCTGATCGCTTATTACCCACCAGCGTTCTCACCTGGCACCCAGCGGGTCCTGACCCGGTTGTTTCCGGACGCGGTGATCGCAAGTACGGCAGACGCGGCATGCTTGGGTCTCAACGGCGTGTCCGACGGCGGATCGGTGGTCCTCCCAGTGGAAGCCCAGAACCTCGGCCGGGCTCTTGCCGCTCGCGGCTTCGAACCGATATTCGTCGATGTCTCCGAACTCCGCCGAGCCGGTGGCGGACCCAAATGCTGCACACTTGCCCTGTAGTCCGCGTGTCGTGCTCTCGTGCCCCTCGTGTCGCGCTCTAGCGGCCGGCGTGTCGGGCTCTCGTGAGCACTGTGTCGCCTCGCCGCTTGCTTGGCGCATGCGCTTCAGCGCGTTGGAACCCTCCATCGACCTGGCACGTTGCACTGAGCGGAACCTGAGGGCAACGGGAGGCTGACCGCAGTGCACAACCATTTCAACGGGCTGAAGACCGCGCTGCTGCTCGGCGGGTTGTCGGCATTGGTGGTGCTGGTCGGAGTGCCATTCGGCCGTACCGGCGTGCTTGTCGCGCTGGTATTCGCAGTCGGCATGAACGCTTACGCCTACTTCAACTCCGACAAGTTGGCGTTGCGAGCGATGCATGCCCAGCCGGTGTCGGAGGCTGAGCAGCCGGTGATGTACCGGATCGTGCGCGAACTGGCCACCGATGCCCGCCAGCCGATGCCGCGGCTGTACGTCAGCCCGACGCAGGCCCCCAATGCGTTTGCCACCGGCCGCAACCCGCGCCATGCCGCGGTGTGCTGCACTGTCGGAATTCTCGAGTTACTGAATGAGCGGGAACTGCGCGGGGTGCTCGGCCACGAGCTATCACACGTCTACAACCGGGACATCCTCATTTCATCTGTCGCCGGCGCGCTGGCCGGAATGGTGACGGCGCTGTCGAACCTGGCGATGTTCGCCGGGCTGTTCGGCGGTGGGGACGAGGATCGCCCGAACCCGTTCGCGATGCTGTTCATCGCCCTTCTTGGACCGATCGCCGCCGGCATCGTGCAGATGGCGGTGAGTCGCTCGCGGGAATACCAGGCTGACGCGTCCGGTGCGACGCTCACCGGTGACCCGCTGGCTCTGGCCAGCGCGCTGCGCAAGCTGGAGCGCGGTACGCAGCTGGCGCCGCTTCGTCCCGAACCGCAACTGGCCGCGCAGTCCCACCTCATGATCGCAAACCCGTTCCGGCCGGGTGAGGGTGCGGCGCGGTTGTTTTCCACCCACCCACCCATCGCCGATCGCGTGCAGCGCCTAGAGGAGATGGCTCGCCGCCAGCTGTCCTGACGAATGTGTCAAGACCTCGACGCCGGCCTGGCGATGTCCATGATGTACTGACCGTAGCTGGAATTTGCCATGGCCAAGCCCAGGGCGTAGCAGGCGTCGGTGCTGATAAAGCCCATGCGGAGCGCGATTTCCTCTAGGCAGGCGATCCGGATCCCCTGGCGATGTTCGAGTACCTGCACGTACTGGCTCGCTTCGAGCAGCGATTCGTGAGTACCGGTGTCCAACCAGGCGAACCCCCGCCCCAGGTCGATCAGAACAGCCCGTCCTTGCCGCACATAGTGCATGTTCACGTCGGTGATCTCGAGTTCACCGCGGGCTGACGGAGTCAGCGAGCGAGCGATCTTCACGACTTCGTTGTCATAGAAGTACAGGCCGGTGATCGCTTTATTTGACCGGGGTAACGCCGGCTTCTCCTCGATGGAGAGCAACGTGCCAGCAGCATCAACCTCGGCAACACCGTAGCGTTGCGGATCTTTGACCGCGTAGCCGAACAGCACGCAACCGTCCAGGCTGGCTGCGCACTCCCGGAGTCGGCTGGAGAAGCCAGGACCGTAAAAAATGTTGTCACCGAGCACGAGCGCGACAGAGTCGTCTGCGATGAAATCCGCGCCGATGACGAAAGCCTCGGCCAAGCCGTTCGGGTGGGCCTGTTCCGCGTAACTCAATCGCAACCCCAGCGCGCTGCCATCACCGAGCAGCCGGTGGAACAGAGGAAGGTCGGTCGGTGTCGAGATAATCAGGATGTCCTGGATGCCGGCCAACATGAGCACTGACAGCGGGTAGTACACCATCGGTTTGTCGTAGACCGGCAACAGCTGCTTGCAGACGGCTTGGGTGATCGGATGCAGCCGGGTGCCGGTGCCACCGGCCAGAATGATCCCTTTCATCGATAATCGGTGAACTGCGTGGTAGCTGCGAAAAGCCGGGGCGTGTCTGCCCGACGCTGTCTCTGAACTGCGCCAACCATGCTCATCCCTGCCGTCGTCAGCCAGTGGTGCTCCCCGCCGTTTGTACCCCATGCGTACCCGGAGACGAACGAGGGTGTTGTTACATGATGGCTACCCGGTTGCTGACGGGGTGCAGGTTGGCGTGACAATCAGCGGATATCTGGAGCCCGAACCGGTATTGTCGATCCGACGGTAGTGGCTTTCGAACGGGGTCAATATACAAGTCAGGACAGTCGCGGCGTTTATTTGCCGTCGTGATTTAAACCTGAACCGAGAACCTCTTGCGGTAGGTCGCGTCAATCAGCGGCCCTGCAATTGTCTTGTGGATCTCAGCTCAGAATCGTACTGACGGTGGTGAAGATGCTAGTGAGCAGGGTGTTGACCTGGTCCAGTATGGCGGAAATCATGTCGAGTGATCCTTTCGTAATGCCACAAAAGCGGCTGACCCAAAGGAATGGTCGACCCCAACCGATGATAGCCACAACATTGCACCTGTCAAGTTGTCACCTTGAAACGTCCTGCACGCAGAAGGATCAACTGATTTCGGAAAGTGACATGATTGGTTGCGGTGTATTAATGCTTGGGTACGGTCCGTAACGAAGAAAGTATAGGCACCGGGCATTCACGGCTGCGCTGGCCGAGGGCAGAGATCGGTTATACCAGCTCGTACCCGAGGTGCTGCCCCCTGGGTAGGTCGCGGCCCTGAGGGTAGCCGCTCGATGACATTACGCGACAGTGTGGGCAAGATCGGACCGGTTAATACGTCCAACGAGCTCGGCCATGCTGCTTATCCTGGTTTAGGCCGGTGCGGAGGCTTAATGACGAATGTGCCAGATCATCAGCACTGTGCGCTCCATCGATGCAGGTCATGCCCATACGAGCGGTCGGAATCATCGATAGTTGGTGAACTGCAAGGCGACGCCAAAGTCGCGGCCCTTCAGTAGGGCGATGACGGCCTGGAGATCATCCTTCTTCTTGCCCGAGACGCGCAGCTGGTCGCCCTGGATCTGGGTCTGCACACCCTTGAGCTTCTCGTCCCGGACCGCCTTGGCGATTTCCTTGGCTTTGTCCTGGCTGATGCCTTGCAGGATGCGACCAGTGGTCCGGTAGATCTTGCCTGAGACGGCCGGCTCGTCAACGTCGAAGGCCTTCAGCGAGATGCCTCGCTTGACCAGCTTGCTCTTGACCACGTCGATGGCGGCGCGGCACCGTTCCTCGGTGTCGGCCTCGATCGTCATCGCGTCGTTACCGGTCCAGGTGACTTTCGCGCCGGTGCCGCGGAAGTCAAACCGGGTCGCCAGTTCTTTGGCCGCCTGGTTGAGCGCGTTATCCACTTCCTGCCGGTCGACCTTGCTGACCACATCGAACGACGGATCTGCCACCGTGCCTCCTTTCCTCGGGCGGTGCCGACCTTACTCGTCAGGCCGGTCGCCACCGCGTGTCACGGATTGTGTATCGTGTCCAGCGGCCGGTGCGTCCGGCCACCAGGCGGGTTGCCCGAGCGGCCAATGGGAGCGGACTGTAAATCCGTCGGCTGATGCCTTCCAAGGTTCGAATCCTTGACCCGCCACGTAGCACAAACGGACTTCGCCGGAACGGACCAGGTTGGGGGCGGATCCGCGGATCTTCGCAGCATCTGGCGCTGTCTGTCGTGTCCGGTTGTCTCCTCCTCGGCGCAGCGCGACCACCCGGCATCCCGGAGGGCTACACGCCACCGGATCGCCGGCTGAGCTTGCCATGCTTGCCCCGGTGCACGGGATGACCGCCCTCCGGGGGTGTACATCGCGGTCAGCGGTGAGATCGATTTGGGCAACGCCGCTGCGTTCGACAGCGAACTTCGGGCGGCGATCGCTGATCAACTGCGTGCGGTCTCCGTCGACCTGACCGATTTGAGGTACCTGGATAGCGCGGGAATACGGATCCTTTTGGTGCTCGCATCTTGCTGAAAACCGCTGCGAGTCATCGGCCCAGCCGCAGCCCGAGTGCCGAACTCGTACGCTGGGGAGCTGGGGCGTCTGGGCGGCCCGGCAGAGCCCGACTGGGCCCTAGCTTGGGCCAGCTCTCGACGGACGGAGATTCAGCGACTGTGAGCGACTTGTTACGCAGTTCCAACGTTAGCGTAACTATTAGTTAGCTATGGGTCCAATACCGTTACCTTCGTGGGTGTCTGTCTATCTCCGATAACTGAAGGGACTGGAGAGCCATGACAGCGACAGAGTTTAAGCGGACTGAAGAAGATATGCTCGACTACCTCGATAATGCCGCGATCGGGCTGCACTGGGTAGATGGTAACACCACAATCCTGTGGGCCAACCCGTCCGATTACGAGCCTCTCGGATACACTGCTGATGAGTACATTGGACGCAGCATCACGGAATTTCACGCCGATCCTGACGTTATCAATGACATCCTAACCCGTCTTCTCGCGGGCGAGACCTTGTACAACTACAAGGCCAAGCTTTTATGCAAAGATGGTTCTACCATGAGCGTCCTGATCGCCTCCAGTGGCCTCTTCGATGAGAATAATAATCTCATGCACACCCGCTGTTTCACCATCAAGGACCCGTACGCGTAAGCACCCTGTACCAGCGCTCCGTACTTCAATGAAACGGTTCGGAAATGTATTTCTGTGCTCTTGGTGTATTAGCGCTACTTGTGCAAGCGCAGCCCGCGAGCCGAGGAGGCGGCACGAATCCTAACCAGGAGTACCAGTAGAAACAGGCCCTGTTCCGTGGGGACAGGGCCCGTTTCGTGCTCAGCGGCGACGCGGGCCAAAGATTTGAATTTTAGAAGACATATGTGCCGACGGATTTTACAAACCGTCGCCAATGCCGCTGTTTCGTCTGCGGTTGCAGGGGGATGATCGCTCATGTGGTAGCCCTTGGGGAGTTGCGGGGTGGCGCGCAGGCCCCGCGCGAACCGCACTGGTGTCGTTCGATTCATGCCATCCTGTTGATCTGCCCCCCGCGGCGAGCGGGTATTTTTGTATCGCGCCGACTGTGGTGGTGCACTTGCCGGGAACGCCCGCCGGCGCAGGGCGGCCAAGCCTTGGTCCGAGGTCACGTCGCGAGCGTTCACTGTCCATTCACTTGGTTACCCGAACTTTATCTCGCATTCCGGGCTCTGGGGAAACGGGAGCCGGGGATCGGCTGCGCAGCAGGCGTCTACGGTGTCATGCCGTAATCAGAGTCGTCTGCGCGTTGGTGCATTTATTTTTAGTCGCCTAATCGGGGGGTCGGGTGCGGCGCGGGAGCCGTAGCTTCAAATTGTCCCGCTAGGACTTGGAAGCGCAGTGTCACTAAACGTTCCCCCGGGCCTGATGGAGAAGGCGTAGCACGGCGCCGTCTCGGACGATTAATTTGTGGACTGTATTCGTGAGTCATTGCCTTACGCATGGTCTGTGATCGAGCGGCTGGCGAAGGAGTTGGATACCACAGGCGTACCGTCGGCGCAGAACTTGGAGGTTCCGCCGGACGATGCCTCCTGGGGTGAGCTTTTCCGTTTGGTCGGTAGTGACGCGATGCGTCGAGCGGTTCAGCGTCGCTTCGGGGTGCGTATGGCTTTTCAGAACTGTTGCCGGGTCGGCCTGTTCCGGCTCGACGCAACGAAGGAGGATGAGGAATTCATCTCGCCTCGCGCCCGGCTTCTCAACCAAGATCCTTCGTTGGTGAATTGCTGAGGTTTCGCACAGAAAGGGAGCGTGCTTGATTGCTCGGCGCCCTCCCAGCATTGCAAAAATGCCCTCTCCTTGGCTTCTTGACGAGTCCCATCCTGAGGTTTCCGGCTATGGGGCCGGGCAGGCGCTATTGATAGGCGGTCATCCATGACTGGGGTGTCAGGTCGTCACTGTAGCTGCGCGGTTTCTGACGGGCGAGGCATCCTTGCTCGCAATCGCCCCACGGTGGTCGGTCGTTTACCAATGGCGGTGAAGCGATCGATCAACCCGGCCCCCATGTAGGGATCCTCCTCGGCTCGTTCGATGACGGTGCCCTCGGTGATTGCAAGCGGCTCGCATGAATGGGCGAGCATGATCAGTTCGTCGTTGGCACGCGAGACGTAGTCGGTTCTCGTGACCTCGGCGCCGACGGGTATACGAAGACGCGTTGCGATGTCAGCAGAAGCACGTTCCGGATGGGTATGGTGGCTATAGTTCGGGATTCGCTCGAAGGCCAACGCCTCCTCGGCAAGCGGTGTACCGGGTTGGACTTGTAGTGCAGTGCCGAATCGTCTCACTAAAGGCCCGTAGCGGCGTACGTACTCAGTCGACGAAATCCAGGCGATGACCGAGTACCAGTCCTGGGACGGCAAAGCACGCAACCGTCCGGGCCGGCCTCGACTCGACGAGGTGACAGGGCTTTCGTTGTGCCGGGTGACGGGCTCGCGCGGCGGCCGCGATGCTGCTCGTCATGGTCCCATTGTGGTAACCGGATAGGTCGCAGCTAACCCCTGCCCTGAGGTCCATCCGACCGCTGTGCTTGGCGTAGATGGTCTTCCTGCGAGAGCCCAGGCACACCACCCGCGCTTACATCCTCGCCGATCAGCTCTGTTCCCCATCGAGGTGCAGAGAGGCAGGCCGGCAGCCGCACCCACCACCATGCCGAGCGGCTTGGCGCGCTCACCGGGCATCGGATCGGTCGACCGTGACGCCTGGTCCTGGCGTGTGGGGCTCGCGTGCATTTCCCATGCTGCGCTGACTCGGAGGCACGGTCGTGATGAACGCTGCTCCGTTCAGGCGGTAGTGGTGCATCGGATGTCCCTAAGCCTTACCTTATAAGAGGAGATGCAAGTACAGATGCACGTACGCTACGCGCAGCGTCGGGGAGTCCAGGGGGTGGGGTTAGCCGCGGCAACAGCGCTTCGCCAGCAGAGTGGACGGAGGTCGTGACCAATGCCGATCCGCGCCACACTGCGCGCACCTATGTCGCACATACCTTACATTGCTGCTCGCTCATAAGAGAGGAAAGCGTATGCTGAAATTTGCTCAATTGCGGAGCAAAGCGGAAATTTTTGCCGAGATCGCACGTAACTACCCATGGGTTGGTGATATGCGCAGCGGCTGGGAGATTGAAAAATTTGACTTCAAACCGCCCACCGACAACTGGATGGACTCTTTCAAGCCGCTGGCCACATTCGAGCTGGAGCTGAAGAGCATGCCAGGGTTTGACAAATTCGATGTTTGGATCTGCGGAACAACTCCGCGGGGTGACGCGAAAACGGCTAAGGTTGGAACCATCGCAAAGAGGTAATGGAGTCAGTGTGCTTTGCTGGATAGGTTGGCATATCGGGGAATCCTATCCACGTTCGGTACAGCGCATGAATGTGATCTTGCGGTCACCGGCGCCCGCTCCCGGACGCCCCTCTCGGCAGGAATCTCACATCGGTTTGGACTTCGGCCGCTAACACCGGGTGGCCGTGCGGCAGCACGGTGATTCCCGTGGATCGATGCCGGCTGGGCGGCCGGGGGATTCGGCGGCCGGGGGGATCCGGCTGCCGGGGGGATCCGGCGGCCGGTAGGCGATCGCTGGCTATAGCCATTGCTGCCCGGACGGTGTTCGCATCGCCTCGGGCGTGCTGTTGTGATACCGAAGAGGCGGTAGCCAACGAGGTGGTGTGTGTCGCCGTTTCTCCTGGTGAGCATAGGGTGCTGGGATGCAGGAGTCAGGGATTGGCGGCCCCGAATCCGGTCTCGGTGGTGGGTTGGGTCCGGCGGATGAGCAGCTGGTGCGGATCGAGAGCGCCCGGGTGGCGCACGCGGCAGGCGTAGCGCTGGTGGTCACGGTGGCCGGAGAGATCGATTTGTTGACCATCGATCGATTGCGCGCGGCGGTGGCCGCTGGATTCGAGGACCTGCGCGACGGCGAAATGCTCGTGATTGACCTGACGCCGGTGACCTTTATGGACTCGCGGGGTTTGCAGGCTCTGGTTGACGCCACCCAGGCCGCCCAGCGGCAGCGCGAACCACTGCGGATCGTGGTCGATCACACCCGGCCGGTGATCCGGCCCATCCAGGTGACCGGGCTGGACGCTGTGCTGGCGCTGTATGACACCGTCGAGGATGCGGTGCACGCGTTACCGTGATTATGGATGCGGGAGGCGCGCTCCGGGTATCACGGTGTTGGAGACACCACGTTGCAGCAGATTCGGGTGCGGGAAACAATGACGCCCGCAATGCCACCGACTGCTCATCCCGAAGAGATCCTGCCGCCGACGTCGTCCCCGGGTCAGGCGAGCCGTGGTGAGCGTTCTGGCTATCGACGACGCTCACGGGAGTCGCAGAGGCTGCTATACGTGACATTGCTCGCAGAGCCGATCTCCATCTCAGTAGCCCGGGCTTCGGTGCGCCGCTGGCTTGCCGAGTGGTCATCGCACGCGGAGCAACTGAGGACGTCCTGCTGGCCCTCGACGAGGCCGTGTCAACGCAATCGAGCATGCCTATTCGGGCCAACCACCCGGGACGGTGGAAATCCGTGGGGGATCGAGGCGACACCGCTCGGGCAGTGCCGGGTGACAGTGATCGTACGCGACCATGGCTGCTGGCGGCGGCCACCGATCAACGACGGGAACCGCCGCCGTGGCATCCCGCTCATGCGGCATGCATGGAAACCGTGACCATCGGCCAGCCCGACGGCAATCTCGTAGGAACGCGGATCGTGCTGCGCGGTAGGGCCGTGCCGCCGCGAGGCAAGCAGCGTTGAGGTTGCCGGTCGCAACCATCGAAGCCTACGGTGCAGGCTTCCTAGCCGTGGCGCAGCGATGCGCCTGCGTCGCAGCATTGAGACGGACCGGGCAGCGCGGCCGAGTAGGGTGAGCCCCGCCCGGCCGTGCGGCGGAGGTATTTGATGAACCAACAGCAACCATCCGAGGCCGAAACCTACAACCCGTGGACCATCGTTAACGTGGTGTTCCATCACCTGGCGGCGCAGGGTTTGCATCCCGTGCTCGGGGAGACCGGCGACCCCGGGGAGCCGGCCGCGCAACTGCTGCGCACGCTTGGCATCGAGCCGGCTGCGGAGGGGAACCGGCAGGTATCCCAGAAGGTTCGGCAGCACCTGTCCGATCTCCGCGCCGCCATGCTCGGGGATGCTGACGGGCCTGGCGAGAGCTGACAAGCCCTACCTGGCCGCCTGGCCGTTACTTGGGCGCCGTACCCCGGTGCGGCACTCTGATGCCGTAGTACCGGATCTTGCGGTAAATCGTGGCCCGCGACATGCCGAGGTGGCGGGCAGCCTCGACACGGTTGCCGCCAGCGTTGACCAACGCGTCGACGACCGCGTCCCGTTCGATGGACTCCAGGGGGCTGAGCACGCGCCGGGCAGTTGCCAACGCTTCCGGCGGTAGATCGGCGAGCTCAATCACTCCGGCGCGCCGGTGTGCCACGATCTTGCCCAGCATCTCCCGCAGTTGCTCGACGTTGCCTGGCCAGCGATTGCGCATGAGCTGCCGCATCACTTCCGCCGAGCAGGTCAGGTTGGCACCCCGGGTCAGCCGCGCGATCAGCATCCGGACCAGCTCGGGGAGGTCGTCGATGTGATGGCGCAATGGTGGCACCTGTACCGAAGCCGAGAAGCATCCGATCAGGTTGTCCAGTTGGGCGCTGCGGGGCGTGCTGCAGTTGCGCGTTGCTACCACCCAGCTGCGGGCATGGGCGCTATCACGCCGCGCCGTGGCCAGCAGCTCGGCCAGGGATTGAAGAACGTCGGCGGGCAGGCGGTCGACGTGCCGCAAGACCAGGGTGCCCGCCCGTAGCGCCAGCTCCTCGGCTACCGCGCCGAGCCACTCGTCAGCATCCGCGCAGTCGTCGGCGTCCAGGACCCGCAGGTGCGCGCCCGGCGTGCCGGCCCGGTGTGCCCCAGCCGCCACCGTCAATTTGCCGACCCCTGGTTCACCTTCCAGATCTACCCACTCGCCTGCTCGCAGGTGCGCCTGGACCATCGCGCAGCACCGCATCCACGGCATGCTGGTACCGCTCACTCCAGGCATCGTGCGGCTGGGATCAGATATCCCGGGGGCCGTTGGCCGAGTCGCCGGCTCGGTGTCGAGCAGCTGCACCTGCACGACGCCGCCGATCGCTGCTGACTCGCTCCAGCTCGGTTTGCAGCTCACCCGCGCGGTTGCCCCACTGGGCAGCGATGTGGTGAACACCCGAGACTTACCGCCGGCCAGGGCCTCGATGGCCTCCCCGAGCAAGGCCACCTGGTCGTGCGGGTCGATGAGCTCGCGAGCGCTGTCGTTCATCATCAGCAGGTCCGTGCTGATGGCCAGCACGCAACCACGATTGCGCCGGCAGGCCAGCAGGTAGTCGTGCAGCAGTGCAAGCTCCCGGCGGCCAACTTGCTCCAGCAGCGCCTCTTCTATCTGGGCGGCAATACTGGAGGCGGCTGCGATCATCGCCATATTGGCGTCGCTTCGCCAGCAGGTCAGATCCAGGATGCCCAGGATCTTGCCGGTGGTCGGATGGCGGATCGGGGCGCCAGCACAGGCCAGATCTTCCAGGTGTTCGACGTAATGCTCATGGCCGAAGACGTGCGCGGGGCCGCGACCTTCCAGCGCGGTGCCGATCCCGTTGGTTCCGGCGAACTGCTCGGCGTAGCTGAACCCGGGCGCCAGCCAGACCCTGTCGAGTTTGTGCTCCAACCGGGAGTCGCCGGTGCGGCGGTCCAAGACCACGCCGGCAGCGTCGGTGAGGATGATGCTCAGCGCTTCGTCGGCGTGTTGCGCGGCTGCCGCGCTGATGGGTCCGTCCGCGCATCGAGCTAGGCGTGACTTGCGGTCGAAGTTGGGTTTGAAGGGCAGCTCAAGGTGATCGGTGGCGACGTGCCAGTCGCGGGATCGGGTCCACGACGCCAGAATGCTGTCCCGGACGGCGTCAGTGCTGACTGGTTCGGAGGTGAGAAACCGTTCCCGGGCCTGCGCCAAACCGGCGCCGCGCCGCGTGCCCCGGTTTCCGGTCGTCGCAGCGTTGCTGGCTGAGGGTAGGCGTGAGTCAGCCAAGGGCGCTGCCTCCTTGGAGCTGGACATCCGACGTTAGTCGTTCCGCCGAGCCCACGGTAGGGAAGCGGGCGAGTTCGGACTGTCTCAAGTTGAGACTGTGGTATCTCCTGGCGACGGGTCGTCAGTTTTCTGCGGTGAGCTACCAACGAGGTAGCGAAAGCTGTTGTCCAGCCGGTACCCGCCTGTCGGTGTCCGGTAGCGGGCAAGCCCTTCCAACACGGCCCGGCGCACGGTGCCGGGGCTCGCCACGCCCAGCGCTCGCCGACCAAGGCCCGACCCCAGCAGACCGCGCAGCAATGCGTGTTCGTTGGGATACCAAAACGGGCATTTGACGTCGCCGACTTCCATCACAGCGATTCCAGCCAACTGAGCCAACCGCTCGAGCCGGCCGTCATCCGACAGCTGTGGGGGATGCACGCCCGGGACCTGGCCAGCGGCACGCGGCAGCAGCCCGGACAGGGCTTGGCCGAAGGCGCGGATATCGCAGTTCTCTTCCTTGCCCCAAACCGTGACGACCACCGGCGCTGCAGGGCGCGCAACCCGGGCGGCCTCGCGCAGAGCCGTCAGCGGATTCGAAACGTGCATGATCGATTGCACGCAAGTGACGGCGTCGAAGCGGGCGGCCGGATAGGGCAGCGCCAGGATGTCGCCGACGTCAAAGATGCCCTCGGGCACCAGCGTGACAGCCTGCTTGATCTGCCTGGCGTCCCGGTCGATCCCGGTAACTTGCGCGCCACGGTCCGCGGCGATCCGGCACAGCCGTCCAGCTCCGCAACCCAGATCGAGCAGCAGGGTTCCGCGACCGACGCCTGCCCGGTGCAATACCCGCTCGATCAGCGGTGCACCCCAATTTTGTGGTCCCTCGTCCACAAAACGTCAATCTAACGCTGCACAGTGGCGCATGGTCAGCGGCGTGGTGATCGACGACATTCCAGATGTTCGTCCAGATGTGCCATGACGAACCTAAAAGTGGCAAGGCGATCAGGTGCGAGCCGGGCGCTCCGGCACGAGCGGCATCCTGATCCCGTACTCGCGAATCTTGCGGTAGATCGTGGCGCGAGACATGCCAAGCTGCTGGGCGGCGCGGAGCTTGTTGCCCTCAGTGTTGAGCAAAGCCTGCACAATCGCATCGCGCTCCATGGATTCCAGCGGGGTAAGCAGCCGGCGGCTGCTCGCCCGGCACTCAGGCGGCAGGTCAGCTACCGTAATGACGCCCGTCCGGCGATTGGCGACGATCTTGCGCAAGGTCTGGTAGAGCTGTGTGATGTTGCCCGTCCACCGGTTTCGCATCAACATCCGCACCGCTTCGGGTGAGCACGACAGCGAACCGCCCTTGGTCAGCCGGGAAATAATGAACGGCACCAGCTCATAGAGGTCTTCAATGTGATGGCGCAACGGCGGAACCTGCACCGAGCGGGGGAAGCAGCGAAGCAGCCGGGCAAGGTCGCCGTCATAGTCCAGAAGTTGGTGGCCGCGGGTTGCCACCACCCACGGCCGAGCGATGTCGGTCGATTCGCGATGCGGCTCGAGTACGTCATACAGCGCCCGCAAGGCCTCGTCGGGCAGCTGGTCGATGTGGGTCAGGATGATCGTCTGAGTACCGCTGTCAATCTCCTCCGCGACCTCGTCCACCCACCGCGCGCAGTCGGTTGCCGTGGCGATCTCCGTCCCGTCGAACGCTCGCACGCGCCCGGCCGGCAGGTGACGCTGGTGTGTACCGCGGGCAATCGTCAGCTTGCCCACGCCAGGCTCGCCCTCCAACACCAGCCATTCCCCGGATTGGAAGTACCGATCGACGTCTCGGCAACACTTGGTCCACAGCATCCCGGAACCCGCAGCCGCCGGCAGGTTGACCGCCGGCTGCTTGACGTCGTGACTGTGATCGACGGCAAGCGGCTGACTCAGCTGCACTTGAACAACCCCGCCGGTGACCGCGCGATCGTTCCAGCTGGGCTTACACAGCACTCGTGCTGTCGCACCGCTGGGCAGATCCAGGATCAGTAGCTGCCGGCCGCCCGTACTCAGTGCCTCGGTAGCCTGCGCCAGGATGGCTTGCTGATCTTCGGGCTCGAGGATCTCCCGGGCTCGATCGTTCATCATCAGCATGTCGTTGCTGATCGCCAGTACGGCGGCGTGACCGCGCCGGCACGTCTGGAGGTAGTCCTGCAGTAATGCCACCTCGTGCCGGCCAGCGTGCTCGAACAGAGCTTCTTCGATCCGCTTCGCGGCCGTCGTGGCGGCGGCCACCATCAGGGGGTTGGCATCCACTCGCCAACAGGTCAGGTCGATGACGCCGACCAGCCTGCCGGTTATGGGGTCGTGAATGGGCGCGCCGGCACAAGCCAAGTCCTCAAGGTGCTCGACGTAGTGTTCGTGTCCGAAGACCTCAGCCGGGCCACGGCCTTCAAGCGCGGTGCCGATCCCGTTAGTTCCAACGTGCTGCTCGGAGTAGCTGAATCCGATGTCCAGCTTCACACCATCCAGATGCGCGCGAAGCGCCGGGTCGCCGGTGCGCCTGTCTAGCACCACACCCTGGGCGTCGGTCAGAACGATGCAGACCGGTTCGCCGGCAAGCTGGTCTGCGAGATCACTGATAACTTTGCTAGCGCTATAAGTAAGCCGCGTATCCCGATTTGGATTGGGGTCGTAAGGCAGATCAAAATGATCGGCGGGTACATTCCAGTTTCTGGATCGTGTCCAGGACGCCAGGATGCTATGGCGCACGACTCCGGGTTTTACGGGTTCCGCGGTGAGGAAACATTCCCGCGCGCTGGCCAGGAGCGGGCTGGCGCCGGGCGGCTCGCGTGCTGCGGCTCCCGATCGGTCGTCTCGCGGGTGCGCTTCGACCACAAGTCGCCCCTTCGGAACCTCGATGATCCGTAGTGGCGGCGCTATGCCGACGTTGGCATCGTGCCTCAACCGGAGTGCCCCGCCGCACCCCAGGTTAGGCGCAATCAGGCCTATGTCTCATGTTGAGACGGTCGGCATTCACCCGTGGGTGTGTGATGCAACACATGGCATGGATGCCTTCCGGCGAGTGCCCGACGTGTTCTGGACCGCGGCGGGCGCCCCGCGTGGCGGCTGTGCCAGTGCCGGGGGAAGCGGGGATGTCATCGAAATGATGCGCCCAGCCCCGAGCGCTTCAGTCCATCAGCCAATGCACGTGACCGTGACTTCAAGCATAGAGAAGCCAACCCGAGCAAGTGAACGACGCTGACGGCTAGCGCTGCAGCGCACACGGGTGAGGAGTGTGACCATGAGTCGCCAGAGTGTGGCAAAGGCTCATCAGAAAATCCAGGAACTGGCCTGGGAACCGATGTATCACACGCCGTACCGGAAGTACGGCACTGACTACACCTTCCGCAAGGCGCAGAAGAGGGATCCGCTCAAGCAGGTACTGCGGTCATACTTCCCCATGCAGGAAGAGAAAGACCACCGCGTTTACGGGGCCTCCGACGGCGCGATCCGCGGCAACATGTTCCGCCAGGTGCAGGAGCGCTGGCTGGAGTGGCAAAAGCTGTTCCTGTCCATTATTCCTCTCCCTGAGATCTCGGCGGCCCGGTCCATGCCGATGCTGTTCCACACGGTGCCCAACCCGGAGCTGCACAACGGCCAGGCCATCCAGATGATCGACGAGGTCAGGCACTCGACGATCCAGCAGAACCTCAAGCGCCTGTACATGCAGAACTACATCGACCCGGCGGGCTTCAACACGAGCCTGCGCAATTTCCACAATGACTACTGCGGCACGATCGGCCGGCAGTTCGCCGAAGGCTTCATCACCGGTGATGCCATCACCGCGGCGAGCATCTACCTGACGATTGTCGCCGAGACCGCGTTCACCAACACGCTGTTTGTCGCCATGCCCGCCGAGGCGGCAGCCAACGGCGACTACCTGCTGCCGACCGTGTTCCACTCGGTGCAGTCCGACGAGTCGCGGCATATCAGCAATGGCTACGCCACTTTGCTGATGGCGCTGTCTGATGAAAGCAACCACCAGCTGCTCGAGCGCGACCTGCGCTACGCATGGTGGAACAACCACCGGGTCGTCGACGCGGCGATCGGCACCTTCATCGAGTACGGCACGAAGGACCGCCGCAAGGAGCGGGAAAGCTACGCCGAGATGTGGCGGCGGTGGATCTATGACGACTACTACCGCAGCTACCTTGTACCGCTTGAGAAGTACGGGCTGGTCATCCCGCACGACCTCATCGAAGAATCCTGGAACCAGATCTGGAACAAGGGGTACGTCCACGAGGTTGCGCAGTTCTTTGC
>JAJPIR010000090.1 GCA_021324675.1 Actinomycetota bacterium
CCGGTACCTGAAATCTACACCGGCCACCGGGCCAACTCACCAGGGCATCGGCGGCCTCATGACCCAAGGGCACCTGCGCCAGCCCCTGGGTGCCGACCGGAAAGCTGTGACCCTTCAACTGAATCCCGGCTCCGGCCGGCACATAGACTTCCGGAGCGAGTAGCAACTGAAACACCTGACTGTGGCTGGCGGCCACCGACATCACCGCCGTCACCACCCCGTGTGAATACGGCCGCACACTGACCCGGTCCGAGTCGATCAGTGCGCTCACCGGCACCTCTTCCGGGACGATGGTGAGGGTGTTGTCCTCGAAAGGCCGCAGCGACGGCACCAGGATCCGGCCTGCCTCATCCGTGCGGCCGACCGGCTGACCATCATGCAATACTTCCACGCCGCCCAGGTCGGGGACCACCAGCACGGCAGCCGGCCCCGAAAGCGTCTGCGCGGGCCACGGTCGCCCGGCGGCCCAGAGAAATCCACCCTGCCAGGACAGAATGCCCAGCGTGCCCTGGAGGGTCGTATCGATCTCACCGCTGCCCGTGCCGTAAGCACTGCGTGCATCGACTCGCAATCCGTTGGTATCGATGTTTTCGCCGTTGGCGTGCGCCAGGCTCCGCCCGAGCCCGCCGCCAGCGGGCGCGGGCTGGCCCATTTGTATCGCGAGCTGATGGACGTTGGTTTCCGAAATCGAGCCGGTCACGCCGCCACCGCCGGTCATCCCCCGCGCAAAATAATGAGTGAGCGTGATCCCCACCATCACGTCGGTCGAGCGACCCGCACGGGTGTCGGAAACGAAAGCGCCGAGCGCCCCCAACCGAGGCAGACTCGAGTTGTAAGTCAGGGTCGTAGCGGCTGTCGTCGGCTCCTGGTAGGAGCGCCGCCAGGCGTACAGCAGCGCCAGTGACCCCGAAGGCCCGAGCTGGGTCGAGGCTTGCGCGGCCCATTGGGTCCGCAAGCGCTCCCAAGACCCCAGGCTTCCCAGCTCACGATAGGCCGGTGAGGCATCGACGTAGTGAATCGCGAACGACGTTGTGGACCACTGTATATCGACTCCCGCATTCACCGCCGCCCCGGTGCCCTCGCCTGCCGCGTGACTCACCGCAGGAGTCATGTCCAACGTGATATTGCGCGTGGCGCGGTAGGCCAACCCGGCCCGGGCCGTCAGCTGATCCCGCAACAGTTCCGCCGAGGCATTCACGGTAACCCTGTTGCTCGAGCCGTGTTGCACGGTACCGGAGGCGAACCAGGGCCCGTAGTCGAATTCCGCGATACCGTAATTCTCGCGTACCGCGCCAGCCTCCAGGTCCACGGTGGTGAGCCCCGCCGCCATGAGTTGCGGCGAAACCAGGTACGGTACCGAGAGCTGCTGCAACTGACCCATCATGTCACGCATGCGAATGTCGACGGAGCCCTCTCCCGCCGGCACCGGAATGTTGTTGAGTTGAAACGGCCCGGCATCCACGTTGGTACGCTGGACCAGCGCATGGTTCACGTAAAGCTCCACGGTCGAGGGCATGGTGGCCGTACCGCTGATGACCGGTAAAGCGTAGGGGGTGAGGCCCGGACGTGTTGCGTAGTCGGTCGCCCAATGCAAGCCCGAGAACCGGACCGCATCGCCCAGCGTGCCCGCGGTCGACACACTGTCCCCGAGGGTGAAGCGAGCGGTGTCTTCGGGAAAATCGAGCAGCAGCGCGCTATCGAGCCGATGCCAGCCGGAGGACTCATTCCCCACGACCTGCGCGGCCGCGCTCTGATCCGGCACAATCCGGCTGCCGAGCCAGCCGCTGGTGAAGGACGCCCGCCCGAGGCTCGAGCCCGCCTGAACCAGGGCGGAACAGGTATTCCCCAAGCGGCCGTCGGCTTCAGCAAACAGGTTATAGCCGAGAAACACCGCCGGCACGCCCCGGTCAGGAGCCTCCAGGTGACGGCCGCCCGCAAAAAACTGGGCATCGAACAAGGACGGATCGGCATCGAGCAACAACAGGGTCTCATCAGCATCCAGCCTCGCATGCAGCCCCGGAAAATCATCCAGGCGCACCAGCCCACCGGCTGCGGCCCCGGAGGAAGTTGAGGGCTCGAGGTGCCAGGCCCGGATATCCTCCACCCGGGCCAACAGGTGGCCGCGCAGATCGATATGCAACAGCGCAAAGTCAGGCTGCGGCACATTGTTGATCCGCACCTCGACCCAGACATCCCGCGCCAGCTCCGGCGCAGCCTGTCCCACGCGCGCCGCAGCGAGCACGCATGCCAGGATCAGCGTGCTGAGCGCGCGGCGGAAACTCATTCAATGTGTGTTCGGTGTATTCGCGTCGACGACCAGCGACGGGGCGAAAACCGGGAGGTCGAGGATGCCGCTGTCCAGGTTGAGGCGCAGCGTCACGGCTTCCTTGATACTCGGCGGACACAGGCTCGGCGCCAATGCGCGCCGCGACCAGGCCAACACGTAGCCGGGCTCGCTCGAGCGCCACAATACCTCGCCCGTGTGACTCAACAGTTCCCCGCTCAACACGCGGGCGTGACGCACAGTGGGATTGGAAATCTGCACATTGGCGCAGCCTTCGATATCCGGCACCCAACGCCAACTCAACTCGGAGCCCGCGCTGACGGCGCCCGGCCGCGTATTGGCGGGCTGGGCAAATACAGGCACCCCGATACGCACGGCGAACTGCAGTCCCATACCCCCCTCGAATGTGGAGGGAATTTCCCGTACGAACAGGCGCCAGGCACGCTCCGCGTCCGTGTGATTCTGCGATCGCAGCCCCACGCGGATGAGCCGTGTCTCCCCTGGAGCGAGGCTCAGCACGATCGGCGTCGCGACCAGGTCGGTGGTGGGCGTGAAGACATCGCCCTTGCCATCTTCAGACCAGTCGAACAGGTCGACCTGGGCCAACGTGGGACTGTCCCCGCTGTTCTGCACTTCGAGGACAGCCACGGGTTTTTGTGCCGTGAGGTCGATCCGCGTCGGACCCACGCGTAGCGAGCCAGCAAGAACCGCCATCGGCGCGCACATCAGGCAGATTGCTGAGAGTATTCGCAACACGAGTCAGTACGAGACCGTGACGGTGATCAGGCTGGTGTAGGTACCCACCGGCTTGTCCTGGGAGATCGGGATCTGCCCATATACCGTGATGTTGTTGGAGGTCAGGAGCCCCGACCCGGTACCGGCAACCGTGAAAGTGGCGCCGGTCCCGTCACCCCACACCTGCGAGTAGGCCGCGTCCCGGTACAGGTTGAAATCCAGGGTACTGCCGCCGTTCAACATAGTGCGGGTGACGAACGACCCGCCGCCGGAGCCTATGTTCAATGCCGTCGTGTAGGGGCTACCGCTGGTGCAGTTGACACTGACGGTAGAACTGCCTGTCAGGGCCGACGATGCGGCCGGGCTGTAGGCGCCGAAGTTGAGAGTGGTAGCCGATACCACGCAGGCGGAGCTGATAGTCGCCTGCACTGTAAAAGTACCGGTTGCAGTGCCTGCGCCAGCCACCCCACTCACTGCTGCCGCAGCGATTGCTGCAATAGCGCTCTTCCTGACATCCATCTCTTCAGCCCCCAAACAACAACACAACTATGTTGGGTCGGGAGGCTAAGCTCAACGCAAAGCCGCAAGTGCGGGCACGGTTCACAACCGCGCACAAAAAAGTACGTATAACTGCGTATTGGCCCCAGGGCCAATACCCGTCAGAGGCCGGTGGCGGTCTCGCGAATCAGGAAGTCAACAACCGCCTGGAGCGCTTCGCGGGCAGTCGCGCCCGCTGCGCGAGCCCCGTGAAAAGTGCTCAATTGCCGGTGCGCGCTCGTGCCGCGGGCGAGAATGGCTCGAATATGTTCTATCTCGCGCCTGCAACCCAACGCTTCGGCGTCCTCAATGACCAGCGCAATGAGCTCCTCCGCGAGCTGCGGGAAGGGCATCAGCTCACCCCGGGCCAGGTCGAGCAGCTTCTCGTCAAAACTGTAGCGCATGGCCCGCCAGCGGTTCTCGGCGATCAGGACATTGGGATAGAGCCGCCAGCTCTGGTTCGCCTGCCGCAGACGATACAGCCGCCGCGCCAGGCAAACGACCAGCGCCGCCAGGCACGTGGCGTCATCGATACTCGTGCAACAGTCCATCACCCGCATTTCCAACGTCGGGTAGCGCGGGCTCGGTCGCAGATCCCACCACATCTTGGTGGTGTTCTCGATCACCCCGTTGCGAATCAACATGTCGATGTGACGCCGCAGCTCCGCATAACTGGCGAAACGCTCCGGCAGGCCGGTACGCGGCAGCGAGCTGAACAAGGTACACCGGAACGACATCAGGCCGGTCTGCTCGCCTTCCCAGAAGGGCGACGAGCACGACAGGGCCAGCAGGTGCGGCACGAAGTACGACAGTTGATTCATGAGATCGACACGCAGGTCGTCCTCATCGATACCGATGTGGACGTGCATGCCGCACACCATGAGCCGGCGGGCGGCCGCCTGCATCTCGCGGGCGAGCGCGAAAAACTGCTCCTTCTCGGTCGGCATCTGGCGGGTGGCGCTGCCGAAAGGATGTGTCGATGCGGCTATCGGGGCGAGCCCGTGTTTGCGGCTGACATCGACAATGATGGACCGCAGCCGGGCCAGGTCGGCTCGCACTTCAGGGATGGTGCGGCAAACCCGTGTATTGACTTCGAGCTGTGACCGGAGGAACTCCGGGTTGATCTGACCGGCACCACGCTCCGTACACTCCCTCAGCAGCTGCGCTGGTGGATTCTCATTGACGTCCCGTGTATCGAGATTGACGAGGAGATACTCCTCTTCGATACCGACGGTGAATGGCGGCTCTGCACTCACTGTTCGAAGTCCCCCAGGCCCCTTTTACACAGTGAGTATAGTCGCGCCGTGTCTCTAAGGCTGCCCCAGCGGCTGCAGCTGTGCTATCGGTGCGGGTAGCGCAAGGTGATAGCCTTGTGCAAAGTCCACGCCGATCCGCTCGAGCTCGCCCAGGACCGCCTCATCCTCCACCCACTCCGCCACGGTCGAGATCCCCAACGCCCGGCCCACCTTGCTGATGGCCTCCACCATGCTGCGGTCGACGGCATCGGTGGCAATCTGACTGATGAACTGGCCGTCGATCTTCAGAAAGTCCACCGGCAACGTTTTCAAATACATGAAAGACGACAGACCGGTACCGAAGTCGTCCAGGGCGAATTTACAACCGCGTGACTTGAGCTCGCGCATGAAGAATGTGACATTGGAAAGACTGGTCACCGCGGCCGTTTCGGTGATCTCGAAGCACAACGCGCTGGCAATGGCCGGCTCTTCCCCCACCGTGGTCATCACGAACTCGGCAAAAGCCTGCTCATTGAGCGAGGTCCCGGAAAGATTCACGGCCAACAACGGCAAGGTTCCGCCAGCGGCATGCCGCTGCTTCAGCAGCTCCACGGCCCGGCTCACCACCCACCGGTCGATGATGGACATGACGTTGTAGCGTTCCGCGGCCGGAATGAACTCACTCGGTGGTACGAGCCGGCCGTCGTCGTCGCGTAACCTGATCGTGAGCTCGTGGAATCCCGGGCCGCTGGCCTGCATGGCGGTCCCGGCACCGATGCGAACGATGGGTTGGAAAAACAGCTCCAGGCGATTCTCTTCCGCGGCCCGGGTCACGCGTGCCACCCAGTGCATTTCGCGGTGGCGGTGGGAAACTCCGTCCGCCTCGTAGACGTGCACTCTGTTGCGCCCCTCGTCCTTGGCCGCGTAGCAGGCAATATCCGCCGCGCTCATGATGGCCGCGACACTTTCGGTTTCCGGGCCGATCTGTACGACACCCACGCTGGCGCCCACCGACAGGGTGGTCGCGCCCCAGATGAAGCGATACTCCTTGATTGCCTGGCGCACACCGTCGGCAATACGGGCCGACTGCTCGGGCGTACAGCCTTCCAGCAACACTCCAAACTCATCGCCTCCCAGGCGGGCGATGGTATCGGAGGCGCGTACACGACCTTGCAGCAGGCCGGTGACATCACGCAGAAGACGATCGCCGGCCTGGTGGCCGCAGGTATCGTTGACCACCTTGAACTGATCGAGGTCGATGTAGAGCAGTGCGTACGAGCCTTCACCCCGTTGCGCACTCAACACCGCCGCGTGCAGGCGGTTGTCGAATTCGCGTCGGTTGATGAGACCCGTGAGCGCATCGTGGCTGGCCTGGTAGGACAGCGCCCGCTTCAGACGCCGCTCCTTGGTGACATCGTGGAAAACAATGACCGCGCCGATCACCCGCCCCTGCCGGTCGCAGATCGGGGCGGCTGACTCCTGAATGGCCACTTCCTGGCCCGAGCGGGTAATCAGAACCGAATGATCAGCTGGTGCCCCCGCGGACTCACCCCGGCCCAGCGCGCACAACAGCGGATTCTCGATGGGCTCGCGTGTAATCTCGTTCACCAGGTTCAGTACGTCGCCGATCGGCCGGCCACGTGCCTCGGCCAGACTCCAGGCCGTGAGACTCTCCGCTACGGGGTTGATGTATTCGATGCGCCCTTCGGCATCCGTGCTGATGACCGCATCGCCGATGGATTGGAGCGTCACCTGCGCCCGCTCCTTCTCCGCAAATATGGCCTGTTCAGCGCGCTTGCGCTCAGTGATGTCAGCAATCGTGCCCTCGTAACCGGTGATGCGGTCGCCTGCGTCCCGCACGGCGCGTGCATTCTCGAGAATCACAACCTGTTGCCCATCCTGGGTCCGCATGCAGAACTCTGCGTTGCGGATCTCCCCTTCGGCCTCCACACGTCGCATGAACTCCGCCCGGTCTGCCGGGTTCCAGTAAAGCAAGGCAACGCTTGGCAATGCATAGAGTTCCTCAGCGCTGCCGTAGCCCAGGATGGTCACGAACGCTGGATTCACCGATAGCAGCCGGCCGTCCCGGCCACTCTGATAAACACCCTCGGCAATGCTTTCGAACAGGCCGCGAAACTTGGCCTCACTGCTGCGCAGGGCCTGCTCGGCCAGGCGGCGCTCAATGGCAATACCGGCAAGCTGCGCGGCGTGGGCCATGATCGCGGCCTCAGTTGGAGCGGGTAACCCGGGCTCTTCACGATAGACGCCCAGCGAGCCCAGAATCTTCCCTTCCGCGCTCTTGATCGGAGTGGCCCAGGCCTTGTGCAGCCCCGCCAGGGGCAGTCCCGGTGGAATCTCGGTGGGTTGACTCACGTCGGCGAGCTCGATCACCGCCACGCCTACCGGCTCGAGCAAACGCGTGATGGACGCCAGCACCCCCGACAGTGGGGCATTCGCGGTGAGCTGGGCAAACACCTCACGCTCGGCCGCGGCCAGGCGCTCGGCGCGCTTGCGCTCGGAAATATCCGCGATGCTGCCGCGAACCAGGCGCCGGCTGCCGCTCGGCAGACGAACCAGGCGCACCTCGCAGGTGATCTCCCGGCCGAAGCCATCATACAACACCCACTCGTAGACCTGCGGCTGGCCAGCCAGTGCCTTCTGGGTGGAGGCCCGGACCAGCTCCGCCGAAGGGGTGCCGTCGGGTTGGAACACGGGGCTGCGCTCGACTGCCCCGACCTGCAGCAGTTGTTTGCGCTCGAGGCCGAAGAGTTGCTCGGCGTATTCATTGGCATCGACAAAGCGGTTTTCATCGGCATCGAACACGACGATGGCTTCGGGCGCGTGATCCACCAGCAACCGGTAACGCGCCTCGCTCTCGCGCATCGCCTGCTCCGACTCGCGGCGCTCGGTCACGTCGCGCAGGCACAAAACAAACATTTCACGACGCGACAGGCGTGCTTTACTCACCGCCACGTCGGCAGGAAAGAACTCGCCGCCCTTGCGTTGCGCCCAGAGCTCGCGCGAGGCGAGGTCCAGGTGGGTGTCACCGGAACTCGCGGCGAGCCGGTGCAGGGCCTGGGTAATGGTTTCGTGTGTGGCGATCTTGGGAATGAGCTGGTCGATGCGCTGACCCACCACCTCGGCCTCGACATAACCAAACACCCGCTCGCCGGTGGGATTGAAGGTCTGGATGACCCCATCCTCGTCGACGGTGAGCACCACATCCTTGATGTGATCCAGAATGACCTGCAGGTGCTCGGAGCTCTGCTCACGCGCCTCGTGCGCCATGGCACGGGCCTCGTCCGCCATGAGCCGCATCGACTGGACGATGCCGCGACGCTCCTGGTCGATGGCATCGTAGTGAGCACTCAACAGCTTCAGCAGAATGCCCAGATCCAGGGTGCCGGAATGTCCCCGCAGGCGGGCTTCTTTCAGTTGAGCCCGCAGCAGTGCATGCAGCTCCGGGCTGTCTTCGCCGATGCCTGCCGTGCCGTTTGACGAGGCCGTCCCGTTGGGCGAGTCGACCGCCTCACCTTCAACGAGGGTGGTGGTACCCGGACTGCCGTCGGGCAAATCAGCTAACGAACGTAGCGGGTGCGCATTTGACATAAACCCTCAATGTCAATGCGCCTTGGAAGGTGTCTTCGCGGCCGCATCTTTGCCGTCGACATCCGACTTTGCACTCAACTCAGCCAGCCCCTCTCCGACAATCACCGGAATGGTGAAGGTACGTGTCACGGAATCATCGGCAAGCTCCACCGACACCGCGGCATTCAAGGTGAAAATACCACTCTCCTTGGGTACCACGCGCACGACGTGACGAATGACGGTTCCCTGGGCCGGCTTTTCGATGGCGGCGAGGTTACCGCCCTCCACCAGGTCGATGCCCTCACCTCCCTGGAAGCGGCCATAGAGGCGGTTGATGGCCGGCGCGTCGGGTAGCACGGCAATGTCGACATCCAGCGGTTGCCCCGCCTGCGGTATGCCCCGCAGCTCAAATTTCAGCTC
>JAJPIR010000262.1 GCA_021324675.1 Actinomycetota bacterium
CATCGTGAGCGCACTACGTAACCGCAGTGTTTCCGGGCTGTTTCATCGCTTTTGGCTTCGTCACACTTGCGCATACGCCAGTTGCGGCGTTTCAGACGCGACAGCAGCGGAGGCCCGGCGCAGGTAAACCACGTAGGTCACCACCACACATGCCCCGTAAAACGCCATGAACGACCAGAACGCTGGCACCCCGGACTTGGCGGTCAGGAACGATTGCCGGAAGGCGAGGTTGATGAACACGCCGCCCAGCGCGCCGATCGAGCCGGCGATGCCGATCACCGCACCGGAGAGCCGGCGTGCCCGCATCAGCGCGGATTGTTTCGACTCACCGGACCCGATCGCCGTCCGGGCCTGCACGTCAAAAATCGACGGGATCATCTTGTAGGTGGATCCGTTGCCGAGTCCGGATAGCACGAACAACACCAGGAAACCGATCACAAACAGCGGCAACGACTTGTACTGCGACGCCACGATCACCACTCCGGTGGCCAGCGCCATGCCGAAGAAGTTGGCGAAGGTGACTTTCGCGCCGCCGAAGCGATCGGCCAGCCAGCCACCGACCGGTCGGATGAGTGAGCCAATGAGCGGGCCTAGGAACACGACTGAGGCGGCCTGCAAAGGGGTACGACCGAACTGGTTTTGCAATACCAGCCCAAACGCGAAGCTGTAGCCGATGAACGAGCCGAACGTGCCGATATAGAGAAACGACATCACCCAGGTGTGGCGCTCACGGACCGCCTCACGAATGGCGCCGGTGTCATTGCGCATCGAGGAGAGGTTGTCCATGAACACCGCGGCGCACACTGCCGAGATGACGATGAGCGGGACGTAGATCGCCAGCACCAGGCGCGGGCTGCCAGCACCGAGAAACGCGATCACCAGCAGGCCGATCAACTGGATGGTCGCCACCCCGACATTGCCCCCACCTGCATTGAGACCCAGCGCCCAGCCCTTGCGGCCCTCCGGGAAGAAGGCATTGATGTTGGTCATTGACGAGGCGAAGTTGCCCCCGCCCAACCCAGCCAGCGCGGCCACCACCAAAAACGTTCCGTACGGCGTTCCTGGATGCATAACCACGATGGCCAGCACTGTCGGAATAAGCAGCAACAGCGCGCTGACAATGGTCCAGTTGCGCCCGCCGAACCGGGCTGGCGCCATCGCGTACGGAATCCGGATCAATGACCCGATCAACGCGGGCAGGGATATCAGAAAGAATTTGCCCGCCGGATCGACACCGTAGGGCTTCCCCATAAACAGCACCAGCACCGACCAGACTGTCCACATCGAGAACCCGATGTGCTCGACGAAAATCGAAGACCACAGGTTACGATTCGCCACCCGCTTGCCGACTGCCTGCCAGAAACTGGGATCCTCGGGCTCCCAGTGGTCGATCCATCGCCCCCCACGCGCCGGTCTGCCCGGCAGCATCACCTCGGTTGTGCTCATAGCGCCTCCTGGGCTGGTGGGTACCAGCAGTGACGCTATGGGTCGGTTATGTTCACCATGTTGCTAGACGTTGCAAAACCGAGAACTCCAGTTCACATGATCATACCGCGCGACGTGAGGCACCACGTCGATTTGCGAGGCACGTGGGTGATCTAGTAAACGGGCAACGATGGGTCAACCTGCTTGATCCAGGCCAGCACTCCACCACCAACATGCACGGCGTCCCGGAAGCCCGCCTTGTGCAGGGCGGCCAGTGCTTCGGCGGAACGTTGACCGGATTTGCAGTGCAGCACCAAGGGCTTGTCCTGGGGCAACTCTGCCAACGCCTCACCGGACAGGATCCGGTCCTTGGGAATTAGCGTTGACCCTGGAATCCTGACGATCTCGTACTCGTTCGGTTCTCGGACATCGATCAGCGTGAACTCTTTGCCGGAGTCGATCATCTCCTTGAGCTCCGCGGCAGTGATCGTTGAGCTAGCCGCGGCGGTGGTAGCCGCGTCGCTGACTGCACCGCAGA
This sequence comes from Actinomycetota bacterium, assembly GCA_021324675.1. Lineage (GTDB taxonomy): Bacteria > Actinomycetota > Actinomycetes > Mycobacteriales > Pseudonocardiaceae. Next base: position 1,964 of record JAJPIR010000262.1, read on the forward strand.
ACTCCTCGTAGTCGATCAGCTTGGTGATCGGCTCGGCTGTCGGGTCCCGGCGGATCTTGATGGTGCGGTAACTCATCTCCAAGGCGTCATACACCATCAGCCGGCCCAGGAGGGACTCGCCGATCCCGGTGATCAGCTTGATCGCCTCGGTCACCATGACCGACCCGATCGACGCGCAAAGCACGCCCAGCACGCCGCCCTCGGCGCAGGAGGGCACCATCCCCGGAGGCGGCGGCTCCGGGTACAGGTCCCGGTACTGCAAGCCCTGCCCGCCGGGAGCGTCAGCCCAGAACACCGACACCTGACCCTCGAAACGGAAGATCGACCCCCAAACGTACGGCTTGCTCAGCAGTACCGCCGTGTCGTTGACCAGGTAGCGGGTGGCGAAGTTGTCGGTGCCGTCGAGGATCAGGTCGTAGTCGCGGAAGATCTCCACGGAGTTGGACGAGTCGAGCCGTACCGGATGCAGGTTCACCTGGACAAACGGGTTGATCTCACGGATGGAGTCACGGGCGGACTCGCCCTTGGGACGGCCAAGGTCAGACTGACCGTGGATGATCTGGCGCTGCAGGTTCGACTCATCGACCTCGTCGAACTCCACGATGCCCAAGGTGCCCACGCCGGCGGCGGCCAGGTAGAGCAGGGCCGGGCTACCCAACCCACCGGCGCCGATGACCAGCACCTTCGCATTCTTCAGCCGTTTCTGACCCTCCATCCCGACCTCCGGGATGATCAGGTGGCGACTGTAACGTGCCACCTCCTCTTTGGTCAGCTCGGCGGCCGGTTCCACCAGCGGTGGCAGGCTCATCAGCACTCTCCTCACCGTGTCGTGCTGCCTTGCTCACCTGAACGTACTCAACCCGCTCCGTCTTCCCGTCCCCGCTCCCGTCCCTGCTCCCGTTCCTGCTCCCGTCCCTGCTCCCGTTCCTGCTCCCGTCCCTGCTCCCGTTCCTGCTCCCGTCCCCGCAGTCTGGATGCAGACTGCGGTAAAACCGGGCCTGGAAACAGCAGTCTGCATCCAGACTGCGGCGGTAGGCGTGGTGGGGATACCCGCGAGTAGGGTTTAACGGGTGGGCGGAGGTGAAGCAGGCCGATGACCGGATCCGCATCCACCCGGGTGGATGCAGCGCCCCGCGGGGTACGGATGCCCCGGGATGAGCGGCGCGCTCAGCTACTCGCCGCTGCAACCGACGTCTTCGTCAACAACGGCTACCACGCCACCGTCATGGAGGACATCGCCGAGCACGCCGGGGTCAGCAAGCCGGTGCTTTACCAGCATTTTCCCGGCAAACTTGAGCTGTACCTGGCATTACTGGAGCGCCATGCCGACGAGCTGGTCGATCGGGTCCAGGCAGCGATCAAGGAGACCAACGACAACTCGCAGCGGGTACGCAATGCCGTCGGCGCGTACTTCGATTTCGTTGACGGTGACGGTGAGGCGTTCCGGCTCGTCTTTGAAACGGATCTGCGCAACCAGCCACCCGTGCAGGCCATCGTGGAGCGAATGTACGCCGCATGCGTGCGAGCCATCGCACAAGCCGTGGTGGCGGATGCCGGCCTCAACGCCGATCGCGCTTGGCTGGTCGCGGTGGGCGTCGTGGGCGCCAGCGAGCACGGCGCTCGCTACTGGCTCACCCGCCGCCGCGAGCTGCCGAAGGAAGAAGCAGTCGCACTGACCGCATCACTGGTGTGGAAGGGGCTGGCAGGCTTTCCGTTGCAGCACAGCTGACTCGGTGATCAATCGCCGCAGCCGCGGTGTTGCCGCCTGCGGGCGCCCGAGCGCGACAAGCAGAACGCCGATGTGCGACACACCGATCATCAGCGCGCGACACGCCAGGCATGGGGGCGCGACACGCCAGGCATGGGGGCGCGACACACCGCGCATCAGGGCACGACACGCCAGGCATGGAGGGCGTGGCGCAGGGGTACGGGGCGTGGTTAGTTTCCGGCGGCGTAGGCGTGGCTGGCCTGGACGATGGCGGTGACGATCCCCAGCTCGGTTGGGTCACGCGGACCGAAGATCATGACTATGCCCGGCGCGATTCGCAGCCCGGCCAGCGGGTGAGCCACCGCCCACCCGTTCGCCAGCGCGTCGTGGGCCAGCTCGACCGGTAACGCTAGATGCAGGCTGCCATCGTAGGCAGGATGCAGGTGGGCGAACTCTCCGAGATCGGGCACGATGAATGCCTCGCGCGGCCCCCGGGGTGTGCCTGAACCCAGGAAGAAGGCGCGGGCCCCAGGCACGGAGACCGCGCTGGGCGCGGTCGCGACACCCTCTAACCCCACGATCCGGTTGAACAGGGCCTCCTGCAGCGCGGGTGGAGCATTTTGCGACTGTTGTTGTTGCGGGGTGGTGACACTGACCTCCGGTGCCTCGCCGCGACGCTCAGGCAGCCGGCCATGCGGCAAGGTGAGCCAGCGTGCCTGCCCGGCGGGCATCTCGGCCGCCAGCGCAGTGCGTTGCAGGAAACCCAGCCGCGCCTCGATCCAACCGGCCAGCCCGGACACGGTTTCCGCAGTGAGTTCGTGGCCACCCGGCTGGCGCTGCGCCCACAGCGGCGATCCACTGTCGCGCACTAGGTAATCCCACGTCCGGCGCTGCAGCTCAAGCGGGATGACGAGGTCGTGTGCACCGTGCGCCAAGAAAACCGGTGTTCCGGCCAGCCGCCCGCGTGTCATTGGCAGGTCCGAGCCGAACGGCAACGTGCCATACAGCAGCGCCGCCGCGGCAAAGCGGGCCGGGTCGGCAAGCAACATCCCGCCGGCGGCAGCTGCGCCGCCCCCGACGCCGACGAGGACCACCGGCACCTCGGGCGCTCGCTGCTGGTCAATCCATCCGCGGAAAGGTGCCAAATCCGCTGGCGCGTGGCCCGGCGCCGCCTGCGGGACCCGCACCGCAGCGTACGCGGCGCCGTCCGGGAGGCACCGTACGAACATCGCCAGATCCGCTTGATGGCTGTCGCCTAGTGCATCGCAACCCTGGAACAACATGATCAGCGGGGCCTCGGGGTCGGGTGAGCCCCACCGGGTGATCAGCGGTGAGGCGGATCCCGTCACGCGGTGCTCACCCCACTCCACCGGGACAGCTCCGCGGTGAGATTGAGTTCCTCCACCGGAGCGCTTGACTCGTAGCTGCCCCACTGATCCCTCGGCAGCATCCACATGATCTCGAACTCGTTGCCGTCGGGATCGGCGCCGTACAGGCTTTTGGTCGCTCCGTGGCTCGACTCGCCACGCCACGCCCCCGAGCCGTGCAAGACGTCCCGCGCGGTGACCAGATCATCAATGGTGTCGACCTGCCAGGCCAGGTGATACAAGCCGACGTACCCACGTGGCGGGCGGGTAGCCTCCGAACCCAACCCGAACAAGCCCAGGTCGTGATGGTTTTCCGAACGGCTGGCACGCAGGAACGCGGCGTTGGCCCGAGGCTCGGTGGCGATCACCGTCATGCCGAGAACCTTCCGGTAGAACTCGACCGCGCGGTCCAGATCGCTGACGAACAGCACTGCGTGGTTGAGCCGGCGAACCGCGATCATGAACAGCCTCCTGGACAGGCGCGACAGCCGTGACCACGGTACGGCGCAGCTCACCTACGCGCAGCTGGATCAGGCTTGGGCGGGCACGAGCAAGGTGAAAGTCGGCGGCGCTGGCCGGGTCAACCGCAGCCTGCCCCCCTCGGCTTCGGCCAGGCTGCGGGCCAGCGCCAGACCGATGCCATGTCCCTCAGCCAGACGGGAACGCCTGGTGAACAGCTCCGGTTCGGGTGCGGTGATCCCTGCCCCTTCGTCGGACACATCGATAGCCAGGGCGTCAACGGCATTGCGGACCGCCACTGAGACGGTGCCGGAGCCGTGCGTGGCGGCGTTGTCCAGAAGCACGGTGAGCACCTGCCGTACCGCTGCGGTGGAAGCAAGGGAGACCGGCGCATGGGGGTCCACCGCTACGTGCAGTTCCCGGTCCTGAGCAGCCAGCCGGTCATGCCAGCCCGCTTCGATCTCCTCCAGCAGGACCTGCAGATCCAGAGGGGTGGTATTGGAGCTGCGGGTGTCCCGGGCCAGAGCGAGCAGCTCCTCGATGGTCTGCTCCAGGCGGTCGGCGGCGGCAATGCCATCCGTGATCGCCTGGCGCAGGTCCTGCCCTGGCCGATCCAAAGCCGCTTCCAGCCGCAGCCGCAACCCGGTCAGCGGAGTGCGCAGCTGGTGGGACGCGTCGGCGGAGAAGGACCGTTCCCGCGCCAGCATGTCGTCAAGCCGCCCGGCCGTGCTGTTGAGCGCCGACCCCACGGAATCAATCTCCGGGATGGCGGCTGGTGCGGTCCGGACGCTGAAGTCACCCTGACCGAGACGCCGCGCCGCCTCCGAAAGCTTCTCCAGCGGTTCGGCCAGCCGCCGGGCCTGCCGGCGTGCGACCAACCAGACCGTACCGATGGCCAGCCCACCCAAACCGAGCATGGCCAGCCACACCAGTCCTACCATCCGGTAGACGGTGCGCAAGGGGCTGGCAGCGCGGACGGCGCCGATGACGTCGCTGTCATGGGTCACCGGCACCGCGACCACTAGGTCCCCGCTGACGTCGGCGGTGTTGATCTCACCGTGCAGCGCTTTGTGCACCGGGATGTCACCACCCTGCGGCCCCGCGCCCAAGATCAGCAAGCCACGGTCGACATAGACGGCGAGTTGGGTTCCGTCCTTGGGGTCACGAAGATCGGTTGGCATGTTTCCGCGGAGAACATCCGCCGTGACGGCTGCCGCGGCAGCGTCGGCTACTCGCAGCAGTTTCGTGCGTTCATCAGATTTCGCGTATTTCAGCACACCAGCGGCCAGCGGCACACCGAACAAGCCGATGGCGAGCACGGCGGCCAGCACCGCTAGGCCCACGATGCGAGTGCGCACGATGCGTTAATACCACGCTCGTAAGCAGGATTCTGTGCCCGAACGCAGTCACGCAGTCACGTGCCCCGGCGGAGCCTCCAGCCGGTAACCGTGGCCGCGCAAGGTGGTGATCCGGGGTACCGCCCCTAAGGTGGCCATTCCGGCCAGCTTGCGGCGTAGCGCCGCGACGTGCACATCCAGTGTCTTCGTGGGACCGAACCAGTTTTCGTCCCATACCTGCGCCATCAACGTCTCCCGGCTGACCGCCGCTTCCGGTGCCGCCGCGAGACGGGCGAGCAGGTCGAACTCCTTGGCGCGCAGCGGCATCTCCTGACCCGCTACGGTCGCGCGCCGGCTGCTGGTATCCACCACGAGATCACCGACTGTGAGCAGCGGGTGGGCTTCCGGGTTCACCGGGGCTACCCGGCGCAGGTGCGCCCGCACCCGGGCCAGCAACTCAGCCAACCGCACCGGCTTGGTCAGGTAGTCGTCGGCGCCGGCTTCCAAGCCCACCACGACGTCCATCTCCTCGGTGCGGGCGGTGAGGATGACCAGGACCGCCGTAGGATTGCTGGCCCGTAATTGCCGGCATACCTCCACGCCGTCCAAGTCGGGCAAGCCCAGGTCCAGCAGCACCAGGTCGAAGTCGGTTTCGGCGGCCGCGTACAGCGCCCCCCGGCCGGTACGCTGCCACCCGACCTGGTGACCATGGGCGCGCAAGCTCGACTCCAGCACGCTGCCGATGGTCTCGTCGTCCTCTACTACCAGCAGCCGCGACACATGCGGCAGCCTAGTGCAGCCCGCGAGCGGCATTCAGCGCTGTAATGCTGGACGCACCTGCCGGCGGCGGGATCAGCCGCCGACCGAAAACCCTACGCGCCGGCTGTCTGCGGGTCCTATTTCGATGTAGGCCACCCGGGAGGTGGGCACCATGAACCGGCGGCCTTTGTCGTCGACCAGGGTGAGTAGTCCCTGGGTGTTGCGCAGCGCGTCGGTGACTATGGCCTGTATCCGGTCCGGCGAGTCCTCGGTGGACACCGTCAGCTCGCGAGGACTGTCCGCGACGCCAATCTTGACCTCCACGCCACAACCTCCACGGTGTGATCGACGTTGGCGTCAGGCTAGCCGAGAAGGCAGTGAGTCCTCACGCCAACCCGAGAGCGGCCATGCGCCGGCCGTGCAAAACCTCCACCCGGCGGATCAGCGCGGCGAGGCCGGCGAAGTCACCAGAACCGCGGACGATCAGATCCGCGAGCCCGTCGCGCTCCGCCACCATATGCTGCGCATGCGTCACCGCCTCACCCAGTAGCCGCCGACCCCACAGGGCCAGCCGGTCCCGCGTTCGCCGGTCTTGTTCGCAGGCGCTGCGCACTTCCCGTTCCGCGAGCGCGGAGTGCCCGGTGTCTGCCAGCACGTCTTTGACCAGCGCGGCGGTGTCTTCGTCCAACCAGCCGGCCATCTCTCCGTAGAAATCCGCCGCCAGCCCATCGCCGATATAGACCTTCACCAGCGACTCAAGCCAGGACCGGGGCGCGGTGGAGGCATGGAACTGATCGAAACGCGCGACGAACGGGCGCATCGCATCCTCGACGGAGACGTCCCTGGCGCGCAGATAAGCCTCAATGAGCCGGAAGTGCCCGATCTCAGTGGCCGCCATGCTCGCCATGGCAGCCCGGCCGGCGAGTGTGGGAGCGCTGCGAGCACCCTCAGCCAGCCGATCGAAGGCTGACAGCTCGCCATAGGCGAGGACCCCAAGCAAGTCGATGACGCCCTCGCGCACCACGTCCACGGCCGCGAGCGTAGTGCCGCATCGCAAGCGTGCGGGGTGTCACGCATACACTGGGCCCGCGGACGGGGTAGCATGTGTGTACAGGGCGTGATGTCCCGGTGCTAACGCAACACAGTGTTAAGACAACACGGCTATGCCGTAGCACGGTTGTGATGGCCGGTAGGCGTACGCCCGGCTCGGTGGCAGGCGCCGCCGAGCGGATGACATCGTGAGCGCGGACCTAGCGTCTTCGTTCCCGGCTGCTGAAGGTAGTGCCGCCCGCGGCGCGCAGCTGGTTCGAGCGAGACCGCAGTGAGACGGCAGGGACGCGCCAGTATGAGAGAGGCGAGCACGCTGACCGTCAGCCACACCACACTGCCAACTACCTACCCCCTTGATTGTTCCGCGTTCGGCACCTCAGAGGGTGCCCACGGTGATAGCGATGAACCCGGGCCGCCGCAGCCGCTGCAAGCGGGCGCTCCCGTTCGAGCCAACTCGCCCACTTTCGCCGAGCTCGGGGTCCGCGACGAGATTGTCCGGACCCTGCGCGCGGTGGGCATCGAACGGACCTTTGCCATTCAGGAACTCACCTTGCCGCTGGCCCTGGCTGGGGACGACCTCATCGGTCAGGCTCGTACCGGAACCGGCAAGACGCTCGGCTTCGGCGTTCCCCTGCTCCAGCGGATCACCAATGGGGATGTCGCGCTCGACGGCACGCCCCGCGCACTGGTCGTGGTACCCACCCGCGAGCTCTGCCTGCAAGTCAGCGCCGATCTCAGCGCAGCAGGCCGCGCTCTGGGCATCCGGGTGTTGCCGGTCTACGGCGGCCGGCCTTACGAGCCGCAGATCAAAGCACTCGGCCGCGGGATCGACGTGGTGGTCGGCACCCCGGGCCGGCTGCTGGACCTCGCTGAACAGCGCTGCCTCGTGCTGGGCAAGGTGCGAGTACTGGTGCTCGACGAGGCCGACGAGATGCTCGATCTGGGCTTCCTGCCCGACATCGAACGCATCATGCAGATGGTGCCGGAGCAACGCCAGACCATGCTGTTCTCGGCTACCATGCCCGGGCCGATCATCAAGCTGGCCCGCACCTTCCTGAACCGGCCGACACATATTCGCGCCGAAGAACCCGACGCCACCGCGATCCACGAGCGGACCCGCCAGTTCGTGTACCGCGCTCACGCGATGGACAAGATCGAGCTACTTGCCCGCATCTTGCAGGCCCGCGACCGAGGGCTGACGATGATCTTCGCGAGGACCAAGCGGACTGCTCAAAAGGTGGCAGAGGAGCTCACCGAGCGCGGCTTTGCAGCCGCGGCCGTGCACGGTGACCTCGGCCAGAGTGCTCGTGAGCAGGCATTGCGCGCCTTCCGTTCGGAGAAGGTGGACGTGCTGGTCGCAACCGACGTGGCCGCTCGCGGTCTCGACGTCCCGGAGGTCACGCACGTCATCAACTACCAGTGCCCGGAAGACGAGAAGACCTACGTGCACCGGAGTGGGCGCACTGGCCGCGCCGGGCGAACCGGCGTGGCGATCAC
>JAJPIR010000025.1 GCA_021324675.1 Actinomycetota bacterium
GGATGCCCACACACCAGCGCGGCGACGCATCGAGAATGCCCGAGCGAGTTCCCGCCCTACATACTCTTCAGCTTCTCTCGCGCACAGCGCCCGCTGGCGCTCAAAGTAGGCATCGGGGTCGCGGACCACGTCATCGGCCGCTTGCTTGATCTCAGGATCCACACTCGGTATGCGCTGACCGGATACGCCGCCTATCGCCACGGGGACCTCCGACTGCGATTCGGTCCATACACCGACTTGTACCAGTGAAGCAGCACCACTACTCCGGGGGCAAGCGAGCGCGCCCGATCGTCTCGTAAGGGTAACACTTCGTCACGAACCGTTCGATACAGTCCCCGGTATGATCGTGCGTGGCCTCCCGCAGTGGCTTCGATGGTGGGGTGGCGCGCTGGTCGCGGCAGCCTGTGCCGGTGCTGCATTCGTTGCTCAAGTGCAGGCCGGCGAGCACCTTTCGGTCTGGACCAGCATGTCGATCAAGGTTGGCGGCACCGCTGCCACCGTGATAGCGCTGCTGTTGCCAGCTCGCCAAACGTGGTTGGAAGTACGGGCACGAGAAGACGCCCAAGAGCTGGCCAAGCAGGCAGTGACCAACTACCAGCTTGCACTGCGGTCCGTGCTCTTACCGCTGACCGATATCTTCGACCGGATCATCACCGCGCCGCACGAGGCCGGCCAAACAGAGGCAAAGGGCGCCGCAAAGCAAGCGGTGGTGAACTCGGTTGTCCAGTTTACCGATGTGCCGCGGGCCCGCTCGTGTTATTTCGACTATGAACACCACGGCGAAGAAAGGAAGCTGGTCTGCAGAATATATGCAGGCCGGGACGCAAAACCACGCACGGAGTTCTCCAGTTCCGACCCTGCGCACCTGGAAGTTTTCAAGCTGCTGGAAAATCGCCAGTCGGTGCGCAAAGAAAACATTGCACTTGATGACCCGTCCCAGTTCGCACTGGATCGGCACTATACCTACCAGACTTACATATCTGTACCCGTTGCCACGAGCGCGGAAATCTTTGGCCTGCTGACCCTTGACGCGCTCCATCCCGGTGAGCTGCTGCCGCAGCACGAAAAAGAGATGCTGCTCCTCGCGCAGCTGCTCGGGATCGCGCTTGCCGGTGGCGGGGGGCACCCCCGCTCCTGAATAACTGCGTTCTGCATGCAGAATGCAGTTGGTCCGGTTGGTGGGTTCGGTTGGTGCCAGTGATGGCTACCTCGTCGATCGTCTGTTCGTACTGGCACGTAGGTGCGGTCGAGGTAGCGGGTGGTTGTGTTGTGGCGATGTTGTTATCGCGCTCACTAGAACAAGATGCGCCAAGCTTAGACCGTCGTGGAGGTTGCCCCTGGCTGAATGGCAACCTACCCTAGGACCTGCGGTCGGGGCAGCACTACTGAGAGGGGTTGACACATCACACGGCAGCTGTGCTGCCCATTTGGGTCGCGGGCTCATGATTTAGCTTGAGCTGATTTGACCGGAACCTTAGCCGTATTCTCAAGTAATTTTGCCATTGTGGGGATTTTAGATTTCATGGGGGTTGAGCCGGGGGGCACTTGGATGAACCTTCGATGGACGCGTTCGACAAAACTGCTAGTAATCCTGCTGGCCATCGCGGTGGTGGTAGTCGGCGCTTTAACCGCCCTGGTCATGCGCCAGCAACACGACCTGCGCACGGTCCCTGGGCAGGTCCGTGTCGGCACTGCTCCGGCCACACCTGGAGCGAGCGTTCCCGCTGAAGCGGACATAGTGACCAATTCGCCGGCTACTGTCCCCGCTCCTGCCAGCGCGCCGGCAGCGCCGGCGTCGCAGCCGGCGCCTGCTTCGCCGGCACCACAGGCAGACCCGGCGCCCCAAGTGGCTCCCGTGCCCCCGGTCGTAGCGGCACCACCGGCTGCTCCCGCACCAGGGCTGGCGACCACCCACCTAACCCCGGCGCTGGTAGCACCTGCTCCGCATGCCGTGGCGCCGCGGCGGGTCACTGCGCCTCGGCAGAAACCGGTCACTCCGCAGAAGCCGCCTGTCCGCCAAGTGACCCCCATCCCGCCACCGCGTCAACCGGCACCAGTGCAGCCGGTAGCTCCGGCACCCCCAGCTAAAGGTGATATTCCCGCTAAACCGGATACTCCGGCTAAGCCGGGTCCACCGGATATTTCATGGTCAACGGGCGACGTCAACGGATCAGACATGGATCGTGCCGTGACTGCCCCGTCAAAATCAGACACGCCAGACCCCACCGACAAGACAACCGATCCGCAGGCATCCGCCAAGTCGACCCGTACCTCAAAGAAGTCAGACAAGTCATCGTCGGAGAAGTCACCAACGTCGGAGAAGTCACCGGAGCAGTCATCAGAGAAGTCACCGGTTGGCTCCGTGTCGACGAAATCCACCGGAGTTCACCACGAGGCTTCACCGGTTCCGGCGGAAGAGATCCCGGCGCCCTGCCCGCCAAGCGCGGTGGTCAACAAGCCAAAAGCAGTGGTCAACAAGCCGAAAGCAGTCGTCAACAAGCCGAAAGCAGTCGTCAATAAAGAGGCTGGTAAGGAC
>JAJPIR010000016.1 GCA_021324675.1 Actinomycetota bacterium
AGCGCCGTACGGCCAGGAAGGCACCCAGCAACTGGTCACCGAGGACTGTGGTAAGCCTCTTGTTGGCAGTGAGCGCCTCCTCCTGCTCGGCGGGTGTGGTCGGCAACTGAACCACTCCCCGCGCGGCGCGTTGTTGCTCGCTCCATCCGCCCGGGTCAGCCTGTATCGGCTCGCCGGGATCAACACCGTCACGTAGCCCGGCCAGGCCAGCTGCGATCAGTGCGCCCAGCGCGAGGTAGGGATTGGCGGCGGCATCGGAGACTTTGAGCTCGACATTGGCGTGGTCAGCACCGAGCAGTTCTGAACCGAGGACATAGCGCAGTGGAGCTTCCCGGTTCTCCACTCCCCAGAACTGGTAGGCGCTGGAGAAATATCCAGGTCGCAGCCGCGCCAGCGACGGCACGCTGGGTGCAGTGATCGCAGCCAGCGCTCGCAGATCCCGAAGCAGACCACCCATCCAGCCAGCCCCCTCAGGGCCAGGACGGTCGGCAGGCCCGCTGCTAGCCAGCAGATTGCGGCCGTCACGCCACACCGAGGTATGGACATGCCAGCCATTGCCCACGTCCGCAGCGGTGAACAGGGGGGCAAAGCAAGCCCGCAGACCGTGTGCCCGGGCCGCGGCATGGATGGTCTGGCGAGTCAGCAACTGCCGGTCGGCAGCCGTGATCGGGTCGGACGCGACGATGCTGAGCTCCACCTGCGCCGGCCCGTACTCCGCATGCAACTGGTTGACCGGCACGCCATTGGCTGCCAGGTCGGCCAGCAGATCGCCGATGAACTCATCGACCGCGAGCAAGGCATGAGGGCTATAGGCAGGAGCTTGGTACGCCGGCTGAGGATGCGCGGTGTCGCCAACATCACCCGTGCCGGTGCTGGTGGTCAGCACGACCTCCATCTCGTAGCCGACTTTGATTTCCAGGCCTTCCGCAGCCGCGGCCTGGACCTGCGCTTCGAGGACCCATCGCGGGTCATATGCCCACGGCGAACCGTCCACGGACGCGAGTCGCCCGGGCGCCCATGCCAGCGCAGGTTGACCAGCGAGCCGGGTAAATCCGCGCAGGTCCGGTATCAGCCGGACGTCACCGGCCGGGGTGGACAAACCCTCGAAGGCATAGGTGATGTTGTCGTGGCTGTCGAATACCGCGAATAGCGTGGAGACCCCGACCCCACGCTGAGCCACCTGAGGTAACGACGCGACCGGCACCGTTCTGGAACGGGGTATCCCGTTGTTGTCCGCCCAGGTGATGGTGACCCCGGCGACACCGCCCGCCGCCAGATCCAATGCAAGCGCTGCTGCATCAACCATTTCCGTTGCCTCCTGGCCTCCTGCCGAGCTAGCTCGATCATGCGTGTGGCCAGGCTAGCGTGCGGCGACGACCGCTAATGTGACAGCAACGATGCCCGCTGCCTCTTCCGGTCGCGGCACTTGGCGCAGGACCAGCAACCCGACCACCGACGCCGCTGCCGGCAACAGCGCGAGTAGCAGGGCGAATTGGGAATGATCGATCCGGCGTAGCACCACCTGATCGAAGGCGTAGGGCAGCACCGTAGACAACAGCCCCACCCCAGCGGCAAGCACCAGCAGGGTTGGTGACCTCCATGCGGGGCCGGTGCCCGCAGCCAGGGGGCACAGCAGTGCCGAGGCGACGGCGAAACCGACCGACATGTCGTCCAGGCCACTGCCACCACGGGCCACCTGCTTGCCAAGCACGATGTACGCCGCCCACATCAGCGCGGCCAGCAAGGCCAGTAGCAATCCGGTACGGCTACCGGCCAGCCGCACATCGGCGATGAGTGCCACCCCGATCGCAGCCAGAACTAGCGCGGTAACGTCGCGGACTGTCCGCATGCCCAGCGCGGCCACGACCACCGGCCCGCAGAACTCCACAGCGACCGCTGTACCCAGCGGCAGGCGAGCGATCGCCTCGTAAAATGTGACGTTCATCAACCCGGTTACCAATCCGAAGCAACCCGCGAGGATCAGCCGCCGGGCACGCCAGGCTGCGCGATCCGGCCGCCGCCAGGCCAGCAGCGCCAGCGCCGCGACCAGCATCCGCAACCAGGCCACTCCGGCAGGGCTGAGTTGCTGGAACAGCTCCACGGCGAGCGCGGCACCGAGGTACATCGAGCACCCGCCGACCACGAAAAACAGCGGTGCGGGAGGACTGCGATGCACCCGGTAGCGCAGTGTGCCCATGCATCGGTCCTGACTCACTCTTGCGCATTAGTGCTCCAGAGTGCGGTACTAGCTCCATACAGGTAACGACTCTCTCGGGAACACATCAAGCACCGCGATCGTCTGCAACAGTGGGGCCCTGCGATTCGATGTTCCCAGTGACGGGTACATCCCGGATCTGCCCCAGCCGGTTCAACCGGGTCTGGTCGCACTGACCTGGCCAGGACGGAGGGAGAAGTCATGACCAGCACGCTTGCCCGCCCGGAGTTGACCGCTTCCGACCGTTGCGATCGGTGCGGCGCCGCCGCACGCGTCCGCGCAGTTCTGCCGTCTGGCGGCGAACTACTGTTTTGCCACCACCATGCCCGCCAGCACTCATCGAAGCTGAAGGAACTGGCAGCAGACATCCAAACCTGCGAGGCCTAGGTGTCGTGTTGCGCTGGAACACGTCCTAGCAAGAACGTAAGTAGGTGATGCGCTGCTCGAGTTGCTCCACGGTGGCCATGGCGGTGGGCGGACCGCCGCATGCCGTGCGAACCTCCTGGTGAATAACCCCGTGCGGCCGGCCGGTGCGATGGTGCGCCATCGCCACCAGCGTGTTGAGTTCCCGGCGAAGTTCGCGCAGACGCGCCCGCACAGTCGGCGGCCGTACTTTCTCGGACGGCTGCACCGGGACCTGCGTCGAACGCTGTGCCGCGCGGGCGAGTTGGTGTTGCTGGCGCCGCCGCAGCAACGCTCGCATCTGGTCCGGCTCCAGTAACCCTGGCAGGCCGAGGTAGTCCTGCTCATCCTCGGTGGTAGCGAAGGCGGCCGTACCAAACGAAGCCCCGTCATAAATCACCTGGTCCAGCTCCGCGCTGGCACCGAGCGCGATGAACGCCCGTTCCTGCTCACCAGGTTCATCGCGCTGCGCATTAGCCCGCGCAACCGCGTCGTCGTCCCAGCCCTCCTCGGCCCGGTGCGGCACACCGAGTACGTGATCTCGCTGCTGCTCGAGTTCACTGGCCAACCCCAGCAACACGGGCACGCTGGGCAGGAACACCGTCGCCGTCTCGCCAGGGCGCCTGGACCGCACGAATCGACCCACGGCCTGGGCGAAGTACAGCGGAGTGGCTGCTGACGTTGCGTACACCCCGACCGCCAACCGCGGCACGTCCACGCCCTCGGAGACCATCCGGACTGCGACCATCCAGTGCTCATCGGAGCCGGCAAACGCGGCAATCCGGTCGGAGGCAGTCGGATCGTCGGACA
>JAJPIR010000203.1 GCA_021324675.1 Actinomycetota bacterium
CCAGGACAATTCGCACTGCCGTGATCACGGGCCAGTAGCCCGCCCGCGACCGCAACCCATGCGCTGGGTACTCCGGCAGCCTACGAGCACGGCGTAGAGTGCGGGTAAAGTCACGATCCGCCATATCGGTGCTCTTTGCGCTGTTCGCTCCGGCACAGCAGGCCACGCTGATCGCTACACAGCTGCGGTGTTGGTTGGCAACTGCGGGTGCGGCGGGTCTGCTTAACAGCCCGCGGTGACGGCGAGACCACCAGACCGGCATCCGAGGAGCAAAACCGCGGCATAGATGCCCAGTACGGTCCCTGTCTGGGGAAGTCGGCCGGCACGGGCCTTCGGATCCGGATCCCTGAGGCCTCCGGGCAAGTGATCAGGCGGGACCGATGCCGACCTTAATCGAAGGTGATCAACGGTCGAATCGACGACAACGACGGTTCGATGGGTAAACAAGGCGAGTAATCCCGACCAAGGTACCCGTGATCCCTATGATGAGCAGGGCGCTCGTCAGGGCGAGCGTGAAGATGAGTGTTCGCATTGTGAACGTCCTCGTATAGTCCATGCAGTGATTTATTCGTATCGGAGGGCTTGGATCGGGCGTAGCCGGGCGGCGCGGTAAGCCGGATAACTACCGGCGACCAGCCCGATCCCGAGGCTGATGGCGAATGCCACCAGCACAGGCGGGGCGGACAATACAGGGGTGAAATCGGCCAGGGCACCAGTAGCAGGTGTAATAGCCGGCGCTATGGCGCGGACCAGAAAGGCGAGTCCGATTCCGACACCCACGCCGAGAAGGCCCCCGAAGCCGGCCAGCACGGTTGATTCCAGAAGGAATTGTTTGAGAATAGCCCGGCTGGTGGCGCCGATGGCTTTTCGGATGCCGATCTCGCGGGTTCGTTCGGTCACCGAGACCAGCATGATGTTCAGCACCCCGATGCCCCCGACAACCAGCGACAGCCCGGCCACAGCCGGCGTGAACAGCACCAGGATCGTCACGATCTGGTTGAAGCTGGCCAGCCGCGACCCCAGAGACTGAATCTGGAAATCGCGCATCTGAGGGTCGGCAATGTGATGGCGGGCATCCAAGATGCGGTTGATCTCAGCCATCGCGGCGGGCACCCTGGCCTGCTGGGTGGCTTGCACGGTGATCTGGTTGACCTGGTCGCCGGTGCTGCCGATGCCCAAGCCGATGAGGTAGCGGCGGGTCGTTCCCAACGGGACGACTGCGGTGTTGTCCTGCTGCTGACCGTAGCTGGCCATCACTCCGATGACCCGCAGCAGCACATGGTTGATCTGCACGGTCTGATCCAGCGCCGCGGCCGGGTCGCGACCGAACAGGGTGCGCGCGACGCTGGGGCCAAGGACCACAACCTTGGCCGCCGAACTGGCCTGGTTTTCGTCAAAGAAGGACCCGGCGGTGAGGGCGCGGTTGTTGGTGATAACCCACTGGTCGGTGGTCCCAATGACATTGCCGGAGAGAAATTGCGCCGAGCCGGTCTGGATAGTGGTGGTGCCAGTGGAACCCGCGACAGCCGGGGTGACGGTGGCGATATCAGGCGCATCCTGCAACGCCGCAACGTCAGCCTCGGTCAGCGGCTGCGCAGTCGGTGCTCCCGGAACGTCAGCAGCCTTGGGCACGATGGTGATGTTGTTGGAGATCGGTTCGATGCGGGCATCGACGGCGTTTCGCACCCCAAGTCCGCATGCGGACAGCAAGACCACCGCCGAGACGCCGATGATCAGACCAAGCATGGTCAGCGCGGAGCGCAGCCGGTGAGCGCGCACCGCGCGCAGCGCGATAATGAACGCCTCTTTCAGGCTCATCGGGCGCACCTTCCATCCACACTCAGAGTTGCCGACCGCACACCCAGGAAGTACCTGTTATGGGCGTCACATGCAAGGAATCCAGCGAATCTCCAGGAAGTTCGCAGCGTATTCCCATGTTGATCATAAGGACTCAAATGATTGCCGGCTACTATGCACGGAAAATGACGCAACAGGGCTAGCCGGGTCTATTTGCGCCCTCCTGATCGGGCGCCGGGAGGGTAATCTGCGAGCCGGGCTGGCCGTCGTTGCCGAATTTCCCGTCGGAAGAGGGGACGGTTTGCTGCGTGGTCGGCCGGGAACCAACTGCCGAGCTCGTCACCGCAGGCCCCGATCGAAGCAGTAATGCTCCCAAGGCAGCCAGACCACTGATTCCAGTGGCGATCAAGAATAGGTCGTCGATGGCACCCACAAAAACGTGTTGCTGGGTCTGCTGGTAGACGGCATAGATGCTTAACCAGTCGGGAACTGATGGGCCACCAATGTGCGGTGTAGGGGTATTGGCGGGAACGAGAGCGGCGCGTCCGGCGAGTTGTTCAGCTCTCTGGCTGGTGAGGATGGCGGTGAGCACAGCCAGCCCGATCGCGCCCGAAACGCGTTGGACGACGTTGTTCAGGGCGCTGGCGGCGCTGGTTCGGTTGAGCGGGATGACCGCGACCCCTCCGGTCAAGATGGGCATGAAAGCGAGGCCGAGTCCCGCTCCGAGCAGTGTCATCAACCACATGACCTGCTGACGGGCGGTATCGACGGTGAGAGTGTGGAGCAGGTAGGTGCTGACGGCCACGGTGGTGAGGCCGATGGTCGCCGGCCAGCGAGGTCCGATGCGGTCATAGATCCGGC
>JAJPIR010000216.1 GCA_021324675.1 Actinomycetota bacterium
CCACTGCCGGCCTCGGCTGAGTCGAAGACCCACAACGCATTGCGGTTGGTGCCAAGGTCCGGGTGCACCAGCGTGGCCCCGTCGGCCAGCGCGGCCTCCATATCAAGCACCGGCTCCAGCGGGTCGTACTCAACCTGGACAGCCTCGACGGCGTCTTCGGCCGACGCCGCATCGCGGGTCACCACCACGGCGACACCCTCACCAGCGAAGTGAACCGTGTCCACAGCCAGTGGCGGAGCCTTCGGTGACTTCATGTCAGGGGTGATCTGCCAGGCACACGGCAGGCTGATGCCTTCGGCGCCGAGGTCGGCAGCGGTGAACACGCCCAGTACGCCCGGTAGCGCCTTCGCCGCGTCGGTGTTGATGCTGGTGATCTTGGCGTGGGCCAGCGGGCTGCGCACGATTGCCATGTGCAGCATGCCGGGCACCGTAATGTTGTCCGTCCACCGGGTCCGGCCGGTGATCAGCCGGGCATCCTCCTTACGCCGGCGGGCCCGACCGAGTTCTCTCGTGGTGGGCTGCGTAGTGGCAGTCATCAGCTACCCCCTCCAGCGACGGTGCTGGGCTGCTGCCGGGCGCGGACCGCAGGCTTCATCTTCTCCGCGGCGTCCAGCACAGCACGAACGATGTTCTGGTAGCCGGTGCAGCGGCACAGGTTGCCCTCAAGCCCCTCGCGGACGGTTTGCTCATCCGGCTCTGGATTGTCGCCTAGCAGGTCAATTGCCTGCATGATCATGCCGGGGGTGCAGTACCCGCACTGCAGCGCGTGGTTGTCATGAAAGGCCTGCTGCATCGGGTGCAGCTGGCCGTCACGGGCCAAACCTTCGATGGTGGTGATCTCGCTTCCATCGACCTGAACGGCGAAAACCGAGCAGGACTTCACGCTCCGGCCATCCAGGTGCACCGTGCAGGCGCCGCAGTTGCTGGTGTCGCAGCCAACAACGGTTCCGGTCTTTCCCAGCTTGTCCCGCAGGTAGTGCACCAGCAGTGTTCGTGGTTCGACATCGTCGACGTAGGAGACTCCGTCGACCATGACGGTAATGCGCGTCACGGGCTCTACTCCTCGTCCCGGCCGGCTGGTGTAGCTGCCGACCGCATGTGGTAATGAACTCTCGACGACCAGGGATCACCGAGGGCCGTCACACCGGTGTGGCGGTTATCACCTATCCCACCGCTCATCCGATCTAGCCGCAACGCGTGTCTCACATTGAAACCGCTGGTCAGAACGCCAAAACTTGATCAATACAGAACCCTCATCTGCGATAGAAAAGGCCGAAAATCGCTGCGAATGCGTGCAATTTCCCCTTGACAGTGCTGAGAACGTCCATCTGGATTTGCCCGGCAATTCTCTTTAATCGGACCGGCTATCCTGCGGGCGGCCGACTATACCCCGAACGGGTGAAACATCGGGTCCGCGGGCTCTGCCCATCCGGCCAGCGCCGCTTGTTCACATGGTGGGATAGGGAGACTCCGCCTGACTCAGGCGCGGGGGTGGTCGCTTGTCCAAGCCGAACCGCTCCAGATGGTGGCCGAGGACGTCATCGAAGGCGGCGGCAATGTCGTCAGTCGTCCACTGTGCCCGGTTCAGTACCGGCTCCTTGATGGCAGGCTGGCGCACGATATGCAGCTGATCCCCGGTGAAGCGGATGAGTTGCCCGGTGACTCCCCCGGCACGATCGGAGAGCAGGTAGGTGATCAGCGGGGCCACCTGGTCCGGGGTGCGCTGCCTGGTGACCCGCGCGTGCGCGGCTGGGTGGCGCTCCACCATGTGGGTCCAGGCCAGCGGGCACACTGCGTTCACCCGTACCCCCAGCTCGGCCAGGTCCAGGGCCCACGAGTACGTCAGCGATGCGACAGCCCCTTTGGATGCCGCGTAAGTACCCAGGGCATGCTGGCCGAACGACGAGCCCGACGAGATGTTGACTATCGAACCAGTGCGCTGCTCGCACATCACCCGCGCGGCCGCGGTCCCGCAGTAGAGCACGCCGAGCACGTTGACTGCGATCAGTTCACCGGCCGCGCCGGGGTCTTCCTCCCAAGGCAGCGCCAGGTACTGGATGGCGGCGTTGTTCACCAGACCGTCAACCCGGCCGAATTCGGTCAGGCATTGCTGCACGATCCCGCCGGCCTGGTCCGGATCAGCAACCGATGCCACGCTGACAACGGCGCGGCCGCCCTGCTCGATGATCCGCGCGGCGATCGCCTCAGCGTGGTCACCGTTGATGTCATTGACCACAACGCTGGCACCCGCTCCGGCGGCGTGTACGGCATATGCCGCACCCAGACCGCGACCAGCGCCGGTGATCACCACCGCTTTACTGTCGAGGATTCCCCGGATCCTCACTCGACGGTGAGCACCAGGGGACCGTCCTCGGTGACGGCGACGGAGTGCTCCCAATGTGCGGCACGCGACCCGTCCACGGTCACTACGGTCCAGCCGTCGTCGAGTTCCTCGGTCTTCTCACTTCCGGCGGTCAGCATCGGTTCGACCGCCAGGGCCATCCCGGGGACCAAGCGCGGACCACGGCCAGGGCGACCCACGTTCGGCAGGAACGGATCCATGTGCATCGCAGTCCCGATGCCGTGACCACCGTAGTCGGCCACAATCCCATATGCCGTGCCGTGCTCGGCAGCCGCGGCAAGCGCCGCCGACTCCACCGCGTGAGATATGTCGGTCAGCCTGCCACCGGCGCGCACAGCATCGATCCCGGCCTCCAGCGCGGCGCGGCAGGCCGCCGACAACCGGCTGTCGGCCTCAGGGACCGTTCCGATGGGCACCGTCACGGCCGCATCACCGTGCCACCCTTCAAGGATCGCTCCGCAGTCCAGCGAGAGTAGATCACCCTCGGCGAGCACCTGCTCACGGCTCGGAATACCGTGGACTACCTGCTCGTTCAGCGAGCTGCAGATGGATGCGGGGAACCCGTGGTAGCCCTTGAAAGACGGGACCGCCCCGGCGTCCCGGATCGATTGCTCCGCGAGTTCGTCGAGCTCACCGGTACTTATCCCAGCCTTGGCATGCTCTGTGAGCAGCCGCAAGGTTCGGGCCACCACCGCGCCGGCGGCGCGCATCGCCTCGATCTCGCCGGGTGACTTGAGCTCGATGCCGCCACGCCCCCGCAACCGTCGCACCACGGCTCGCACCCCGCCCCTGGTCATCACGCGCTCGTCACGCCCGGGTCCGCAAGGCGTCCAACGCTCGCGCCGTCACATCCGGCACCGAACCAACTGCCGGCACGGTCACCAGCCGATCGGCATAGAACCGCAACAGTGGTGCGGTCTCCTCACGGTAAAGCTGCTGGCGGTGCCGGATGACGTCTTCGGTGTCGTCACCGCGCCCCCGCGCCAGCAAGCGCGTGACGACCTCGTCCTCAGGAGCATCAAGCTCCAGGACCGTGTCGATACTGCAGTCGCGGCCGCGCAGCAGCTCCTCCAGCGCCTGCGCCTGCGCGACGGTGCGGGGAAATCCGTCGAGGATGAACCCGCGCCGACACACCTCATCGGTAAGCCGCTGCGCCACCATCGCGTTGGTCACTTCGTCAGGAACCAGGGCGCCAGAATTCAGGTAGCCCTTCACCTTGCGGCCGAGTTCGGTATCCCCGTCGACGTGAGCCCGGAACAGATCGCCGGTGGAAATGTGCACCACACCAAGCTCGTCGCTGAGCACTGCGGCCTGGGTACCCTTACCCGCTCCTGGCGGACCGACGATGACGATTCGCACTAGCGCAGGAACCCTTCGTAGTTGCGCTGCATCAGCTGGCTTTCAATCTGCTTTACAGTATCCAGCCCAACACCCACCATGATCAATACCGCAGTGCCACCGAAGGGGAAGTTCTGATTCTGGCCATTACCGGTCAGATCAAGGAACAAGTTTGGCAATACAGCGACAATGCCTAGATATAGCGATCCGGGCAAGGTGATACGGCTCAAGACAAAGTTCAGGTATTCGGCGGTCGGACGCCCGGGCCGGATCCCCGGGATAAATCCGCCAAACTTCTTCATCTCCTCCGCGCGCTCTTCAGGGTTGAACGTGATTGCGACGTAGAAGTAGGTGAAAAAGATGATCATCAAGAAATACAGCGAGATGTGCACCCAGCTGGCCTGGTCCACCAGGTAGCGGGTGATGAAGTTCTGCCACCAACTCGGCTGACCGGTCGACGAACTGGTCAGCCGAGCGATGAGATCAGGCAGGTACAGCAGTGATGAAGCGAAGATGACCGGGATCACACCGGCCTGGTTGACCTTCAGCGGAAGGTAGGTGGAGGTTCCGCCGTACATCCGGCGGCCGATCATGCGTTTGGCGTACTGGACCGGGATCCGCCGCTGACCCTGCTCCACGAATACGACGCTGGCGATGATGGCCAGGCCGAACAGGCAGACCATCAGGAACACCAGCGGACCCTGGGAATCGAGAATGTTCTTGCCCTCCGCAGGGATGCGGGCGGCGATCGACGTGAAAATCAGCAGGGACATCCCGTTGCCGATGCCACGTTCGGTGATCAACTCGCCTAGCCACATGATGACCCCGGTGCCCGCGGTCATCACCACCACGATCACGATCAGGTTGAACACCGACTGGTCGGGAATGGGCGGCAAGGGGCAGCCAGAGAACAGTTGACCCCGTACCGCCAAGGCGATGATGCCCGTGGACTGCAAGATAGCCAGCGCGATGGTCAGATACCGGGTGTACTGGGTCAGCTTGTTCTGCCCGGATTGACCCTCTTTCTTCAGCACTTCGAAGCGAGGAATGACCACCGTCAGCAGCTGAATGATGATGCTCGCAGTAATGTAAGGCATAATACCCAACGCGAACACCGACAATTTCAGCAACGCTCCACCGCTGAACAGATTGATCAGCGAGTAGACATTCTGATTGTCGCCCTTGGATACCCGGTCCAGGCATTGGTTGATATTGACGTACGAGACGCCGGGCGAGGGCAACGTGGCGCCGATCCGGTAGATCACCACCATGCCAAGCGTGAATAAGATCTTGCGGCGCAGATCCGGCGTCGCAAGGGCCGAGCGGAAAGCGCCGAGCAACTCTTACCTCCTGGGCACGGCCGTGACGTGGCCGTCGATCGTAGACCGGCGGTCGCACGGCTGAGGACGGCGACCAGGCGGCGCAGGAGAACCACACGGCGGGCGCCTGCCGGCTCGCCTACGCACTCTTTCCCGACTGTAACAGCGACCCGCCAACCGCATTCAACGGGCTCAGCGGGGTTACCGCGGTCCAGCGGTCCCGATCCCGCCGCCTGGGGAACAATCCGGACAACATAACTACAGGTCGGTGGCGGTGCCGCCAGCCGCGGTGATCTTGTCGCGTGCGGAGGCGGAGAAGGCGTGCGCGCTGACCTGGAGCGCAACTCCCCCGAGGTCGCCATCACCGAGTATCTTCACCGGCAAACCCTTGCGTACCGCGCCCGCAGCGGCCAGCTCATCGGGTCCTACGGCACCGCCGCTGGGGAACAACCGGGCCAGGTTATCCACGTTGACGACCTGGTACTCGACGCGGAAGCGGTTCCGGAAACCCTTGAGCTTGGGCAGCCGCATGTGAATGGGCATCTGCCCACCCTCGAACGCAGGCGAGACATTCTTGCGGGCTTTGGTTCCCTTGGTACCGCGACCCGCAGTCTTGCCCTTGGAGCCCTCGCCGCGGCCGACCCTGGTCTTGGCGGTCTTGGCACCTGGCGCCGGGCGCAGGTGATGAATTTTGATG
The DNA here is from genome assembly GCA_021324675.1 of Actinomycetota bacterium. GTDB lineage: Bacteria > Actinomycetota > Actinomycetes > Mycobacteriales > Pseudonocardiaceae. The sequence goes on from JAJPIR010000216.1 coordinate 5,717, forward strand.
GTCACTTCGCCGTCACCTCGTTCGGGACCTCCTCTACCGTCACGAGGTGACGGACGGTGGCGATCATGCCACGAACTTGGGAGTTGTCCTGCTTGATCACGGACTGCCGGATCTGGCGCAGCCCCAGTGAGCGGAGTGTCTCACGCTGGTTGCGCAGGGTACCGATAGTGCCGCGAATCTGCGTGATCCTCAGCTGGCTCATGTCACGCTCCCTGCCCGGCACGCGCCCGCAACATCCCGGCGGGGGCGACATCCTCCAGCGGAAGGCCACGGCGCGCAGCGACCTCCTCGGGCCGCTGCAAACCCTTCAAAGCCGCGACCGTGGCGTGCACGATGTTGATCGCATTGTCGCTGCCCAGCGACTTGGACAAGACGTCATTGACGCCAGCGCACTCAAGAACGGCGCGGACCGGGCCACCAGCGATGACTCCGGTACCGGGGGACGCGGGGCGCAGTAACACCACGCCGGCCGCCGCCTCGCCGGTGACCGGGTGCGGGATGGTGCTGGCGATCCGGGGCACCCGGAAGAAGCTCTTCTTGGCTTCCTCCACGCCTTTCTGGATCGCCGCAGGCACCTCTTTGGCCTTGCCGTACCCAACCCCGACCATGCCATCGCCATCGCCGACCACGACCAGCGCGGTGAAGCTGAACCGCCGGCCACCCTTGACTACCTTGGCCACCCGGTTGATCGCGACCACGCGTTCGAGATGCGGGCTCTTCTCCTGCTGGGGCGCCCCACCACGACCGCCCTCGCGGCGGTCCCGACGATCGCTACGCTCGCCTCCGCCTTCCCGCCGCATGCGTCCAGGCATCAGGCGTTCCTTCCCTTACTCGCTGTGGTATCCATCAGTCAGAATTCCAGCCCGGCTTCGCGGGCGGCATCAGCTAGTGCGGCAATCCGACCGTGGTAGGCATAGCCGCCGCGGTCGAACACGACCTTGTCCACCCCGGCCGCCTTGGCGCGGGCGGCGATCAACTCGCCAACCCGGACCGCCTTGGCCTTTTTGTCACCGTCCACGGCGCGGACCTCAGGCTCGATACTGGACGCGGCTGCCACAGTGTGCCCGGCCAGGTCATCGACGAGCTGAACGGCGATGTGTCGAGACGAGCGGTTCACCACCAGCCGGGGACGCTCCGGTGAACCGCTGACCCGCTTGCGTAGGCGGAAGTGCCGCCGCGCGCGGGCCAGCCGGCGCCGAGTCGAGACGTCCTTGCCGATGATGTGGCGGCGTTGAGCCGACGGCTGAGCCGTCGAACGAGACGCCGTGCTTGTTCCCTCAGCCATGATCACTTACCTGTCTTCCCGACCTTGCGCCGGACCTTCTCGCCCGCGTAACGCACGCCCTTGCCCTTGTATGGGTCAGGACGCCGCAACTTACGGATCGTGGCGGCAATCTCGCCGACGATCTGCTTGTCGATGCCGGACACGGAGAACCTGGTGGGGCTTTCCACGGCGAAGGCGATGCCCTCGGGCGCCTTGACCGGCACCGGGTGGCTGTAACCCAGCAAGAACTCCAGATCCGGACCCTTGGCTACCACCCGGTAACCAACGCCGTGGATCTCCATACGCTTCTCGTAACCCTGGCTGACCCCGATAACCATGTTGTTCACCAGAGTCCGCGACAACCCGTGCAGCGACTTGCTGCGCCGTTCGTCGTCTGGTCGCTGGACCAGCAAGGCGCCATCCTCGGCACGCTGCACGGTGATCGGTTCGGGCACATTGTGTGACAGGGTGCCCTTGGGGCCCTTCACCGTCACGGTGCGCCCATCGATGACCACGTCAACGCCGGCCGGCACGGTGATCGGTTGCTTCCCGATGCGCGACATCTCGTCTGCTCCCCTTTCACCAGACGAAGGCGAGGACTTCCCCGCCCACGCCCTTCTTGGCGGCCTGACGGTCGGTGAGCAGCCCGGTAGAGGTGGAGATGATCGCCACGCCCAGGCCACCGAGCACCTTGGGCAACGCGGTGGACTTGGCGTATACCCGTAGGCCGGGCTTGGACACCCGGCGCAGCCCGGCAATGCTGCGCTCCCGGTTCGGGCCGAACTTCAGTTCTACCACCAGCGATTTGCCCACCGGCGCGTCCTCGGCGTGGAAACCCGCGATGTATCCCTCACGCTGGAGGATCTCGGCGATATTCGCCTTGATCTTCGAGTGCGGCATGACGACTCGGTCGTGATAGGCCGAGTTCGCATTGCGCAGACGGGTCAGCATGTCTGCGATCGGGTCGGTCATAGTCATGGCGACCTCGTGATCCCTTCCCGCC
>JAJPIR010000280.1 GCA_021324675.1 Actinomycetota bacterium
AGATCACGCAGTTGTGGAAACAAGCGCTCCACGGGCTGGTCAACTACGCCTGCCAACCCGGCGTCGGGGGCCACACCCCCAGCGATTTCCCCATGGTGGACCTCACCCAACACGACATCGACGGCCTGCAGTCCTCCCATCCCGACCTCGTCGACGTCCTCCCACTAGCCCCAATGCAAGAAGGGTTGCTGTTCCAGTCCCTGTATGACCACCACAGCTGCGACGTGTACACCGTGCAGCTGGTATTCGACCTCGACGGCCCGCTCGACCAGCCGCTGCTACGCGCAGCGGCGGAGACCCTGCTTGATCGTCACCCCAACCTCAGAGCCGCATTCCCCCAGCTGGACTCCGGCCACCCAGTGCAGGTCATCCCCCGCCAGGTCAGGCTGCCCTGGCATGACATCGACGTATCCGGCTACTCCATACCCGAGGCTGACGCGCATCTCAGCCGGCTAGCCGCCGACGACTACGCATGTCGTTTTACCCTGTCGCGCCCGCCCTTGCTGCGATTCACCCTGGCCCGATTAGGCCCCGACCACCACCGGATGGTCATCACCCTTCATCATCTCCTGCTGGATGGCTGGTCACTGCCGGTGCTGCTGCGAGAGTTGTTCGCCCTCTACGCCACCCGAGGCGACACCAGCGGTCTACCGCCAGTGACGCCGTATCGGGATTATCTAGCCTGGCTAGCCCACCAAGACCGCTCCACAGCCGAACAAGCCTGGCGCCACGCCCTCGCCAATCTGCCCGGGCCCATCCACCTCGCACCGGCCGACCTCAGCTCTGCCCCGCAGATTCCCGATCAGGTCAGCGTCGACATCCCGTTGCCGTTGAGCACCGCCCTGCACGACCAAGCCCGCCGCCACGGCCTGACCCTTAACACGGTCATCCACGGCGTCTGGGGGCTGCTCCTCAGTCGCATGACCGGTTCCTGCGATGTGGTCTTCGGCGCCGTAGTCTCCGGCCGGCCTCCCGAGATTGCTGGGATCGAAACCATGGTGGGCCTGTTCATCAACATGGTGCCCATCCGGGTGTACTACAGCCCCACCGAGACCCTGCTCACCCTGCTTAACCGGTTGCAACACGATCAATCACAACTCAACGCCCACCAGCACCTCGGGTTGGCCCACATCCAACACCTCACTGGGTTCAACAAATTGTTTGACACCACGGTGGTGTTCGAAAACTACCCCTGGGATCAAAACAACCTCACCCACTCCGACCTGCACATCAAGCTCGTTGCCGACCACAACCACACCCACTACCCGCTGACCCTGCTCATCCTGCCCAGCCCCCACCTCCAGCTGCGCATCGACTACCGCAGTGACCTCTTCGACGCCTCTACCATCAACACTCTCACCGCCCGGCTACTCCGACTGCTGGACGCAGTAGCCGCCGATCCAGATGCCTTCATCAGCCGTATCGACCTGCTTATCCCCGCTGAGCGTGACCGGTTGCTCATCGAATACAACGACTCCACTATCCCCGTTCCCGTGGTGTGCTTGCCTGAGTTGTTCCAGCAGCAAGTCACCTGCACCCCGGACAACACCGCTGTCGTGTGTGGGGACGTCACGCTGACTTATGCCCAGCTCAACACCAAAGCCAACCAGCTGGCCCATTTATTGATCGACCGTGGAATAGGCCCCGAGCAGATCGTGGCCCTAGCTCTGCCCCGCTCGGCCGAACTGATCACCGCCGTGCTGGGAGTGCTCAAAGCCGGCGCGGCCTACCTGCCCATAGACCCCGGCTACCCGCCGGCGCGGATTCAGTTCATGCTCGGCGATGCCCACCCCGCATTGCTGCTCGCTGGCACCGACATCGACACCGATCTGCCCGGCACCGGCGATACCACCATCCCCACAATCGTGATCAACAATGCCGACACCCGCGCGGCCCTGGCTAAATATCCAGATACTGATCCCACCGATAACCACCGCACCCAAACGCTCGCCGCAACACATCCGGCGTATGTGATTTACACCTCCGGCTCCACCGGCACCCCCAAAGGCGTGGTGGTCAGCCATGCCGGGATCTCCAGCCTGGCCACAACACAGGCCGAACGGCTGGAGATCACCAAAGACAGCCGCGTGCTGCAATTCGCCTCACCCAGCTTCGACGCCTCGGTATGGGAAATATGCATGGCACTGCTGTCAGGAGCAGCACTCATCGTCGCCCCACCAGACCAACTCCTGCCAGGCCCGCCCCTGACCGCACTGCTGCGCGACCAGCAGATCACACACGTGACGTTGTCACCTTCGGTGCTGGCTGCCCTGCCGATCGAGGACAGCTTGCCCCAATTAGCCACGCTGGTGGCAGCCAGTGAGGCGTGTCCAGCAGACGTGGTTAATACCTGGTCACCGGGCCGGCGGATGATCAACGCCTACGGACCCACCGAGACCACCGTCTGCGCCACCATGAGCGACCCCTTACCTGCGGCAACAGACACTCCCCCGCCAATAGGGAGACCGATCGCAAGCAAAAAGGCATATGTGCTCGACGCGAGTCTTCAGTTAGCGCCGATCGACGTGGCCGGTGAGTTATACATCG
>JAJPIR010000044.1 GCA_021324675.1 Actinomycetota bacterium
GTGTCCGAGGGGGGACTTGAACCCCCACCCCCTAGTCGGGGACTAGCACCTCAAGCTAGCGCGTCTGCCATTCCGCCACTCGGACATTGCCACCTGCATCTCGCTACACCACTAACCACCTGTGGCGCGCGCCACGAGGGTAGCTGATCGCTACGCGGCGGCCCAACTTGGTGCGACCATCGTAGATCCTGCAGTTCGGCGGTGGTAGGAAGGCCAGATGGAGCGACCCGCAGGAAGCGCCAGCACGGCGGAGGACGAGGTCGTCGGACTGGCGAGCGACCTCATCCGGATTGATACCACCAATACCGGCGACCCGGAGACTCTGGTCGGGGAACGGGCAGCAGCGGAGTACGTGGCCACGAAGCTCGATGACGTGGGTTTCGAGGTCACTTATCTTGAATCCGGAGCCTCGGGACGGGGCAACGTGATAGCTCGGTTGCCCGGCGCCGACCCTGAACAAGGCGCCCTGCTCATCCACGGCCATCTCGACGTGGTGCCAGCCGATGCTGCCGAGTGGTCGGTGCACCCGTTCTCCGGCACGGTGCAAGACGGCTACCTGTGGGGACGCGGCGCCGTCGACATGAAAGACATGGTCGCGATGACCCTCGCGGTCGCCCGCCGGTTCCGGCGTGACGGTGTCGTACCCCCGCGCGACCTGGTGTTCGCCTTCCTGGCTGACGAGGAGGCCGGCGGGTCACAGGGCTCCCACTGGCTCGTCGAGCACCGCCCAGAGCTGTTCGAGGGCTGCACTGAGGCGATTAGCGAAGTCGGTGGGTTCTCTTTGACAGTGCGAGATGGACGCCGGCTGTACCTGATCCAAACAGCGGAAAAAGGTATGGCCTGGATGCGGTTGCGCGCTCATGGTCGGGCGGGGCACGGGGCGGTGGTGCACGAAGACAACGCAGTGACCGCGCTGTGCGAGGCCGTGGCACGGTTGGGCAACCATCGATTTCCGCTGGTGATGACCGACTCGGTGCGGGAGTTCCTCACGGCCGTCGGCGAGGAAACCGGCCTGGACTTTTCCGGTGACGATCTGGAGGGAGCCGTGGCCAAGCTCGGAACGCTGGCCCGGCTTATCGGCGCGACGCTGCGTGACACAGCTAACCCGACCATGCTCGATGCGGGCTACAAAGCCAACGTCATCCCCTCATCGGCCCAGGCCGTGGTCGACTGCCGGGTGCTGCCCGGACGCCAGGCAGCCTTCGAGCGCGAAGTGGATGAGCTGCTCGGTCCTGACATCACCCGTGAGTGGGTAGTGCACCAACCGCCGGTAGAGACGACCTTCGACGGGGACTTGGTGGCTGCCATGGACGCCGCGATCTTGCAAGAGGATCCAGGCGCGCGCACGGTGCCCTACATGCTGTTTGGCGGTACGGATGCGAAGGCATTCAACAAGCTGGGAATCCGCTGCTTCGGGTTCTCTCCATTGCGCCTCCCACCCGATCTTGATTTCGCGTCCCTGTTCCACGGTGTCGACGAGCGGGTACCAGTCGACGGGCTGATCTTTGGTACCCGTGTCCTTGACCGGTTCCTGCGAAGCTGTTGATTCTGCTAACGTCTGCGCCCGTAGCAGTCTTGGTTCCAAGGACGCCTGTGGAGCAAGCGCGCCACAGGCGTTCGTTGTGTCCGGCTAGCGCGGTGCATGTACCGCGTCGGCGTGTGATCACGACAACGATCCGGGACACCCGCATTACGGGCCTCATAGGAGGCCCGAGAAGGAGATGGAAGATGGCGACCGGCACGGTCAAGTGGTTCAACGCGGAGAAGGGTTACGGCTTCATCACGCAGGATGGGGGCGGCCCCGACGTCTTCGCCCACTTCTCGGCGATCCAGGCGACCGGCTACCGCACGCTGGAGGAGAACCAGCGGGTGGAATTCGAGATCACTCAGGGACCCAAGGGTCCCCAAGCCGACCAGATCCGCACGATCCGCGCCTGAGGGCTGCTCGCAGGGCCGAGGCTTACGACCCAGATCGACCAGACTGGCCAGTAGGGTCCGCACCAGCCGGTGCGGGCCCTACGTCGTACTAGGGCAACATTGACAACTTGTCTACAAATTGTCTACAAACGAAGAACGTCTACAGCGACAGCTTGGGCAAAGCGATCGGGGTGCGCTGCCTGCGTAGCCATACGGTCCGTGTGCCGTCGCGGTACATACGCACCCGGGATAGTTCCCAGCCCGCAAATTCAGCCTGCACAGCAAGCTGCGTCGCTGCGGTCCGCCGAGATACCTCTCGCGGCAGCCGCAGCGGCTGGTACTCCCAATCGGTGCCCTCACCGTCTACTGCTTCGATCATTACTGCACCACCCGTTCGGGATCGATCATCTGTAAGCCCATTCCTGACGCGGACGCGACCAAAACCCGGCCACTTATCGGATCCACAGCCACCGCATCGGGTTGATGTACGGTCGGGAACCGGTGGACCACCACCGGCTCGCCCCCAGCGACGCTGAGGCCGACCACCTCATCGCGCCCGGTTAGGGTCACCCACGCCAGGTCCCGGCGGGCGTCGTAGGCCACCCCGTAGGGCGCACCCGGCAACGGGAAACGTTGCCGCAGTATCGGTGGGTTGCCGGCAAAGGCCAACAACCCGCCATCGCGGGTATCGGTGACCAGGATCCGGCCGAAGCGGTCGGCCACCGCATCACCTACGCCGTTGCCCGCCCGTAGTCCGGGACTGCTCTCGCCGGAGGACACATCCACTACGCTGACCGCGCTGCGGCCCCGATCCAGCACCCAGATGGCGGTTCCGCTCCCTGCAGCGACTGGCAGCAATCGGGAGGCGTCGGAGAAGCCGAGGATCGGTGCGTGCGGCCGGTTCCCGTCGAGCACGGCGAGCCGGTTGCCCAGTGCGACCACGGTGACACCACCGACCTCTACCGCCCCCTGCGCCGGGCCGTCGAGATTAGCCCGGTTGGTCGCACCGCCATTGATTGACATCCTGATCAGGCAACCCGGTGTGGTAACCGGTACCAGGAGCTCACCACTCTCGGGAACGAGCACAAGATCTGCAGCTGGGCCTGGCAACGGAAACTGCCGTGGCGGCTCGGTGCCATCCAGCGTCGTCAGCATCAGTCGCGGCGGGTTGAGCAGCGTCACCGCGACCGTCCTGGTGCGGGGGTCAACCACCACCTTGGTGGCGGGTGCGGTGAGCGGGGTTACGGTTCCGGAAGGGGCTGGCCCACCCGGGGGTGCCACCGCCGGTTCGGCGAGGGAGAGGTTCTGCTCATTGGCTGAGCCGCCGAGGCTCCCGCACCCTGCCACTACCAGCCCTGCGACAAGCATCGCGGCCGGTGCAGCCGCGCGCAGGGCACCGGGCACACCGACCTCCTCGTCGGTAGTACGGGCAGGGATCGGAGCAGGTGTCAGTCAAGCATTCCTGACCCGACACCCCCGCGTCATCCCCACGTAGCCGGATGTTGGCGTGAATCCGCTCAATGACGGGTTACTACCGCTCAGTCGATGACCGTGCGCAGCGATCCGTGATCAAGCCGTAATCAATTTAGCCGGTGTTTGCTCCGTCTTAGGGATAACGTCATCCAGCATGACTACGTCGGTGGACGTTGTTCTGCCGTGCCTCAATGAGGCTGAGGCGTTGCCGGCCGTGCTGGCCGCGATGCCAGCGGGCTACCGAGTCCTTGTCGTTGACAATGGCAGTACCGATGACACTGCGGCAGTCGCGACTTCGGGCGGTGCCGCAGTGATATCCGAGCCCCGGCGCGGCTACGGCGCCGCTGTGCACTCCGGGTTGCTCGCCGCGACCGCCAAGTTGGTTGCCGTACTGGATGCCGACGGGTCGCTGCCACCTCAGGTGCTGCCTCGGCTAGTTGCCGCGGTGGGGGAGGGTGCTGACCTTGCCGTTGGCCGCCGGATACCGCAGGCTGGCGCATGGCCATGGCATGCCAGGGCCGGCAACGCAGCTCTTGCTGCATTGCTGCGGTACCGGGGGTTGCCGGTGCACGACATCGCTCCGATCCGGGTAGCGCGCCGCCAGGCGTTGCTGGATCTGGGTGTGACGGACCGCGGTTTTGGCTACCCGTTCGAGCTGTTGCTGCGCGCTGGCGCTGCTGGGTGGCAGTTACGCGAGTTCGACGTCGAGTACCGGCCGCGGGCGGGTGGTCGCTCCAAGGTATCCGGGTCGATCAAGGGCACGATCCGGGCGGTTCGCGATATGAGTGCCGCCATGCAGCGGGTCAGCCGACTGGACGTTCGGGATAGCCCAGCTCGATCGCGCTGACGTCATCGAGCGCGGCCCGGATTGCTGGGGCGAGCTCCACCTCCTCGGCAGCCAGTGAACCGGCCAGCTGAGTGGCGTCCCGTGCGCCGACGACTGGGGCGACCACTCCAGGCTGGTCTCGCACCCATGCCAGCGCTACTTCCAAAGGCGAGACACCCAGCCCGTCGGCCGCGGTGACTACGGCCTGCACGATCCGGTTCGCTCGATCAGTGCGGTGGTGCTCGACGTAACGGGCATAGTGCGGCGATGCTGCTCGGGAGCTGGATGGGGTGCCGTTGCGGTACTTGCCGGTGAGCACCCCGCGAGCCAGCGGCGCCCACGCCAACAGCCCAACCCCGTGGTGCGCCGCTGCCGGTACCAGCTCTCGTTCGATCCCCCGTTCCAGCAACGAGTACTCGGCCTGCGTGGAGATCAGTGGGACCTCAGAGATCGCCTGCGCCGTGGCCAGCTGCCAACCGGTGTAGTTGGATACCCCGACGTAGCGGACCTTGCCCGACCGCACTGCGTCGGCGACCGCAGCCATCGTCTCTTCTAGAGGTACTGCGGCGTCCCAGGCGTGCAGTTGCCAGAGGTCTAGGTGGTCGGTGCGCAGCCGGCGCAACGAGCCTTCCAGCGCCGCGAACAACGACGCTCGGGACGCGCCGCCGCCGAATGGTCCATCGTTGCGCCGCGCCACTGCTTTGGTCGCGAGCACGACCTCGTCCCGGGGGATGAGTTCGGTCAGCAACTTACCGAGGATGCGTTCTGACTCACCATCGTTGTACACATCGGCGGTATCGACCAATGTTCCGCCCGCATCGACAAAGGCGACTAGCTCAGTGGCGGCTTCCTCGGCGTCGGTGTCGTGACCCCAAGTCATGGTGCCCAGCGCGAGCCGGGACACGCGCAGCCCGCTGCGGCCCAGATGACGCTGTTGCACAGGGGTGCACGCTAGCGGGTGCGTAGTGTGGCGGCGTGGGCACCGTGATCCTGCTCCGGCATGGCCGGTCCACGGCGAACACCGCCGGGATCCTCGCCGGACGTAATCCGGGAGTGGGTCTCGACGAGCGTGGTCAAGAGCAGGCGCGGAGAGTGGTTGAGCGCTTGGCGCAGCTGCCGCTGGTGGCGCTGGTGAGCTCCCCGCTGCAGCGTTGCCAGGAGACTTTGGCCCCGCTCGCGCAGGCACGAGGCCTTGGGGTGACCGTCGACGACCGGTTCGTGGAGATGGACTACGGCGAATGGACTGGCCGGGAGCTGCATGCCCTCACCAAACAGCGGCTGTGGAAGGTGGTGCAGGCGCACCCTTCAGCAGTGGTGTTTCCCAGCGGCGAGGGCTTGGCGGCAATGCAGGCTCGGGCAGTCGCGGCGGTGCGGGAGTGGGACGCGAAGCTGGCTGCGGAGCACGGTCCCCAGGTGTTGTGGCTGGTCTGCACGCATGGCGATCTCATCAAAGCAGTGCTCGCCGATGCGTTAGGCTTGCATCTGGATGGTTTCCAGCGCATCGTTGCCCACCCGTGCTCGGTCAGCGCCGTGACCTACACCGAGATCCGGCCGTTCGTGCAACGGATCAATGACTGTGGTGATGACTTGCGTGGCTTGGTCCCCCCCAAACGCCGGCGCCGGCGCCGACCTTCGTCGGACGCCACGCCCGGAGGCGCGACAGGCGCTGATTGAGTGGGGACGCCGCTGCCGCACAGCCCGCGGTGCTCTAGTGTCGGTAGTGCCATGTCCCGTGTCATCCATGTGTTTCGTACGCCCGACCGGTTCGTCGCCGGCACGGTCGGGGAGCCCGGCGAGCGCACGTTCTACCTGCAGGCCGTCGACAAGGCCAAGGTGATCAGCGTAGCGCTGGAAAAGGAGCAGGTTGCCGTCCTCGCTGAACGGCTTTCCGCCCTGCTCAACGAGCTGGTTCGACGGTTGGGTGCCGGTGCCCTCGCCGAGGCTGACGAGCTGTCGGTGGATACCGAACCGTTGCGTGCGCCCGTCGAGCAAGAATTCCGTGTCGGCACCATGGGGCTGGGCTGGGATGTCGAGTCCCGGGCCATCGTGGTGGAGCTGCTTGCGGTAAGCGAGCAGGAGGTCGACGAGTCCATGGTGCTTGATGACGCCGAGGATGGCCCGGATGCAGTGCGGGTGTTCCTGTCACTTGAGCAAGCGCGAGCGTTCGCTGTGCGCGCCGAGCGGGTGATCTCGGCTGGTCGCAAGCCATGCCCGCTGTGTGCGGAACCGTTGGGTCCCCACGGGCACATCTGCCCGCGGCAGAATGGCTACCGCCGCCAAGTTGAGACTTAAGCGAGCTTCGGTGCTGCCCACCGATCCGGCGGCGCTGCCGTTGCTACGCCACGGCCGCCTCGACGTCACCGGTCGGATCGTCGACGCGTCCAATGCCACCCTGCTGTGCACGGTGCACTGCGACGGGATCAGCGCTGAATGCGTCTACAAACCCATCCGGGGCGAACGTCCGCTGTGGGATTTCCCGGATGGCACCCTGGCCGACCGCGAGGTGGCGAGTTGGCTGCTTTCCGAGGCCACCGGCTGGTCGCTAGTGCCTCCTACGGTGATGCGGTCAGGGCCGCTAGGGCGCGGCATGGTGCAGCTGTGGGTCGATACCAGCGACGAACGTGGCCTAGTCGATGTGGTCGCCGTGGACGCGGTGCCCCGGGGTTGGCGGACTGTGCTGCGGGCCCAGGACCGCTACGGCAACCCGGCGCTACTGGTGCACGCCGACACCGAAGCAATGCGACAGCTCGCCGTGCTCGACGTGCTGCTCAACAACGCCGACCGTAAGGGTGGGCATGTGCTCGCCGGACTAGACGGTGGCGTGTATGGCGTAGACCACGGGATATGCCTGCATCGGGAGACCAAGCTGCGCACGGTGCTCTGGGGCTTTCTGGGCGACCAGCTGTCGCCAGCGGTGCTCGAGGTGCTTCGCCGTGTGCGATCTGAGCTGGACGGTGCGCTGGGTACAGCGCTGGCTGAGCACATCACCCAAGCGGAAGTGCGGGCTGTGCGGAACCGTGCTGACCAGTTAATGATCACCGAAACATTCCCGGCTCCCAATGGGCACTGGCCGGCGATCCCGTGGCCAGCATTTTGAGCCGTATGCACAGGATGGATATCCAGTCTGGATGCCATGGCGTTAGCTCGGTGGTTGACCGCCGACGATCTTCGCTGAGCCGATGATCTGGTCGACGACATGGGTTAGGGCAAGCCTGGCTTGCCGGAGACCGCACCAGCACCACCGGGAACTCGCGATTGCCCTGCGGCTCCGGCGTCGTCGGGCCGGACGGTGCTGCGGCGATCTCGCAGGCGAGGTAGCGCTGTGGTTGGTGAACGTGAACCGGTGCCGGTATCCGTCGTGCTTACCGACCTTCCTGGGACGGTAAGTTCGGGATCTCATTCGGCGAAGACATTCTAATATCCGGTTAGTGCACAGCTTGAATGATGTCCTTGGCCGACACATTTTTCGGGATACTGTCGCCAGTTGCTGATCGAGTCGATCAGTTCTTGCGTTGGAAAGGTTATTGCGTCGGCTGTCCAGACAAGCTGTCGCCGTCGCCTTTATCTGTTCGGCGCCCGGTGGGTCATGTCATGTTGGACAGGTTTGTGGGCGATTGTCTAGCGGGCGCCGGTGAACTTTATGACGCGCTCGACGATCCCCAGCCGATGGCTGAGGTTAATTATACATTGGTCGTTGTTAAGTCCATATTATGGTTCGAATTAGGGGATACCATGGCGGTTGACCGTTGTTTTCGTCTTGTTCAACTAAGCGCCGTGTAAGGCTGCTGTGGGTAGTGATAGTTAGGGGCGGTCAACCGGCAGGTTTAGGGATTCTTACGTAGACGGTCATGCGTTAGGCCATTGGGATGGTGTCGCGCGCATCTCAGTTACATGACGACTTAGTCGGCGATGTCCATCGTGACGGGCTCAGCCACCCCGCTCCAGTGGCTTCGATATTTGAGGCTATTTTAGGGCGGTTTCGTGATCGAGTGGAAATGGAGCCTGCGGATCGATCTGACGCGTCCGAATCTGGTCACGTGAGATCACAACTACGGAGGTATTCATGGATCGCAATATCAGGCGGCGGCTTGGCGTTTTCGCATCCTCAGCGGTCATCGCCACTGGCCTGGTGCTCGCCGCCGGAGGCACCGCATTCGCTGCTGGTAACGGCGGCCCCGGTGCTCCGGGTGGCGCTGGTGGCGCCGGTGGTAACTGCTTTGTCGCCGGCTGCTTCGGCGGTGTGGGTGGCAACGGCGGTCTCGGCGGCCCCGGCGGTAATGGTGGCTTCGGAATCTTTAACCCTGGTGGCAACGGTGGGGTCGGTGGCAACGGCGGCCCCGGCGGTGCTGGTGGCGGTTGCTTCACCGGGATCTTCGCAGCGGCCGGATCATGCACCGCTGGCAATGGTGGCAACGGTGGCGGCGGTGGTAACGGTGGCGACGGCGGATTCTCCATCTTCTTCAGCGGTGGCAACGGCGCCAACGGTGGCAACGGTGGCAACGGTGGTGTCGGCGGTAGCTGCGTCAACCTGGCCTTTACCGGATGCATTGCCGGCAATGGCGGAGCTGGCGGACCTGGTGGTGCCGGCGGGGCCGGTGGGGCGTCCATCTTGGGCAACGGCGGAAACGGCGGAAACGGCGGAAACGGCGGAGCGGGCGGCGACGGCGGCTTCGCGTTCTGAATCGTCCCTTGCGTGAAGAGCTGACCTGATGGATCCATGAATGTGCCCATCGATCATGTGGTCACGACCATTGCTCCACCGACTTCACACCTGTATCTCGTGCCGAGAGGAACCGTGTTGAGGAAGGGGCCGGCCATTGACCCCTCCTCGACACGGTATATCCGTCCGCTGAGGAGATAATTATCATCAAGGACACGGTTAATGACTAAACAGGCCTCTGTAGAAAAGAATTAACGGCGTCCTTACGCCATCAGAGCCGCGCAGGGGCGCTCTGCGGCCCGACTCACGGAGGGTGCGTCCCCGTGCAGGCTGACAAAGAAACGCTGACGACACAGAAGCGACCGGCTCCATCCGCTTTGATTCGAAAATGGTCAGGCGTATGTCACCGGCGGCGAGGAGCGAGGGCATCCTATGAAACTCAGGTCACTTCACAAGACGACACTGCAGTTCAGGCCGCACGTGCGGGCTATGCGGACCATGGCGGCAACCACCGCGGTGCTCGCGGCCATGGCCGGAATTGCAGTCAGCCAACATCAGATCGGTCAACCGTTGAGCGATGAGCCTAGCCTGCAGCTCCGATCCGTTCAGTATTACGAGCCCGACGTGCCGGGTGACGCTGGCCAGTCCGGTTCGCTGGCCCAGCAACTTCGCCTTGTGGTTGAGCGGCTCAGTCTCGCCAGCCAGCAGAACCAATCCGATCAGATTAGCCAGCTGGTTCAAGCTTTCAGCTTATTCGACCAGCCTGACAAGCTGGCCTGTTTTGCTCAGTCAGTCGAACAGCTTCGTCAACTGATTGAGCAGTTTGACCAGCCCAGCCATGTCAACCAGCTGGGTCAGTTCGACCAACTCCGGCAGCTGGTCGAAACGTTAAGCCAGTCCGATAACCAATCCAATCAAGCTCAACAGCTGATCGAGCAGATACGCCAGCTAGTCGATCAACTTCAGCAGTCCGGTCAGCATGACCAATCCGGCTTGCTGACGGAGTTGCTCGGCTTACTGGCCCAGGTCAGTCCTCATGGACTTCCCGGGGGTACGGGTCAACCAGGCCAACCCGGTCAACCCGGTCAACCGGGCCAACCGGGCCAACCGGGCCAACCGGGGGGTAATGGAGGCGCTGGGGGTAATGGAGGCGCTGGAGGTGCGGGGGGTGCAGGTGGGAACGGTGCCAATGGCACCTGATTTCACACAGTGGGGGTGATCGCACATCGACAATCAGTCAGCTCTCCTGGGAGGCTTCCAATATGAAACGCCTTGTCGTTTCCGCTGTAATGGCCAGTTTGACTGGCGGGGTGCTCATTGTTTCAGCGTTACCTGCTGAAGCTGCTCCCGGCAGTCCAGTACCTTGCATTCAATGCTTGGGCTTCAACGGTTTCTCTAACTTCGTTGGCGGCACCGGTGGTACCGGTGGCGCCGGCGGCGCCGGTGCTAACGGCGGCCCCGGAGGATTTCCGAATGGCAATGGCGGTAACGGCGGCTTGGGCGGCGCCGGAGGCGCTGGAGGTATCGGCGCATTCAGGGGAGGCACCGGTGGTGCTGGCGGTTCAGGAGGAAATGCTGGACCTGCCGGTGGTCCTGGGGGCGTCAGCGGACTAGCCGGTAATGGCGGTCCCGGAGGGGTCGGCGGTTACGGCGGAATCTTCGGAGGCGCGGGCGGCGCAGGGGGCGCTGGTGGAGGACCCAACGGATCCGGTGGTAACGGTGGTAACGGTGGCGCGGGCGGCTTTATGGGCGGAATGGGTGGCAGAGGTGGCCCCGGCCAAGGCACCGGACTCGATGGAAACGGTGGAAATGGCGGAAATGGCGGTGTCGTCGGGGGCGCCGGCGGCCTACCCGGCGGCCCAACTGGTATTGGAGGAAATGGCGGCAACGGGGGCATTGTGGGAGGTCCTGGCCTGTGCGGCGGCGTGGGTGGTCAAGGCGCATGGGCCAACGGTCCTACCGTTACCTGTCCGTAGACCGTGATAAAGCTAAAGTCGGCCCCATCCCAACGCGGTGGGGCCGACGGTATCAAGGTCAAATCCGTTTCGGTTAGTTTTTACAAGGAGCAGCCCTTGGTATTGCCGGCGATGTCGATCGGGTGGTCGACGTTATCCTTCACCGACCATGCAAAGAATGCGTGACTATCCACAGCGGTTGTGCGAGGAGTCTGGGTGCGACAGCAACGAGGCGGAGATGCTGGTCGGGGTGGTTGTTGCGTAGCGTGGAGCTGTGGCCGTCACCCCGCAGCGCAGATCCCCGCAGCCCCCGACAGGCCTGCCGCGAACCGTGGGCGCGCTGCGCGCTTCCGGGCATGTGCAGCGTGAGATCAAAAGTGAGATACGGACCAACCTGCTTGGCGCATTGCGCAGCGGTCGAGATCCGTGGCCGGGCATCATCGGGTTTTCCGGCAGCGTGCTGCCGCAGCTGGAGCGCGCGCTGCTGGCCGGACACGACATAGTGCTGCTAGGGGAGCGCGGGCAGGGTAAGACCCGGCTGCTGCGCACCCTGGTTGGCTTGCTGGATGAGTGGACCCCGGTGATCGAGGACGCCGAACTGCCCGAGCATCCCTACCAGCCGATCACCCCAGCCTCGATCCAGCGCGCAGCCGAGTTCGGTGACGACCTGCCGGTGGCCTGGCTGCACCGGTCATCGCGCTACACCGAGAAGCTGGCCACCCCGGACACCTCGGTGGGTGACCTGATTGGCGATGTCGACCCGGTGAAGGTCGCGGAGGGTCGCACGCTGGGTGACCCGGAGACGATCCATTACGGGTTGGTACCCCGTGCCCACCGCGGCATTGTCACCATTAACGAGCTGCCTGACCTGGCCGAGCGGATCCAGGTCTCGCTACTCAACGTGATGGAAGAGCGCGACATCCAGGTCCGCGGCTATACGTTGCGTTTACCGCTGGACGTGCTGCTCGTCGCCAGCGCCAATCCCGAGGACTACACCAACCGGGGCCGAATTATCACCCCGCTCAAGGACCGTTTTGGCGCCGAGATCCGTACCCACTACCCGCCGGAGATGGCCGACGAGGTCGCGCTGGTCGCTCAAGAAGCCGACCTCGCTGGCATCGGTGCACAGGTCGGCGAGCCCCTGCTCGAAGTGCTGGCCCGGTTCGCCCGGCATCTGCGCGCCAGCGCAGCAATCGATCAGCGCTCCGGGGTGTCGGCACGGTTCGCGGTGGCCGGCGCGGAGACCGTTGCCGGTGCCGCGCTGCGCCGGGCCGCGCTGACCGGTGAAGAGGACGCAGTTGCGCGGCCTGTCGACCTGGAGGCGGTGCCAGCAGTGCTGCGGGGCAAGCTGGAGTTTGAATCTGGATATGACAAACCGTCCGCGCAACGTGACGAGCAGGGCGAAGTGCTCACTCACCTGTTGCGCCGTGCGGTGGCCGACACGGCCCGGGCCCGGCTCCGCGGCCTGAACCTCACGCCACTCGCTGACGTGGTGTCGGGCGGCCACCGTGTGGTCACTGGCGAGCAGGTACCGGCGGCCGAGGTGCTCGCCGCGCTGCCCGAACTACCGGTGCTGCACGAGGTTGCGAGCCGGCTCGGGGCGGCCCCGGACGGCCCACCGGGTCCGATCGCGGCCGCGATCGAACTTGCTCTGGAGTCGCTGTATCTCACCAAGAAGCTTGGCAAGGACATCGAAAACGGCCGCACCGTGTACGGGTCACGGGAATGACCTCGCCGAGCCGGTACAGCTACGGGCCTTGGCACGGTGGTCCGGATCCTTTGGCGTCCCCACCCGACCTGTCCGCCGCGCTAGATTGGATCGGCCGCGATGTGATGGACGGGGCATCACCGCGGGCGGCGATGCGGGAGCTGCTGCGCCGCGGGTTGCCGGGTATGAGAGGCATGGATGAGCTGGGCCGTCGGATTTGGCAGCGCCGCACCGAGATCACCCGCCGTCACCGGCTCGACGGCACCCTCCAGCAGGTCCGCGAGCTGCTGAACAAGGCTCTCGCCGCGGAGCGGCAAGCGCTGTTTCCCGACCCCGACGACGATGCTCGGTTCCGCGAGGCTCGCCTTGACGCACTACCACCAGACACTGCCCGCGCCGTTACCGAACTCGCCGACTACGACTGGCGCAGCCCCGAGGCCGCTCAGGCCTACCAGCAGATCCGCGACCTGCTCGGCCAGCAGCTGCTCGAACAGCGCTTCGAGGGCATCAAGCGGGCGCTGCAATCCAGCTCACCCGAAGACGTCGAGGGTATCCGGCGGATGCTGTCAGATCTCAACGATCTGCTCGCCGCCCACTCACGCGGTGATCCGGACACTCACCAGCGCTTTGAGGAGTTCATTCACAAACACGGCGATTTCTTTCCCGAGCGTCCCCGCAACGTCGAGGAGTTGATCGACGCGCTGGCCGCCCGGGCCGCGGCAGCGCAGCGGATGATCAACTCGATGACCGCGCAGCAACGGGCCGAACTCGCCGAGCTCATCCAGCAAGCCTTCGGTGACCCCCGGCTGGCTGCCCAGTTGGCGACGCTGGATGCCCACCTTCAAGGGCTACGGCCCGGCGAGGACTGGCAAGGCTCCGAGCGCTTCCGTGGCCAGGATCCGCTTGGGCTGGGCGAGGGCGCGCAGGCAATGGTCGACCTCGCCGAATTGGACGCATTGGCCGAGCAGCTCGCCCAGGCGTATGCCGGAGCTCGCGCCGAGGACATTGACCTCGATGCGTTGGCTCGCCAGCTGGGCGAAGAGGCCAGAGTCGACGCTCGCCGGCTCGCTGAGCTAGAACGTCAACTAGAACGTCATGGCTTCTTCGAGCGCGCCCCTGACGGATCGCTGCGGCTGTCACCCAAGGCGATGCGCCGGCTCGGTGCGCAGGCCTTAGCCGATATGGTCGGAGTGCTGCGTAGCCGGCGCGGTGAGCGGGAGCTGCGCAGGGCCGGCGCTGCCGGGGAGCCCAGCGGCGGCAGCAGACCCTGGCAGTTCGGTGACTCGGAGCCATGGGATGTGCCCCGCACCGTGCGCAACAGCGTGCTGCGCCGAGCCGCCACTCGCAGCGCGGCCCCGCTGCTGACCGTCGAAGACGTCGAGCTGGTAGATACCGAGCAGCGAGCACGGGCCGCGGTGGCATTGTGTGTCGACACCTCGTGGTCAATGGTGCAAGACGGACACTGGGTCCCCATGAAACGCACCGCGTTGGCGCTGCATCACCTGGTCCGGACTCGGTTCCGCTCCGACGCACTGGAATTGATCACCTTCGGACGCCATGCCGAGCGCGTGGATATCGCCGAACTGACCGGCCTAGCTGGGGTGTGGGAGCAGGGCACCAACCTGCACCACGCCCTCTTGCTAGCCGGCCGGCATCTGCGTCGCCACCCAGATGCCGCCCCGGTGCTGTTGGTGATCACCGATGGGGAACCCACCGCGCACCTCGAACCCGATGGTGAGGCGGTGTTCAGCTACCCGCCGCAGCCCCAGACGCTGGCGCTGACGATTCGCGAGATGGACGGGTTGGCCCGCCACGGCACCGCGGTGAGCATCGTGATGCTCGGCGACGATCCCCGCCTGGCTGCATTCGTGCACGCCCTTGCCCGGCGTTGCGGGGGTCGGGTGCTCGACCCTGGGGTGGACGGTCTGGGCGCCGCAGTAGTAGGCGACTATCTACGGCACCGCAAACGCCGCTCCTGATTCCGCGTGTCGCGTGCTGGTGTCGCCCGTGTCGCGGGCTGGTGTCGCCCGTGTCGTGCGCTGGTGTCGCCCGTGTCGCGTGCTGGTGTCGCGCGGGTCACGCGTCCTGCCCAGTCCGACGGGCCCGGTGGCAGATCCGGGGTGACGTAGTGTCGATTCCATGCAGCCCTGGACCTCGACAGCGTTGCCGCAGCTACCCGGTCAGGGGCCGCCGCTACGGTTGCACGACACTGCCGCTGGGCGGGTCCGGCCGACCGCGCCCGGCCGCACCGCCCGAATGTACGTGTGCGGGATCACCCCCTATGACGCCACCCACCTCGGGCATGCCGCCACTTACCTTGCCTTCGACCTGGTGCACCGGTACTGGCGTGACGCCGGCCACGAGGTGCACTACGTGCAGAACGTCACCGATGTCGACGACCCATTGCTGGAGCGGGCGATCCGCGACCAAGACGACTGGGTGGTACTCGGAATGCGGGAGACCGCGCTGTTCCGGGAAGACATGGAGTCACTACGGGTGCTGCCACCACGGGACTTCGTGGGGGCCGTTGAAGCCATCGGTGAGATCGTGGAGGTCGTCGCCAAGCTGCTGGCCTGCGGGGCGGCCTACCGCGTCGACGATCTCGACCATCCGGACGTTTACTTCGACCACCGCGCCGCGCCGCACTTCGGCGCCGAGTCCGGTTACGACACCAACACGATGATCCGGCTCGCCGCTGAGCGCGGTGGGGACCCGGAGCGTCCCGGCAAGCGACATCCGCTGGATGTCTTGATGTGGCGTACCGCCCGTGAAGGTGAGCCCTCATGGGACTCCGAGTTGGGTCCGGGACGTCCTGGCTGGCACGTGGAGTGCTGCGCGATCGGGCTCAATCGGCTAGGCACTGGTTTCGACGTGCAAGGAGGTGGCTCGGATCTGATTTTTCCGCACCATGAATTTTCCGCTGCTCATGCCGAGGCTCTCACCGGCCAGTACCCGATGGCACGGCATTACGTGCACACCGGGATGATCGGCCTCAACGGCGAGAAAATGTCCAAGTCGAAGGGCAACCTCGTGTTCGTCTCCCGGCTGCGGGCCGACCGGGTCGATCCGATGGCGCTGCGGCTGGCATTGCTGTCCGACCACTACCGCACCGACCGATCGTGGAACGCGGAGATGCTCAACACGGCGGTCGCCCGGCTTGAGCGTTGGCGCGAAGCCGTTGCGCGACCAGCCGGCGCTTCAGCCCAATACGCGATCAAGGTAATGCGTGCTCACCTGGCTGACGATCTCGATACGGCGGGGGCTCTCGCCACTGTCGACGCTTGGGCCACCGAGACGCTGACCCACTGCGCCTGCGACGTGGACGCCCCTGCGCTGATGCGCACCGCCGTTGATGCGTTGCTGGGTATCGCGCTGTGACTCCGAGGCCTGCTGGCAGGGTCGAGGCATCGACTCCGAGGCCTGCTGGCAGGGTCGAGGCATCGACTCCGAGGCCTGCTGGCAGGGTCGAGGCATCGACTCCGA
>JAJPIR010000215.1 GCA_021324675.1 Actinomycetota bacterium
CACTGTTTCAAAAGAGACGTCCTTGTCGCGTTCAATGGCGCGCAGCGCGGCAATATCGACGTTCACCTTTCCTCCAAATCATGCCGTCGTGCGCCGTCGAGTGCAGCAAGTTCAGCGGCAGGCGGTGGCCGGAATTCCACTTCCACCACCGCCCGGCGCAGCTCCGCATACCGCACTCGGCGAAGGGTTCCCGACGCCAGCAGGACGACTCCGTCGTCATCGCAGTCACCGATCCGGCCGAGCAGTTCCCCGCCATCGACTAACGACGCGCGGACCAGCCGTTGCCGGTTACGCCGCCAATGCCGTGGTGCGGTGAGTGGCCGATCGACCCCCGGTGAGGTCACCTCGAGGTGGTAGGGCCCGGCGATCAGCTCGTCGTGCTGGTCGAGCGCCAGCGATACCGCGCGGCTGACCGCGGCGATGTCGTCGAGGCCGACACCATTGTCCGAATCGATGATTACCCGGATCAGTCGGCGCTGACCTGCACGTACCTCCTCCAGGTTCTCCAGCTCGAACCCGGTGCCAGCCACCGCATCGCGCACCACCGACTCGATTGCGGAGTCGGGATTCGCTGGATGCGCGCTCACCGTGGCCTCCTGGGTTCGCTGTCCTCGTGTCCCGAAGTGTCGTGTGGCGAGGTTCTACTTATTGACGATGTGGCGATGCGGGTGGCGCCGGCACCGACGCATCCCGGTCGGGGATCACCTAGGGTATCGCGTTGCGGAACCAGCCCGCGCCAAGTGGATCACGGTATGCAAGGCCGCGGCAAAACGGCGGCCTGGCAAGATGGGCAACCGTGTTCCAGGCCCGTCCCAGCCGTCGCCAGGCGCTGGCCGCCGGGGCAACCACTGCGGCACTGTTGTTGGCCGGTCCGGCGGCGGTCGCCGGATGCACTGCATCCGTGCCCGGCTCGGGGGGACCCGATCCACTGGAGGGACCTGCCCGGCGGGCTGAGGCTGATGTGGCGCTGGCAGCCGCCGTGGCTGGAACCCACTCAACGCTGGCCGCCGCAGCTAACGCACTCGGCGCCGACCGGGCGGCACATGCGAGGGCGCTACGCGCCGAGCTGCATCGGGTACATCCTGATCCGATGCCGTCCAGCACCGTCAAGCCGCCGCCGACTGTCGCACCAGCGGTCAGCCCTGATCAGGCGGTCGCCCAGGCAGCTCTAACTCAGGCGATGCGAGCAGCGCAAGACGAAGCAGCCGAACTCGCGATCACGCTGCCCGGCTACCGAGCGGCCCTGCTCGCGTCGGTCGCGGCGTGCTGCGCCACCCACACCGCAGTCCTCACATGACGCCCGACCCTTCCAGGTCTCACCACGGCATGGAGACATACCGGGGTCAATGGGGTGCCCTCAGGCGGGGTATGTCCCCGCGCGGGGATCGGGAACCACGCGGTACGGCCAGACAGGTACCGGTGGCGGCGCTGCAGGGCGCACTGGCCGCCGAGCATGCTGCGGTGTGGGTTTACGGGGTGGCGGGCGCGTTCATGCCCGCGACGTTGGCGCGCCGGCTCGACGAGGCAACGACCGCGCACCAGGCCCGGCGTGATGCCACCGAGCGGATGCTCATGGACGCGGGCGTGCCACCGGTGCCCCCGGAACCGGGATATCTCAGCCCCGAGCCGGTCACCGACGCCGCGTCCGCTCTCCGCCTGGTGATCACGGCCGAGACGGACGCAGCCGCCGCGTGGCGGTCAGTGGTGGAACGCAGCCCAGCGGACCCAGATGTGCGCGGAGCCGCCTTGGAGGCGCTGACCGCAGCGGCCGTGCGAGCCACCCGTTGGCGGCAAACCGCCGGAACCGTCCCGCTGACGGTGCCGTTTCCTGGAACGCCGTAAAGCAGGGTCGTCAGGAAGGATCGTCAAGGCGTGCAAACCGAGCAGATTCGCATCCAAACCGGATCCCGCGAACAGGTGTCCGACCTCACCAACCCGTGCCGTGCCTTTCTCGACCGGATCCACGCCGGCGATGGTCTGCTGCACGTATGGGTGCCGCATGCCACCGCCGGCCTAGCTGTGATCGAGACTGGCTCCGGTAGTGAGGCCGACCTGCTCGCTGCGCTGCGCGAGTTGCTCCCGGCCGACGATCGGTGGCGCCACCAGCATGGCTCGCCCGGACACGGCCGAACCCACCTGCTCCCGGCGCTGCTGCCGCCCTACGCCAGCGTCCCCGTGTTAGGCGGGCATCTCGCGCTGGGCACCTGGCAGTCAATTTGCCTGGTAGACATCAACGTCGACAACCCGACACGCACCGTACGGCTGAGCTTCCTGCCCGGCTGAAGTTCGCGCCTAGCTGGCAGCTACTTGCGGCATAACTCCTGCAGGTGCGCAACCGCACCATCCAGCGGCACCTCGGTGCGTTCCCCGGTAGCGCGGTCTTTGACCTCCACCACACCCGACGCGAGGCCACGGCCAATCACCACGATAGTGGGCACACCGATCAGCTCAGCGTCGGCGAACTTTACGCCCGGGGTGGCCGTGCGGTCATCGAGCATTACCCGCACTCCAGCGCAGTCCAGGTCGGCGGCCAGTTGCTCACCGGTGGCGCGGACCGCCTCATCTTTACCTGCGATCACGATGTGCACGTCAGCCGGAGCGACCTTGCGCGGCCAGACCAGCCCGTACTGATCATGGCTTTGCTCCGCGATCGCAGCGACCAACCGGGAAACCCCGATGCCGTAGCAGCCCATGGTGATCCGGATCGGTTTACCGTCGGGTCCCAGCGCATCCAACCCGAAGGCATCGGTGTACTTGCGACCGAGCTGGAATATGTGCCCGATCTCGATCCCGCGGGCAGCAACGAGGGTGCCAACCCCGTCAGGCGATGGGTCGCCGGCACGCACCTCGGCGGCCTCGATGGTGCCATCGGGAACGAAGTCGCGTCCGCAGACGAGGTCGACCACATGGTGGTCAGGGCGGTCCGCGCCAGTGACCCAGGCGGTGCCCGGGACCACGCGGGGATCGACGAGGTAACGCACCCCATGCGCGGCCAGCGCGCCAGGCCCGATATATCCCTTGGCCAGGAACGCATGGGCAGCGAAGTCCGCATCATCAAGCAGCGCCACGTCGGCCGGAGCCAGCGAAGCCGCCAGCCGTTTCGGGTCGACCTCACGGTCTCCCGGCACTCCCACACCGAGCAGTTGCCAATCCTGCGCGCCCGGCCGCCGGGTCTTGACCATGACGTTCTTCAAGGTGGCCGCGGCCGTGAAGGTTCGGCCGAGACTCGCCTTGTTGAGGTGATCGACCAACGTGTCGATGGTCGGGGTATCCGGCGTATGCAGCACCCGAGCAGGTGGCAGGCCCTCGATGGGCCGCGCCGGGGGCGCCGGCGTACTCACCGCCTCCACGTTGGCCGCGTAATCCGACTCTGTGCTGCGCACGAAGGTGTCCTCGCCGGTCTCCACCTCAGCGAGGAACTCCTCGCTAGCCGAGCCACCCATCGCACCGGACACCGCGGACACGATCACATAGCGCAGCCCGAGCCGGTCGAAGATCTTGATATAGGCATCGCGGTGCAGCTGGTACGACCGCGCCAGCCCCTCATCGGACAGGTCGAAAGAGTACGAGTCCTTCATCAGGAACTCCCGGCCGCGCAGGATGCCGGCGCGGGGGCGTTCCTCGTCCCGGTACTTGGTCTGGATCTGGTACAGGATCACCGGGTAGTCCTTGTAGGAGCTCAATTCACCCTTGACGGTGAGGGTGAACAGCTCCTCGTGGGTGGGGCCGAGCAGGTAGTCAGCACCCTTACGGTCACGCAGCCGGAACAGGCTGGCGCCGTACTCGGTCCAACGGCCGGTGGCCTGGTACGGCTCCCGGGGCAGTAACGCCGGAAACTGGATCTCCTGGGCGCCGATCGCGTCCATCTCCTGGCGTACCACAGCCTCGATATTGCGCAGCACCCGCAAGCCCAGCGGCAGCCAGGAGTAAACCCCGGGGGCGACGCGTCGGACGTACCCCGCGCGTACCAGTAGCCTGTGGCTGGGCACCTCGGCGTCCGCCGGATCCTCGCGCAGGGTGCGCAGGAACAGCGTAGACAACCTGGTGATCATGCTTCGGGGACTCCTTGGACAGACGGATCACGGAGACCGGAGCGTATCTCGCCGCAAGACAAGCCGTCATTCCGGTTCGCGTCCGGCCGGTGATTCCAGGCTACGCACAACACGGTCATGGCTGGGGCTTGTAATTCCCCGATGCCGTCTCCCACTGTGAAGAAAGCTGCGGGGCGCCGGCGAGAGTCTGGTAGACGACGCAGTAGCGCTCGGTGAGCCGCAAGAGAGTGTCCAGCTGTTCAGTCGTGGCGGCCGTATCAAGGATGTACCGCAGGCGGATGGCCAGGAAACCCACGGGCGCCTCCCGGGAGACTGCCAGCGTGCCCCGGAAGTCGAGATCGCCTTCAACCTCGATGGTGCCCCCAGTGACCGGGATGTCCAGCGAGGTGGCCACCGCACGCAGCGTGACACCCGCACAGGCAGCCAGTGCCTGCAGCAGCATGTCGCCCGAGCACAGCGACAATCCATCCCCTCCGCTGGCAGGATGGAGGCCGGCCTCGGCCAGCTCCCGTCCGGTGTGGACCGAGCACGTGATGCCCCCACCGAGACTTCCCTGAGCCCGCAGGGTGACCAGCGCCGCCGTGGCGTCGCCCCGGTACTGCTGCTTGAGCGGCTCCTGGAGAGCCCTCAGCTGCTGACGGTCCATAGCCCTATGGTGCACCGCCGACGTTCATGCCGCGGGCCGAAGCGCTCGACCAGGCAGTCAGCCCTCAATGGTGCGCTCGACGCGGCGCAGCGCCTCATGCAGCAGGGGCAACGACGTGCCGTGGTTGAACCGGACTCGCCCGCGGCCCTGCTCCGCGGGCAAGGCGAAGGTATGTCCCGGGTTCACCGCCAGGCGGCCCCGTTCCAGCAACAACCGGGCCGGATCGTCACCCAGCCCGGCATCGCGCAGATCCAACCAGGCCAGGTAACCCGCCTGGCCGGGATGTGCCCTCACGCCCGGGGTTCGCCGCACCCAGCCGGCGAGTGCGGCGCGGGTGTGATCCAGGTGCTGGCGCAACTCGTCGAGCCAGCCACCATCGTCAGTCCACGCTGCGATGCTGGCGGCAACCCCGGGTACGGACGCGCGCAGCCGCTCATACTGCGGTACCGCGGTGACGACCCGCGCGGTGGCCGGCTGTGACTGCAGCAGCGCGCACTTCAAGCCTGGCACGTTCCAGCCTTTGGAGATGCTGGTGACGGTCACGCAGTGAGCTGCCGCTGATGCTGAGCCGGCGGCGTACGGAGTGAACGTGAGATCGCTGGCGAGCAAAGGAGCGTGCACCTCGTCAGAGATCACGTAGGCGCCTCGCGAGTCAACGATTTCCGAAATGGCCGCCAGCTCGCCGAGGTTGAGCACCCGCCCGGTGGGGTTGTGCGGATGGCACAGCAGTACCGCCCGGGCGCCCTCGCGCAGCGCGTCATCGAGGCGTTGCAGGTCCACCATCCAGCCCTGTGGCCGGTCGAGCAGCGGCCACGAAACAGCGATGCGGCGCAGGTGCTCGAGCAGCGCGAAAAACGGTGGGTACGCGGGAGTGAGCAACACGATGCCGTCGCCCGGTTCGGTCAGCACCCGGAGCGCCGCCTCCAGGCCAGCCATCACGTCGGCTACCGGGCAGGCAAGCGCAGGATCAGGCCGCCACCC
Organism: Actinomycetota bacterium; assembly: GCA_021324675.1. GTDB lineage: Bacteria > Actinomycetota > Actinomycetes > Mycobacteriales > Pseudonocardiaceae. Next base: position 5,680 of record JAJPIR010000215.1, read on the forward strand.
CTGGCACCTCGCTGCCCAGCCGGCGAACGCCTCGGCCAGGCCCCCTGGCTCGGCATAACCCAAGTCCTGAGCGTCGAGTACTCCACGAACCGCCTCGAGTACCGCGGGGGCGAGCGGGAAATCCAATTCCGCGACCCACGCAGGCAGCACGTCGGGTGGGTAACGGGACCACTTCATTGTCCGGCGCCTGCGCAGCACATCAAGATCTAATGCATCTAACCCCACTTGCAGTGCCTACCCGGACAAGACGGTGAGCACCACTGCAGGCGGGATATTCGATTGCTGGATACCCGGGTGGCGAGCAATGCTGCGCTAGCACACCAACAGTGCCCGGCGACCCGGCTGGGTACCTGGGATTCGGGAGGAGGTGGCCAGACATGGCTGTCCGCAAGGTCACGCGTGTTCAGGTCTTGCCCTCCCACCGCCCTTCCGGCTGATTCCGGGGGCGCTACCACCCAGGAGATCCTCCCGTGTCGCAACACGACCGGCTGCCCGTTCGGCGCGGCCACATTGGTGACGCCCGCCCGCAGGGGCGGCGGTTCCGCTTCAGCGATGACATCGACGACACCGACGACCGTGCGGTAACACGCAGGCGCAGAACCAGACCAGCAACACCCCCAGCAACACCCGACGACACTCCGGTTACCGGTGGCCGGTGGTCTACCTGGGATGTTGCTCAGCGCGGCCCTGCGCCATATCCGACGTGGCTGGTGACTGACCTCGCCGCCGTCGATACCGAGCTCGGCATAATCAAGACCGGCAAGGAAGCCGACGTGCACCTGGTGCAGCGCGCCGTGCCCGGCACGTCCCGAAGCTGTCTGCTCGCCGCCAAGCGCTACCGCAGCACCGAGCACCGGTTATTCCACCGTGACGCCGCCTACCTGGAAGGCCGGCGGGTGCGCCGTTCCCGGGAAACCCGCGCGATGGCCCGCCGCACTGCCTTTGGTCGCGACCTGCTGGCTGGGCAGTGGGCGGTAGCCGAGTTCACCGCGCTAGGCCGGTTGTGGCGGCTCGGCGCACCGGTGCCATACCCGGTGCAGCTGCACGGCGCGGAGCTGTTGCTGGAATACCTCGACGAGGCGGATGGGCAGGCAGCACCACGCCTTGCCCAGCTGCGCCCCAGGCCGGCGCGGTTGCGGGAATTGTGGGATCAGCTCATCGACGCCCTGCTGATCCTGATCGATGAGGGCCTGGCACACGGGGACCTGTCCCCGTTCAACCTGCTGGTGCATCGCGGCCGGCTGGTGCTCATCGACCTACCACAGGTGGTGGACTTGGTGGCCAATCCGCAAGGGCAAGCATTCCTGGCCCGGGACATCCAGATCGTGACCGGCTGGTTCGCCGATCGCGGATTGCCGGCACAGATCGTCGATGCGGGGCTATCCCGCCTGCGGATCACTCGGAATTGGCGGCCAGCGCCATAACTAGTGTTCGCCGCTCAGGAGTCCGGCCACCGGGCCGATCACCGCGACGGCAGGCGGCCGAATGCCAGCCTTGGCGACGCAGTCAGCCACGTCCCGCAGCGGGCAGGCCACTACGCGCTGTGCGCGCAGAGTGCCGTTGGCAATGACCGCAACCGGGGTATCTGGCGGCCTGCCATGGGTGATGAGCACCTCGGCGAACACGCCGATCCGCTCCACGGCCATGAGCAACACCACGGTGCCGCGCAGCCGCCCGAGCGCCGGCCAGTCCACCAGGCAACCGGGATCGTCCGGCGCTACGTGCCCGGATACCACCACGAACTCGTGGGCCAGTCCGCGATGCGTCACCGGGATCCCGGCTGCCGCCGGCACCGAGATCGCGCTGGTGACGCCAGGCACCACGGTGACCGGCACCCCGGCGGCCGCGCAAGCCTGCACTTCCTCGAAACCGCGCCCGAAGACGTAGGGGTCACCGCCCTTGAGGCGCACGACGAAACGGCCGGCTCTGGCATGCTCGATGAGCAGCGCGTTGATCTGGTCCTGGGCCATCGCGCGGCCGTAAGGTACCTTCGCCGCGTCGATCACCGTGACATGCGGGCCGAGCTCGTCGAGCAGCTCCCGGGGCGCCAGCCGGTCCGCCAGGACCACATCGGCTCGGCCCAGCAGGCGGCGCCCCCGCACAGTGATCAGATCCGGATCGCCGGGCCCGGCACCGACCAGGGCGACCCCTGGCGTGGTGACCCGGTCTTCGGCATCCGGTGCGTCGTCAACAGTCCCGGCACGCAGGGCGTCAACCAGTGCGTCCCGGACAGCGGCAGAGCGGCGCGGGCGGCGCCCGGCCAGCACACCGATGAGCAACCCATCATGGTCTGCCGTAGCAGCGGTAACCGCACTACCGCCGGTGGCGTCGTCCGCGCGGACGCAGAACACCCGCCGTCGCTGTGCCTCGGCGGCCACAGAAGCGTTGACCGCAGGCTCAGAACTGCACGCCAACGCGTACCAGGCGCCCTCCAGATCCCCGTCGGCGTAGCCCCGGACGTCCCAGCGCAGCTCACCCGCCGTAGCCATCGCTTCCACGGCCGGGGTGGCCTCCGGGGCGATGAGCAGCACGTCGGCACCGGCAGCGATCAGCCGCGGTAGCCGGCGCTGCGCGACCGTGCCGGCGCCCACCACGACGACTCGGCGCCCGGTGAGATCCAGCCCGACCAGGTATGGAGTCACGGCACCGGTTGCGGGCACAGCAGCGCGTTGACCGCTGCGGCAGCGACCGCAGTGCCACCCTTGGCACTGCGATTGGACAGTGCGGGCAGACCCGAGCCGCGCAGCGCCTCTTTGGCTGCAGCCGCGTCCACGAACCCGACCGGCAACCCGATCACCAACGCAGGCTGGACCGATCCCTCCGCGGCAAGACGAATCAGCTCACGCAGTGCGGTTGGTGCGTTGCCGATCGCCCACACCGCGCCCTCAGCGTGGTGTGACGCCGCGAGGCGGATACCGGCCGCAGAACGTGTCAAGCCTGGCATCGGTGCCAGCGCCAGATCCAGCGCGACCACCGCTTTCCGCGAGCTGATACCGGCTGCAAGCATCCGGACGTCAACCACCAACGGTGCGCCCATGGCCAGCGCCTGCTGCCCAGTACGCAAAGCGTCTTCGTCGCAGCACAGGTCAGTCGCGTAGGCGATGTCCGCGCTGGCATGAATCACCCGCTCGGTCACCGCACGGGTGATCGGCGGCAGCCGCGAGGTATCCACCTGGGAACGCAGGATGCGGTATGACTCCGCCTCGATCGGGTGCACGGCCCGCACCATGTCGTCTCCTGTCCCCTCCCGTCCGGGTCGTCGGGAGACCCCGAGATGGCCTACACCTTGTTCCATCACCAGTCACAATGGTGCTGCATACCGGTGGCGGTCCGAACGGAGACCCGAATGAGCATCGATGATCCCGATGATGATCTTGCCACCCAGTACGTGCTGGCCCGGCGCCTGCGCCCGGATCTCGAAGGCGACGAGCTCGCCCGGCTGATCGTGTCCAGACTTGACGACGATCAGCTGCTGAACCTGGCCGGAGACGCACTGCCCTGGGCCCCGCACCCAACCGATCGCCGAGAATTAGCGCTGCGCTACGTACAAAACTTCGTGCTGGCTATGGAGAGTGACCCGGACGGCAAGTAATCTTTGCCCCCTTACACATCGCAAGTGGCACGATACGGTTATGCGGCCCGGGAGTGACCAGTTTCACACAGGTTGGCGGTGGCCAACGCTGGTTGGGTTAGGCGCCGCCCTCGTTCTTATACCGGTCGGCCAGTCATCTCGGGAGCTTCGCCCGGCTATGCCGGTCGCTTGGTACGGCGACTCGAAGCCGGTGGTGGTATTTGGCAGCGGCACGCTGACCATGCCGAACTCCACCTCTCGGGCCATTACATACGACCCCGATCTGGCGCCGATCGGAGCGGCGATGACGGCCACCATCATCCCGACCTCGGAAGGATCCAGGGCGCAGCTCACAGTGTTGGGACTGCTGCCCAACCGCAGCTACGCGGTAGCCGCATACAACAATCGGTGCGGGCCCACCGCGGGTGCATCCGGCGCACGTTTCCAGAATCACCCCGATCCTGCAGCGACACCGTCAGCGCCATCGACCAATCCCCATTACGCCAATCCGGACAACGAAATCTGGCTCGACGTCCGGACCGACGCCTCCGGAACGGGCACCGCGGCCACTACCGTGCCCTTCGTCCTGACGGATCGTGTGCCGGGTTCCATCGTGGTACATGACCAGACGCATACACCGGAAAATCCTGCGCAGGCAGGCAACCTCGGTGCCCGCATCGCCTGCCTCACCCTGTCCCGACGGTGACGGGCGCGGCTGATCCCATCCTTGCGGGAGCAGTGGGCGAACCGGAACGCCGCGAGAGGTGATGGTTTGACGCAACCGGCCACCGGATTGATCTCGTTTATAGGCGCCGGACCGGGCGCGCCGGACCTCATCACCATCCGCGGCGCGAACCGGCTTGCCGCGGCGGATGTGGTGATCTGGGCGTCGTCGCTCGTCCCCGCCGAGGTGTTGCAGCACTGCCACGATGGTGTCGAAGTTCACGACTCGGCGGGCATGACGCTGGAGGACGTGCTCACGGTGTACGCGGAGCATCCAGACGCCAGGATTGCACGACTGCACTCCGGCGATGTCTCGCTGTACTCCGCGCTGACCGAGCAGCTGTCCTGGTGCCGCGAACATCACCGCAGTTTCGAAATCGTACCCGGCGTCGGCTCGCTGGCCGCCGCCGCGGCGAGTGCAGAGGTAGAGCTCACGGTGCCCGGCGTGGCGCAAAGCGCCGTGCTAACCCGGCTCGGTGGCGGCCGGACCGCAGCGTCAATGCCGTCGCGGGAAAGTGTCGCCGGCTTCGCCCGTCACGTCACCACGATGGCCATCTATCTGTCCACGGCGCGCCCTGGTGCTTTACGCCAGGAGCTCCTGGCCGGCTACCCCCCGCAGACTCCCGCCATCATCGTGGCGAAGGCCAGCTGGCCGGACGAGGTGGTGGTGAGGACCACGGTGGACGGGCTCGCCGAAGCGCTGGAGGCCTCCGGCATCCGCACTGCTGCGTTAGTTCTGGTGGGTCCGGCCCTGGCCAGTGCTGGATGCCGCAGCCGGCTCTACGATCCCAGCTACTCGCACGGCTGCCGCCGCAGGTCAATGCCAGGCAGTACCGCGGGACGGCCCATCCCCCCGGAAAAGCGCAAGTCGCCGTAACTATGGCTGTCACCGACTGGCGGTGCCGTGAACTCGGCGAGACCGACCTGGAAATAGCCTGGCCATGTAACCAGCGTCGAGTTCGCAACACGATTCGGCAATAGCTCAACGGGTAACTCCTCCGAGTTGGATAAGATTGCGTACTAGTAGGCATCAATTTATTTGCGTACCACTTAGTCCTCTAACGCTTATTTCATTCCAAGATGTTCGACGCTTTACGCCCTTCCGCGAATGCCCACGAAGGGGAAGTTCGCGGCTAGACTTCGCGCAATGGCTGGCTTGCTGGATCAGGTGCCGGGGAGGTACGCGGCCCTGCGTGACACAGCGATCGTGCGGCTACCGTGACGGGCACGCTCGCTGTCGTCGGACTGGGGCCGGGCGGTGCTGCCCATCGCACCCGCGCTGCTGAGGACGCTGTCCGGGACGCACAGGTCGTCCTGGGATACCAGGCTTACCTGGCGGCGTGCGCTGATCTCACCGGCCCGCACCAGAGCGTGCTGCCCAGCGGGATCGGCGCCGAGCAGCAGCGCGCTGAGGATGCCGTACGTGCCGCGGCCCGCGGGGCCAGGGTGGCACTGGTGTCTTCCGGTGACGCCGGGATCTACGGCATGGCCTCGTTGGCGCTGACGACGGCCACCGCGCTGCCGCCGGCACAGCGACCCGCGGTCCGAGTGGTACCGGGTATCACGGCGGCTGTTGCCGCCGGGGCGCTGCTCGGCGCCCCGCTGGCCCGCGACTTCGCCTGCTTGACCTTGTCCGATGTGCTCGCGCCCTGGGAGGCGGTCGAAGCGCGGCTGCGCGCGGTGGCTGCCGCGGATCTGGTACTGGCCTTGTACAACCCCCGCTCCAGAGGACGTCCGTGGCAGCTGGGCCGGGCACGCGAGGTGCTGGCCGAATACCGGCCCGGTGACACCCCCGTCGGACTGGTCACCGATGCGGGACGAGACAGTGCACAAGTGGAGCTGGCCACGCTCGCCACCCTTGACCCAGCCAGGGCCGGGATGCACACCGTCGTGATCGTTGGCGGTACAAGCACCAGCCGGCTTGGTGACTGGCTGGTGACTGCGCGATCTCTCGGTGAGTTGTGACCGGCACCGCCGACGTACTTGGTCCCGCGGAGGCGGAATCATGACCGCCGACGTACTTGGTCCCGCGGAGGCGGAGATATGACCGTGCATCTCGTGGGAGCCGGACCTGGCGACCCGCAGCTGCTGACCCGCCGCGGTGCCGCGTTGCTGGCCGCCGCCGAGCATGTGGTGTACGACCGCGCATCGATGGCGGAGATCTTGGCGCTTGCGCCCGGCGCCATCAAGCACTGCATCGGCAAGCAAGGCGCCATCCCGGCACCGTCTCAGGGCGAGATCAACGCACTGCTCATCGAGCTCGGTAGGACCGGTGCCTGCGTGGTGAGGCTGAAATCCGGTGACCCGTTCGTGGTGTCCCGTGGGGGCGAGGAGGCGGTGGCCTTGGCCTGCGCCGGGGTGGCCGTCGACGTGGTGCCGGGAGTGTCCGCCGCGGTAGCCGCGCCGGCGGCGGCGGGGATTCCGGTAATGGTGCGCCAGCGCGTCCGCACGATGACCGTGGTCGCCGGTAATGACGGTGTCGACGAGGTCGACTGGACGGCAGTAGCCCGCCTGGGTGGCACCGTGGTGCTGCTGACCGGGCGCGCGGTGCTGCACCGGGTGATCGCGGCGCTGCGCGCGAGCGGGATGCCACCCACCACCCCGGTGGCGGCGATCAGCGCGGCTACCCGCCCGCAGCAGCGCACCGTCCGCGGCACCCTGGCCCAGCCTCCTTCAACCCGGCTGCCCGCGCCGCTGACTGTCGTGATCGGCGATGTCGCAGCATTGGACGTCACCGCCTTCGCAGAGGTCCGCTGTGCACATTCCTGACCGCTTCCAGCCAGCATCATGAGTTCGACGCACCAAGGCCTGCTCATCCCCGCCGACACACCGGTGCACCGACTGGCACCCCAGTGCAAGGTAGCGGCCAGCGTGCTGTTCGTACTGGTGGTGGCGTGTACGCCAGCAGGCGTGTACCGGCCGTATCTGTGGGATCTGCTGGTGCTCACCGCGGTCGCCGCACTTGCCCGGCTGCCCCTGTTGATCATGACGCGCCGACTGCTGGTAGAGGTGCCATTCCTGCTGTTCGTGGTGGCACTGCCGGTTCTCGGCGGGCCACCCCGGCTGACGACGATCGGCATCGCCCTATCCGTGCCGGGACTGCATGCGGCGGCAACCATCGCACTCAAGGCGACCTTCGGGTTACTTGCCACCTCGATACTGGCCGCGACCACGTCGCTGCCGGACATCATCACCGGGCTGGAGCGGCTGCGGGTGCCGCGGGTGTTCACCGCGGTGGCCGCGTTCATGGTGCGCTACCTCGAGGTGCTGGCGGCAGAGCTGGCGCGGATGCGTACCGCGGCACTGTGCCGGGGCGCGCATCCGCGCTGGCTATGGCAAGTCCGTGAGGTGACAGCCGGGCTCGGTGCGCTCATCGCCCGCTCCTTCCAGCGCGGGGAACGGGTGTACCTCGCGATGGCCTCCCGCGGATACACCGGGACGTTGCCAGCTGCGCTGGCTAGTGCTGCTGCGCCGCGCCGCGCGTGGGCCGGCGCGTTGGCCGTACCGGCGCTGGCCGTGATCGGGCTGGCGCTGGCATGAACCGAGCCATGCTGGTGGTGGGACACGGCAGCCGGGACGCCGACGGCGTGGACGAGTTCTGGGCGATGGCGAGGACGATCCGCGCCGCAGCAGGTGAGCTGCTTACCGGATTCGGGTTCATCGAGCTGGCCTCCCCCACCGTCGATGAGGCCATCGATGACCTGGTTGCCCGTGGCGCCACCGAGATCGTCAGCGTGCCACTGGTACTGCTGGCCGCCGGGCATTTGAAAAACGACGGCCCGGCCGCACTGGCCCGGGCCCGGGCCCGGCACCCGCACGTGCAGTTCAGCCTGGCTCGCGACCTGGGCATCGAACCGTACGTCCTGGAAGTGGCTGCAGACCGGATCCGCGACGCGGCCGGTGCCGCCGATCCGGAGAAACTGGGAGTGGCGCTGATCGGCCGAGGGTGCAGCGACCCGGATGCCTGTGCGGACCTGTGGAAGGTCAGCCGGTTGCTCGCCGATGGCCGCGGGTTGGGCACCATCGAACCCGGGTTCGTCTCCGTGGCCACCCCATCGGTGCCCGAGACACTGGAGCGGCTGCGGCTGCTCGGCGCCACAACGGCGGTCGTCGCACCGTTTTTCCTGTTCCCGGGTGTGCTGCTGAACCGGATCTATGCCCAGGCCAGCGCGTGGGCCCATGACCATCCCGAAGTGGAGGTCCGTGCCGCAGACCATTTCGGTCCGGATCCGCGGCTGGCCCGCGTAGTGCTGGAACGCTACCGGGAGGCGCGCGCCGGCGATGTGCGGATGAACTGCGACTTGTGCGCTTACCGCGTGCAGCTGCCTGGCTACGAGTCCAAGGTTGGTACTCCCATCTCCCTGACCCCGCACGGTGACGGCCCGGCCACTGGCTCGCGGCGGGCTCGGCGGGCCACCCGGTTGCCCACACCGGCACAGCCGGTCCGCCGTGGGCGGTTCATCGGCTCGCCGGCGGCCTCCCGCCCAGCCGGCGGCCACGCCGCGATCGAAATCCGCGGCGTCGACTTCACCTACCCGGATGGCCGCCAAGCATTGCGCGGCGTCTCGCTGCGGGTCGAACCCGGTGAGCGGGTCGCCTTGCTCGGGCCGAACGGCGCTGGCAAGACGTCCCTGGTGCTGCAGCTCAATGGAGTGCTGAGGCCCTCGGCCGGGTCGGTGTTCATCGGCGGTCTTGAGGTCCAGCGCGGCACGTTGACCGAGGTACGCAGGCGGGTGGGCGTGGTGTTCCAGGACCCCGACGATCAGCTGTTCACACCTACGGTGCGACGTGATGTGGCTTTCGGACCCGCCCACCTGGGGCTATCCGGTGATGAGCTGCAGGCCAGGGTCACCGAGGCGCTGTCCTACGTCGGCCTGGTCGACGCCGCCGACCGCGCCCCACACCGGCTGTCTGTGGGCGAGCGGCGCCGGGCCGCGGTAGCCACGGTGCTGGCCATGCATCCTGAGGTACTGGTGCTCGACGAACCCACCGCCAACCTCGACCCGGCAGCCCGCCGGGAGTTCGCCGATCTGATCAAACGTTTGGGTATGACGACTCTGCTGGTCACCCATGATCTGCCGTACGCGCTGGAACTGTGCCCGCGCGCGCTGGTCATCGACCACGGACAGATCGTCGCCGACGGACCAACCCGGGAAGTGCTCGCAGACCCTGGCTTCATGAGCGCCCACCGTCTGGAACTCCCCGCCGGCTTCAACCCCCTGGGTACCTGAACGCCGCCCCTGCTTGCGCAGTCTGGATGCAGACTGCTGTTTTTTCGGCGCTTGAAACAGCAGTCTGCATCCAGACTGCGCGTTGGGAGGCGTGCGGCAGCAATCTGACAGCGCGCTGAGAGTGGCCTGCGGCACGGTAAACCCACCTGAGGATTCGGAGGTGGATCATGACCATCGTGGCAGAGTCCGCTACGTCACAGCGTGACGCGCTGGGTGAGCGGCTATTCGCAAGCCTGCTGGGCGGGATGGAGCTGCTGGCTGTTCAGCTCGGTATCCGGTTAGGCCTGTACACCGCGCTCCATGACACCGGCGCCACAACGGCTGCCGCGCTGGCGGCGGCAGCGGGTATTGATCAGCGGTATGCGCAGGAATGGCTCGAGCAGCAGGCGGTGACCGGGATACTCGAAGTCGCCGTGGAGTGTGACGAGCCCGCCGAGCGCGCCTACGCCTTGCCCGCCGGCCACGCAGAGGCTCTGCTCGATCCGGACAGCCCGGGCTATGCCGCAGCCACGGCGCCTGGGCTGCTCGGATTGGCCAAGACGCTGGATGTGGTAGCCACCGCCTATCGCACAGGAGCAGGGGTGGCATACGAGCGGTACGGCGCGGAAGTGCGGGACTGCATTGCCGGCTTCAACCGGCCGATGTTCGCCAACGATCTGGCGACGGAGTGGCTGTCCTGCCTGCCCGATGTGCAGGCGCGCCTGCTCGCCGGCACGCCGGTGCGGGTGCTGGACGTCGCCTGCGGCACCGGCTGGTCGGCGATCTCCTTGGCCCGCGCATACCCGCAGGTGACCGTAACCGGCATCGACCTCGACGGGCCCTCGATCGACCAGGCCCGGCGCAACGCCGCGGACTCGGAGGTAGCAGACCGCGTCCGGTTCGAGACCGCTGATGCCACCACGGCCGCTACGGGCGGCGGCTACCACCTGGCCATGCTGTTCGAGGCTCTGCACGACATGGGTGACCCGGTAGGCGTGTTGCGCCAGGTGCGTTCGGCGCTGGCTGAGGGTGCACCACTGCTCGTGGCTGACGAGCGGGTTGCCGATGCCTTCACCGCCCCTTGTGACGAGGTGGAACGCCTGAATTACGCGTGGAGCGTGTTGCACTGCCTCCCGGCTACCCGGGCCACGTCACCGCTTATCGCCAACGGCACTGTGCTGCGCTCGCCGACGGTGCGACAGTGGGCAGGTGAGGCCGGCTTCTCGCGCGTCGAGGAGCTGCCGATCGCGAACGACTTCTGGCGTTTCTACCGGCTGGAGGCTTGACCGGCCCGCGTGATGCACATCCGGATCCTGGGCACCGTGGAACTCGCCTGCTCCGGCGGGCAGCTCCCGCTGCGACATTCGCCCAGGATCCGGCGGCTGCTCGCGCTGTTTGTGGTCGAAGCAGGCAACGTCGTGTCAGTCGACCGGCTCGCCGAGGTCCTGTGGGGCACCCAACAGCCGGCCGACCCGACAAGCGCAGTGCACAACCTGGTGTCCCGGCTGCGGAGCATCATTCGGACTGCCGGCTGCAAGCAGTCTGTCAGGATCGTCACCCGCCCACCCGGCTACCTACTCGAGGTGGCCGACGGTGAACTGGACAGCACCAAATTTACCCAGCTTGTCGATCAGGCTCGAGAGCGCCTCGGTGCGGCACCGGGAGCCGCCGCCGCGTTGCTGGACGAAGCGCTGGCGCTGTGGCGAGGACCTGCCTACGCGGAATTCGCCGACGAGGAGTTCGCCCGCGCCGAGGCGGTCCGCCTGGAGGGGCTCAGGATGGGCGCCGCCGCGGATCGGGTCGACGCGGCACTAGCGCTGGGCCGTCCCGAAGAGGCGATCGGCCTACTCGAGCCATTACTGGCCGCGCAGCCCATAGGCGATCGCCCCCGCGGCCAGCTCATGCTCGCCCTGCACCAGGCGGGACGGTCCGCCGAAGCGCTGGAGTCTTTCCGTCATTACCGCAACACGCTGGCCGACGAACTCGGCCTCGATCCTCCTCCGGAGCTGCGTGATCTCGAAGCGGCCATCCTGCGCCAGGATCAGGCAGTCGCCGCGATCCAACCGGTACGCCCACCAACCAACCTTCCGCACCAGCTCACCGAGCTTGTTGGCCGGTTCGCCGACACGAAACGGGTTGCCGAGGCCATCAAACGCGCCCGGCTGGTCACGCTGACCGGAGTAGGCGGAGTGGGTAAGACGCGGCTGGCATTGCAAGTGGCCGCCGAGATCTCCAGCTGCTATCCCGACGGCGTGTGGCTGTGCGAGCTCGCCCCGGCTGCAGCCGAGGCGGTGCCCGACGTGGTGGCCGGCGTGCTCGGCGTGATCCAGCGCCAGGCGGTTTCCGTCGCGCCCGCGCTGGTGGACTACTTACGAACCAAGCAACTGCTGATCCTGCTCGACAATTGCGAGCACGTTGCCACCGCGGCGGCCGAGCTGTCCCAGGCGCTGCTCCGCGGCTGCCCCGCGGTCCGGATCCTGGCCACCAGCCGGGAACCGCTGGGCACCGACGGCGAGCATGTGCTGCCCGTCGCTCCATTGCCGACACCTGACGCGATCACCTTGTTTGTCCAGCGGGCCACCGCAGCGTCGCCGTCATTCGAGTTGACCGAGGCGAACGCGGGGGATGTCACCGAGGTCTGCCGCCGGCTCGACGGCCTACCACTCGCCCTGGAGCTGGTGGCGCCCAAGGTCCGCTCACTGTCGGCACGCGACATCGTGACCAGGCTTGACCGCAGGCTGCACTTCGTCCGGACCGCCGGGCGGATCCGGGAGCAGCGGCATCGCACGCTACGGGCCGTCGTGGACTGGTCGTACCAGCTCCTGGACGCCCAGCACCGGCAGGTCTTCGACCGGCTCAGCGTCTTCGCCGGGTCGTTCACCATCGCCGCCGCGCAGCGGGTAGCCGGGGGTGACCTCGACTCCGACCAGGTCACCGAGATCGTCGCCGGGCTGGTGGACCGCTCGATGCTCGGCGCGCAGACCGACGAACCTCTGACGAGGTACACCATGCTGGACACCCTGCGCCACTACGGGCGCGAGCGGCTCGACGAGACCGGCTGTGCCAGGTCCGCCAGGCTTGACCATGCCAGCTACCACGCTGAGCTCGCTGAGGCCGCGGCCACCGGCCTGACCGGTCCGGACCCGGGAACCTGGAGCCAGGCGATCGACAGCCACCTTGATGACCTGCGCGCCGCCCACCGCTGGTCTCTGCAGCACGAGCCCGACTTGGCGATGCGGATCGCGGCAGCGCTGTACTGGTACGTCGAGCCGGGCTCGTCCTCCGAGATCGCGTTGTGGGCGCAAGCAGCGGCTGCCGCGGCGGGGACGTCGCATCCACTCGTGCCCCAGGCGCTTGGGGTAGCCGCACTGGGGGCCAGCAAACGAGGTGACCTAGCGGGCGCCATCGAACTCGCCAACCGTGCACTAGCCGCCAGCGAGGCGGCAGACCCGATCCGCCGGTATGCGGTGTACGTCCTGGGTGACGTCGCACTATTCCAGGGTCGTCTCGATGAGGCCATCGGCTCCTATCACGAGGTCGTCCACTTGGCCGAAGCCGCCGGGGACTCCTACTTCGGCGCTTTTGCCATGGTGGCCGCCGCGCTACCGCTGGCATACCGATCCGACCGCACGAGCGCAGTGGAAGCAGCCCGGCGAGCGCGCTCCGTTGCGATGACCACAGCAAATCCCTATGTCATGGGGTGGGCTGACTACACCCTCGGCGAGGCTTTGGCCGAGGTGGATCCCGATGAAGCGATCATCGCCATTGATGCTGCTCTGGCGAGATCCCAGGCCACCCGCAACCGATTTTTGGCCGGTGTTGCCCTGGTCTCCGCCGCCTCGATCCGGGCGCGGCACGGCGACCCTCATGGCGCACTGCCGCTGTTCGGCCAGGTGATCGATCACTGGCAGCGCACCGGCAACTGGACCCAGCAGTGGATCACGATCCGAAACCTGATCGATCTGTTTGCTCGCGTGGGTGTCGACGAGCCCGCGGCAGTGCTGTGCGGTGCCTTAGAGGTCAGCCGCACCGCGCCCGGTCTGTTCGGAGCCGACGCAGAGCGGCTAACCAGCACAAAAGCGATGTTGCGCAGTCGCCTGGGTGATCTGCGGTACCGACGCTGCTACGCCCGGGGTGCGGCAATGACAGACGACGCTGCGGTGGTCCTCGCAGCAACCGAAATCACCCGATGCCTGAGGTAACCGACGTTACCGGCCGCAGTCTGGATGCAGACTGCTGTAATTTCGGCCTCCGATAACAGCAGTCTGCATCCAGACTGCTGTTATCGGAGGTTAGAGGTCGCGCAGGGTGATCGCGTCGGTGGGGCAGATTTCGACGCATTCCCCGCAGGAGGTGCAGCGGACCGCGATCACTGCTGGGCGCTGCGGGGCGGGGCGCAGGGCGTGCTCGGGGCAGGTGCGCAGGCATGCCCCGCACGCGGTGCAGGTCGAGCTGATCCACAGCGGATGCAGCGCGGCGACTGCGACGGTGACCTGATCACCGCGCTGCTTGGGCACGATGAGCGAACCACCACCCAGGTCGCGGGCACCAAGCAGGGCGGCAGCCTCAGCGACGCTGCGAGTACCGACGTGGTGCCGGACGGAGTCGCTCGGGTGTGGCACCTCGATGGTGTCGAGCTCATCGGCAGAATAGCAATGCAGCGGCGCACCGTGTGACCGGATCACCGCGAGCAATCCGGGTTCGTCACGGCGACGATCGACGGTGGCAAACGCGGTGATCGCCGCCAGGTCCGGCACCGCGTGCCGCAGCGCCGACCACACCGCCGCTGCATGCACTCCGCGAGATGATCCAAGCCCGACCACGAGACTCATCGGCTGCCCCATAACACGACCACCGGGTTGGTGGCCGCCAGTCGCACTGAACCGTCGGGCAGCTCGGCAAACCGTGATGCGGCCAGCTGCACACCGTCGACGCGGTGACCTGAATCCCGCAGCACCGCGCGGCACGGCGCCACCCGGTCCAGTCCGACTACTGAGACAACGACGCTCGGCGCAACTTGCGCCACAGCCCGCACAACGTCCGGCCCTCCCCCACCGACGAACGCCGCGTCGGGTTCCGGGAGCCGGTCGAGCACCGCAGGTGCGTGGCCCTCCACCACCCGGATGTCCACGCCGTGCATGTGCGCGTTGGCCGCCAGCCGGGCGCACTGCCCGGGATCGCGCTCGATGGCGATGACGGCTGCCCCGAGCCGGGCGCATTCGACGCCCACCGAGCCGCACCCGGCACCCACATCCCACACCAACCGTCCCGGTCCCGGAGCCAGCCGGGCCAGGGCCAGCGCCCGCACTTCAGATTTGGTGATCAACCCGGCCCGGTGGGAGAACTGCGCCTCGGCCAGTGCCCAACCGGTCACGGGGGGCACTGGTTCACCGCCAGCGATCCAGCTCCGTGGCGGCACTGCGTTTTCGTCAGCCAGGCACAACACCAGATGGGGATCGCGCACCGGCCCGCCATGGAAGCGGCGCACCCGCTCATCCGGGCCACCGAGGTCCTCGGCGACCAGCACGGTCCGCCGCCAGCCGGCCAACCCGGCCCTGATCTGCGCGGCACCTGCCTCCGGTCCGGTCAGCACCGCGACCGTTGGGCGTGCCCGGCAGATGTTGAGCGCCCTGCGCAGGGATCGCCCGTGTGCGGACACGACGGCGGCGTCGTCCCACGACCGGCCCAGCAGCGCGAACGCCTGCGCAACGGTGGACCGGGCCGGCAGCACCACCGGCCGCAGGCCGCGGGCACGCAGCAGCCGCACAATGCCGAAAAACCCCGGATCGCCGCTGGCCAGCACGACGGCCGGGGAGGTGCCGGGAAGCTTTTCGAGCTGGGTGGGGCCCAGCACCTGAGCCGCCGCCGGCACCGGTACGGCGGCAAGCTGGCGCGGTGCGCCGACCACCACGCTCGCTTCGGCCAGCGCCTGAGCCGCACCGGGCGGCAACGACCCGCCGTCCAAGCCGACGACGGTAACGGTCACTGCACCCAGTCCGGCTCGGTCGCGGCGACCACGCGCAGCCCAGTGAAGTCGACCATGGCCACCTTCGCGGGCAGCGCGGCACCGACTTCGGCGGTGAACCGGCGCAGCGTGTCGGCCACCCGGGCACAGATGTCATCCCCGCAGGAGCGCAGCAACCCAGCAGCCTCCCAGATCTCGTAGGCGCGCCGGGCAGTGGGAGCGCCCCGGATCTCGGCGACATCCTCGGTGCGCCCGCCATGCGCGGCGGTGATCTCGGCCAGCAGGCCGGTATCCACCTTGGACCGGGTGTAGTGGGTCATCAAGACTCCAGAGGCCAGCTTGGTCAGCTTGCCGATCATGCCGACGAACACAACCTCGGCCAATCCATGCTCGACCGCGCGGCGCAGCGCGGCCCCGGTGAAGTCGCCGACCTCCACGAAGGCCACTTCCGGCAAGTGCGCCAGCAAGGCCATCGCGCCCCGCTCGGTCCGTCCACCGGTCGCCAACACCAGAGTGGAGACGTTCTGGGCGGCCATCACCGCGACCGCTTGCTCCACCGAGGCCCGCCAGGATGCGGTGGAGAACGGGCGGACGATCCCCGTGGTGCCCAGGATCGAGATGCCACCCTCAATGCCCAGGCGGCGGTTGGTGGTCTTGCGGGCCATCCGCTCCCCGCCGGGCACGCTGATCGTGATATCGACGCCCCGCCCGCCGGACGCCTCATACACCGCATCAGCGATCATCCGCCGGGGCACCGGGTTGATCGCCGGCTCCCCCACCGGCAGCCCCAGCCCGGGAAGGGTGACCACCCCGACCCCCTCGCCACGGTGAAGCACGACCTCGCTGTCCTGGCGCCAGCTGGCGGTGACAGTCAGGTGCGCGCCATGGGTGACATCAGGGTCGTCGCCAGCGTCTTTGATCACTACCGCGGTGGCGCTCCGGCCCTGGCGACACACTGAGTGCACCGGAAATTCATGCCGCTGGCCCGAGGGAAACGGGATGGTCACCGCGCGCATCAGGGTGCCGCTCAGCGCCGCCACCGCAGCCTTGGCCGCAGCAGCTGAACAGGCACCGGTGCTGAATCCGGTACGCAGCGCATTCGGCCGCATCTTCGCTGTCCGCGGCAGGTCCGGCTCGCGCAGCGGTGGCCCGGTCACAGCTGCGCTCCCCGGCCGTGGCGCGGCGGCAATACCACCACCGTCGACAGGTAACCCGCGGTGTGGATCTGCGCCAGCGGGGTGATCCGCTCCAGGGGGGTGCCGAGGTGCTCGGCGCACCAGGCACGGTCCAGCGCGCCGGCGGCGGCGACCCGCTCCCGCAGCTGCGCCAGCCGGCGACCGCCCTTGTAGGCGATCACTGCCCCACCGCGAGCCAGCGCGTCATCCAACGTCGCGAGGTCTCGAGCCAGCGGCAACAGGGTCAGCGGCTCGGCGCCCTCGACCAGGGTGAGGCCAGCGGCACTGGCGGCGGCTTGCATCGCGGTGATGCCCGGGACGGTGCGGATCTGCACCCCGGGCAGCAGTTCGCGCACAGTCTGGGCGAGATAGCCGAAGGTGGAGTACATCGATGGATCGCCGAGCGTGGCGAAGGCGGCACTCCCGGCGTGCTCGCGCAGGTACGTCACCAGGCGGGTGGCCGCCGCATCCCAGCAGTCGTGGCGCCGGCGCTGCGGCCCGTCGACGTCGTCGTTGAGCGCGAACACCAGCCGTTCGACACGGTCATGGGTCAAGTGCGCGCGCACCACGGCCTCTGCCCGGCCCGGCGAACCGGGGGCCATTGCTGGCACGAACACCCGGCTGGCGGCGGACAGCTCGCGCACGGCGGCAACGGTCAGCAGGTCCGGGTCCCCGGGACCCACCCCGATGCCGATCAACTCCACCGTCACGACGTGCCCTTCGCGCAGCTTGCTACGAAGCGTGCCACCGCCGCCGGATGTGCGGCCGGGTGGGTGTGCAGGAACGACGCGTGCACCCCGCCCTGAACGAATCCCTCGGGCTGGGCACCCCTCCAGCCCCAGGCAGGCTCGCCAGCGCGGGGCGTGACGGTGGTGCGGTGGAATTCGTGGCCGCTGACGCGGTCGCCTTCCCGGTGCAGCACCGAGCCGCGCAACGCTACGGCGTCGCGGTAGCCCAGCACCAGCTGTCCCGTCATCGACGCTTCAGCGTCGAGGACCCCGCACATCGGGGCACCATCCACCGAGCGGCACAGGTACAGCAGCCCGCCGCATTCGGCGTGCACGGGGGCGCCGCGGCGAGCCAGAGCGCGAATTGCGGCGCGCAGCGCCACATTGGCCGACAGCTCGTCGGTGTGGCACTCCGGGAACCCTCCGGGCAACACCACACCCGCCGCACCGGGTGGCAAGGACTCATCCCGTAGCGGGTCGAAGACCGCGATGGTGGCACCGGCTGCGGCAAGGAGTTCAGCATGTTCGGCGTAGCCGAAGGTGAACGCCGGTCCCCCGGCCATCGCGACCACCGGTTCCCCCGCTGCCCGGGTGCCCTCAGCGCCCGGGTCCCAGCGCGGTGCCGGCGGCGCGGCCGCGGCGAGGGATAGCACGGCGTCTAGATCCACCTGCGCGGCCACTGCGTCGGCCCAGCGGGCTACCGCACCCGCCGCTGTCGCGTACTCGGCGGCGGTGACCAGCCCCAGATGCCGCGACGGCACGGACAACGCGCCGTCGCGCCGCAGCGCACCCAGTACCGGCAGACCCACCTCCGCGCACGCGTCCCGGCAGGTTTGCTCGTGACGCGCCGAGCCGACCTGGTTGAGCACCACCCCGGCGATCCGGATGCCGGCATCGAAGGAGCGGAACCCGTGCAGGAGCGCTGCAAGGCTGCGGCCCTGCCCGCGCACGTCGACGACCAGCAGGACCGGCGCCTCCAGGAGGGCGGCGACCTGGGCGGTGGATCCGTGACCAGGGGTGCCGGCGCGGCCGTCGAACAGCCCCATCACGCCCTCGACGACCGCGATCTGCGCCCCGGCCGCGCCATGGGTGGCCAGCGGCGCGATGCGCTGGGCGCCCACCAGCACGGGGTCGAGGTTGCGGCCCGGGCGCCCGGTGGCCAGCGCGTGGTAACCCGGATCGATGTAGTCCGGGCCGACCTTGAACGCGGCCACGGTGGTGCCCCGGCGGCGCAGCGCGGCCATCAACCCGGTGGCAACAGTGGTCTTGCCGGCACCCGAAGCCGGGGCGGAGACAAGTACCCGTGAGTGCCCCTTCACCACTCAATACCCCGCTGGCCCTTCTGACCGGCGTCCATCGGGTGCTTGATCTTGGTCATCTCCACCACCAGGTCTGCGGCGTCGAGCAGCGCCTGCGGCGCGTTGCGACCGGTAATCACGACGTGCTGCCGGCCGGGCCGGTCAGCCAGGGTGGCCAGCACCTCGGCGGTATCCACCCAACCCCACTGCAGGGGATAGCTGAATTCGTCGAGCACGTACAGGTCGTGCACCCGCGCGGTCAGCCGGCGAGCAATCTCCGCCCAGCCCTGTGCTGCTGCGGCAGCGTGATCGCCGGGAGTGCCCTGCTTGCGCGCCCAGGACCAGCCTTGGCCCATCTTGTGCCACTCGACCGGACCACCCTGCCCGGTGCGCTGGTGAACCTCGTGCAGCGCCCGGAATGCAGCCTCCTCCCCGACCTTCCATTTTGCGGACTTGACGAACTGGAACACGCCGATCGACCAGCCTGCGCTCCATCCCCGCAACGCCAGGCCGAATGCCGCCGTGGACTTGCCCTTCATCGCTCCGGTATGGACGATCAGCAGCGGCCGGTTACGCCGCTGCCGGGTGGACAGCCCATCATCGGGGACAGTGACCGGTACGCCGTGGGGCATGTGGACTCCTTCCAGCGGAATCTGGCGTTACGCAGCTCCCCGGGCAGCCCGGACCACCCCGGCTACCGCGTCAGCAGATAGCCGTTCCAACCGCACGCACCCGCCGCCCATCGCGATCGCGATCCGATCGGGCAGGCCGAGCCGGATCGGCCCGCACTCGCAGTCCACCACGATCGAGGCCACCCCATCGCGGCGCAGCAGCTCTGCTGCGGCCAGCGCGCCATCCATCCCACCGGAGGTGGCCCGACCATCGGTGAGCACCACGAGCAGCGCCCGGCGGGCGGGATCGCGCAACCGCTCCGCGGCCAGGACGCGGCCTGCGCACAGCAGCCCTGCTGCCAGCGGTGTGCGCCCACCAGTACGCAGCGAGCGCAGCCGGGCGGCAGCTGCATCCACCGCCGACGTCGGTGGCAGCACCAGCTGCGCCCCAGCACCCCGGAAGCTGATCAGGCCGACCTTGTCCCGACGCTGGTAGGCGTCCAGCAGTAAAGACAGCACCGCGCCGCTGACCGCAGACATCCGAGACCGGGCCGCCATCGAACCGGACGCGTCAACAGCGAAGAGCACCAGGTTGGATTCCCGACCCCGGCGCACAGCCAAGCGGATGTCGCCGGGCTGCACCACCAGGCCCGGACCGCGACGCCCCCGCTCATGCTGGTGCGGGGCAGCCGCGGCCAGCGTCCCCAGCAAGTGCAACCCGCTCCCCTCCGACCGCGCAGGGCGGACCATGCGCCCGGTGCTGGTCTGGGCAGCCGACCGTCGTCCCGGAGCCCCGGAGCCCACCCCCGGCACCACCAGCACCCGCGGCCGGAACGCCCCGCCCGGCCTCTCCGCGCCACCTGCCCCCCTGCGAGACATATCGGGGTCTCCGGCCCCCGGAACACCTTGATATGTCTCCATGGGGGGATGGGCGCCATGGGAATGACTCGCATCGGGATGTGCGCCACCGGAGGGAGGTTTGTCGGGAGGATCGTCGGGCGGATAGTCGGAGTTGCGCAGGGCGTCTTCTAGTTGCTCGCGGTCCAGCGCGGGTTCGTCGAACGGGTCACGGCGGCGGCGGTGCGGCAACGCCAGCATCGCCGCGACCCGGATGTCCTCCTCGGCTACCGCGCCGGCTCCCCGCCAGGCGGCATGTGCCAGCGCGGTGCGGGCCAAGACCAGGTCGGCACGCATGCCGTCGACCTCGAACGCGGCGCATACCCCGGCGATCCGGCGCAGTTCCCTATCCGGGAGCGCCACCAGCGGTAACGCGCTGCGGGCCGCCACGATCCGGTCGGCCAGAGCAGCATCGTGGGCTCGCCAACCCGCCGCGAAACCGGCCGGATCCGCCTCGTAGCTCAACCGCCGGCGGACCACCTCGGCCCGCGTTTCGACATCGCGGGAGGCTGCCACCTCCACGGTCAGCCCGAAGCGGTCCAGCAACTGCGGGCGCAACTCCCCCTCCTCCGGGTTCATCGTGCCGACCAGGAGGAAGGACGCGGCGTGTGAGACGGACACGCCATCGCGCTCGACGTGCGCGCGGCCCATAGCGGCGGCGTCGAGCAGCACATCGACGAGATGATCGGCCAGCAGGTTGACCTCGTCGACGTACAGCACGCCGCGGTGTGCCGCGGCGAGCAGCCCGGGTTGGTAGGCCGAGACGCCTTCGTTGAGGGCGCGCTGCAGGTCAAGCGACCCGACCACGCGGTCCTCAGTCGCCCCGACCGGCAGCTCGACCAGCTTCGCGGGACGGACGTCCCGTCCGTTTGCCACGGTATGCGGCCCGTCCGGGCAGAGCAGATCCGGAGTCTCCGGGTCGCAACTGAAGCGACATCCCGCTACTGCACTCACCGTGGGCAGCAACGCAGACAGCGCCCGCACGACGGTCGATTTCGCGGTGCCCTTCTCCCCGCGGATGAGCAGTCCACCGATACCCGGATGTACCGCGGTCAGCAGCAGGGCGAGCCGGAGCTCGTCATGCCCAACGATTGCCGAAAACGGGTAGCGGGCCGTTGTCATGGTCAGCGAATCCGCGCCGACGCGTCACGGCGCATCGGTACCCGCGGGACGCCACTGTCAGTGGACTGTGCTCCCTCAACCATAAAGCCGAAAGCAGTGAACAGCTCGACACAGCTTGGCTGCGCGTCGACCACGCAGGGTGCGTCTCCGATTTCTCCCAGCGCAGCCTCGAGCAGCCGCTCCATGGCGCCCTGGCGGCGGGCCTGCGGTGTGGCGCAGATCCTGCTGATGCGGAATTGGCGGTCGGCCGGCTCCTCTAGGCGCAGGGTAGCCTGGGGGTCCTCGATCGCGTCGGGCGGCGCGAGCCAGTAGTGCCGGGTCGTCCGGTGCAGGTCAAGGCCGTCAAGCTCCTGGTAAGGATTCCCCTGCTCGACGACTAACACCTCGACCCGCAGCCGTAGCAGGGCATAAACCATGGGAGTCGACAGGTCAGCGGCGAGCCTGCGGTGTAGCACAGTGTGGTCCACCGCTCCTGCCTACCAGACCATCTGACATCGTGGCGCGGTGATGCAGCACCAAGGTCAGCGACTCGTCGTCAGGAGGTACCTGAGCGGGTTGCTCGCGGGTGCCATCCTGATGAGCGGTCATGGTGCTGCCTACCGCCAGATTCCTGCGGCGCAGCAGACCCCCGCGACCGCCTTACGGACGCCGGCAGGGTCTGCCGTGCAGCCGAAGACCCCGCCCGGGCAGGTGCAGCCTTGGATCGTGGGCGCCATTCCGCTGCCCCGGCGCAAAGATGGGTACGGGGTGGTGCGATCGACGCCCCCCGCGCTGGTGGACCGCCGGTTCCCCACCGCAGACCGGCTGCCCCCACCGACCTCGAACACGTTCCAGTCCACGATAGCTCCGGTGTCCCCCGAGGTCCTGGCCCGCAGCAGTTGGAAACCGACCTGCCCGGTGAAGCCGGAGCAGTTGCGCTACCTCACCATGTCATTCCGGGGTTTCGACGCTCGCGCACATACCGGCGAGATGCTGGTTAACACCTCAGCGGCGCAGGCAGTGGTCGACGTGTTCCGGAAGCTCTACGTCGCCGGTTTCCCGTTGGAGCAGATGCACATCTCACCGGAAGCTGAGCTGAACCTGCCGCCGACCGGCGACCGCAACAACACCGAGGGGTTCATCTGTCACGCAGGACGTGGTCAGACCCAGTGGCCGGCGCAGGCTTTCGGGTTGGCCATCGACATCAACCCGTTCCAGAACCCGTACGTCAACGGCGATCTGGTGGTACCTGAGCTGGCGTCGTCCTACCTCAGTCGCGGTCGGGTGCGCTCGGGCATGATTCTCGACGGCGGCCCGGTAGTGCGGGCATTCGACGCGGTGGGGTGGAAATGGGGTGGGCGCTGGCCGGGCCCGGTGAACTTCGGTCATTTCAGCGCCGACGGGCACTGACGCGACACTGGCCGCACAGCTACGACCCTTCTAGGTCTCCCTCGAGATCCAGGTAGACCGTTCGCAGCGCGTCGAGATCCGCCGGGTCAGGCTGTGCCCACAAACCCCGGTCAGCCGCCTCGAGGAGCCGTTCGGTCATCCCGCGCAGCGCCCACGGATTGGACCGCCGCAGGAACTGCTGCACGCCTGGGTCGAGGATGTAGGACTCGGCGAGCTGGTGGTACATCCAGTCCTCGACGACACCGGCTGTGGCGTCGAAGCCGAAGAGGTAGTCCACAGTGGCGGCCAGCTCAAAAGCGCCCTTGTACCCGTGGCGCTGCATGGCGGCGATCCAGCGCGGGTTGACCACGCGGGACCGGAAGACCCGGCGGGTCTCTTCAGCCAGTGAGCGGGTTTTCACCGCGTGCGGCACTGCGGAGTCACCCACGTAAGCTGCCGGACTGCGGCCGGTTAACGAACGCACCATGGCCACCATGCCGCCGTGGTACTGGAAGTAGTCATCAGAGTCGGCGATGTCGTGCTCGCGGGTGTCGACGTTCTTCGCGGCCACCGTGACGCGCCGGAAGGCGTGTTCCATGTCTTGGCGCGCCGCGACCCCATCGAGGCCGCGACCGTAGGCGTAACCACCCCAGGTGGCGTAGACCTCGGCAAGGTCGGCATCAGTGCGCCACTCCCGGCTGTCGATCAGCGGCAGCAGCCCGGCCCCGTAGGCACCGGGTTTGGACCCGAAGATCCGGGTCCGGGCGCGCCGGTCATCGCCGTGTGCCGCGATGTCGGCGCGGTAGTGGGCGGCGACGAAGTTCTGCTCCGCCGGCTCGTCCAGCATGGCGGTGGCGGCAATTGCGTCGTCGACCAGTGCCACCGCGTGCGGGAAGGCGTCCCGGAAGAACCCGGAGATCCGCACCACCACATCGATGCGGGGCCGGCCGAGCTCGGGCAACGCGACCACCTCGATGCCGGTGACCCTGCGGGACGCGTCGTCCCACACGGGGCGGACACCGAGCAGGGCCAGCACTTCACCGATGTCGTCACCATGGGTGCGCATCGCCGACGTGCCCCAGATGGTCAGCCCCACCGAGTCGGGCCAGGTGCCGGTGTCAGCACGGTGGCGGTCCAGCAACGAGTCCGCCAGAGCGGCGCCGACGTCGAAGGCATTGCGGGTGGGAATCGACTTGGGATCCACCGAGTAAAAGTTGCGCCCGGTGGGCAGCACCGAGATCAGCCCCCGGGTCGGCGAACCCGACGGTCCGGGCTCGACGAACCGGCCGTCCAGAGCGCGCAGCACGTTGGTGATTTCCGCAGGAGTGCCGGCCAGCCGGGGCACCAGCTCGGTGCAGCCAAACCGCAGCACGGATACCACTGCCGCGTCCGGCTCGCCGAGGACGCCAGCGACCACGTCGGGCACCTTCCTGGCATCCCAGCCGGCCGCCTGCGTGCCCTGCACGAGCGTGCGGGCCAGGGATTCCAGGCGGTCGACATCAGCGAGGGTGCCCTGCTCATCGAGCCCGAGGCGTCCGGCAATGGCCGCGCGCAGGCCGGGTAGCGGCGTGCCGGAACCGAACACCTGCCGCGCGCGCAACACCGCGAGCACATCATTGACCAGCTCATCACCCTCGGGTGCGCGTCCCAGCACGTGCAGCCCGTCGCGGATCTGCACATCTTTGATCTCGCAGAGGTAGCCGTCCAGGTGCAACACGAACCCGTCGAACTCGCTTTCTGCCGGTGCCACAGCGTCGAGACAACCTAGATCGTGGTGTAGCTGTGCGCTTTGGATCAGCGTCCAGATCTGCCCGCGCAATGTGGGCAGCTTGTCCGGGTCCAGCGCCGCCACGGTGGCGTACTCGTCGAGTAACTGCTCTAGGCGGGCGAGGTCACCGTAGCTGTCGGCCCGGGCCATCGGCGGGATCAGGTGATCGACAATGGTCGCGTGCGCCCGGCGCTTCGCTTGGGTGCCCTCACCTGGGTCATTGACGATGAACGGGTAGACCAGCGGCAGGTTGCCCAGCACCGCATCGGGCGCATCGGGCGCGTCCAGGCCCAATCCCTTGCCGGGTAGCCACTCGAGGTTGCCGTGCTTGCCCAGGTGGACCAGCGCGTGGGCGTGGAACGACCGCGCCAACCACCAGTAGGCAGCCAGGTACTGGTGCGACGGCGGTAACTCGGGATCGTGATAGATCGCCACCGGATTCTCGCCGAACCCGCGCGGCGGCTGGATCATCAGTACGACGTTGCCGAAACGCAGGGATCCGACATAGATCGTCGCGTCTGAAACGTAGAGCTGCCCGGGCGGCTGGCCCCAGGCCTGCACTACCGACTCCCGCAACGAGGCGGGCAACCCGGCGAACCAGTCGGCGTACTGCGCAGCAGGCACTCGGATGGCGGCAGCCGACATCTGCTCCTCGGTAAGCCATTCGGTGTCGTGCCCGCCAGCGGCGATCAGCCGGTGAATCAAAGCATCGCCGCCCAGCGCAGTGACGTCCAGGTCGCCGAGGTGGTAGCCGGCTTCGGCGAGAGCCCGCAGCAGCACCACCGCTGATGCCGGGGTGTCCAATCCCACCGCGTTGCCGATCCGGGCGTGCTTGGTCGGGTAGGCAGACAGCACGACGCCCAGCCGCTTGTCCGCCGCCGGGACATGCCGTAGCCGGGCCAGCGCCACTGCGATGCCAGCCACCCGGGCGGCCCGCTCGGGGTCGGCGACGTAGACGGGGATCCCGTCAGGCCCCGGCTCCTTGAAGGAGAACGGCACCGACACCAACCGGCCGTCAAACTCCGGGATCGCCACCTGCATGGCCGCGTCCAGGGGAGACAGCGCCGCATCGCTGGCCTGCCAGGCCGCCCGCGACGACGTCAGGCACAAGCCCTGCACCACGGGCACGTCCAGGGCGGCCAGCGCTCCGGCATTCCAGTCATCGGCACCGGCGCTGCCGCCAGCAGCGAGCACCGTGGTCACCACCGCATCGCACCGGCCCAGCAGCGCGCGCAACCCGCTGGCTTGCGCTTGGCCCAATCCCCGCAACGAGCCGCAGAACACCGGCAGCGCGTTGGCTCCGGCCGTGCGCAACGCATCGGCGAGGACGTCGACGAAGCTGGTGTTCCCGGCCAGGGCATGCGCCCGGTAGAACACGATGCCGACGGTGGGGCGGCCCGGGTCGAGCTCGCGCGGGTCGTGCACGCCGTACTCCGGAGTAGGCGCTGGCGGCTCGAAACCCTCGCCGGTGAGCAGCACGGTGTCAGAAAGGAACCGGGCCAGCTGCACGAAGTTCGCCGGACCGCCGGCCACCAGGTAGCGCAGCGCCTCGACGACCACGCCTGCCGCGACCGTGGACAGCGCCATCAAATCCGCATCGGGGGCGGCCTCGCCGCCGATGCACACCAGCGGTATCCCGGCGCGCCGCAGCGCCTCCAGTCCGGACTCCCAAGTACGGCGACCGCCGAGCAACCGGACCAGCACGACGTCGACATCCTCGAGCAGTGCAGGTAGGTCAGCGGGCTCAACCCGGGCCGGGTTGGCGAGCCGATAATCGGCGCCGCAGGCGCCAGCGGCGAGTAGATCGGTATCTGCGGTGGACAGCAGCAGGATCCGCATTCCCGTGAGGCTAGCCTCACCCACCGACATCCCGGACTGGCTAATGCATCAGCGATTCGATAGGGCCGACTGCGAAATACCCGAGGAAGGCCACCGCCACCACCCACATCAGCGGGTGCACCTGCCTGGCCTGGCCAGTGGCGCTCCGCAGTAGCACGCAGCTGAGGAAACCGGCGCCGATCCCGTTGGCGATCGAGTAGGTGAACGGCATCACCACGATGGTCAGAAACGCTGGGAGCGCGACGGAGAAGTCGGTGAAGTCGATATCGCGGACCTGGCGCATCATCAGAGCGCCGACTACTACCAGCGCCGGTGCCGCCGCTTCGATCGGCACCACCTCGTAAAGCGGGGTGAAGAACATCGCCGCGAGAAACAACAGCCCGGTGACCAGGTTGGCCAGCCCGGTCCGGGCACCCTCCGCGATCCCGGCCGCTGATTCGACGTAGATGGTGTTCGATGAACTGGACGCGGCACCTCCGGCTACCGCACCAAAACCCTCGGCCAGCAGCGCCCGGCCTACCCGGGGCAGCTGGCCGTCCGGGCCCAGCAGCCCGGCTTGCTGGCCAAGCCCCGTCATCGTGCCCATAGCGTCGAAGAAGTTGGCCAGCACCAGGGTGAACACCAGCAGGCTGGCGGTGAGCACCGGGACGCGCGCGAAGGCGCCCAAGGAGACGTCACCGACCAGTGAGAGATCCGGCAACCTGACCACGTGCTGAGGGAGCGCGGGATATCCCAGGTTCCATCCCTTGGGGTTGACGCCGTTGGATGGTCCGACTTTGGCGATGGCCTCGATCACGATCGCGAGGACGGTGCTGGTCAGCACGCCGATGAGGATCGCCGCCCGTACCCCACGGGCTACGAGTACTCCGGTCAGCACCAGCCCGACCACGAACACCACCGTTGGCCACGATGCGATCGAGCCACCGATGCCGAGGATGACCGGCACCGTAGTGTGCGCCGAGTCCGGGATCCGGCGGACGAACCCGGCGTCGACCAGCCCGATGAAGCTGATGAACAATCCGATGCCCACCGCGATCGCGGCCTTGAGCTCAGCCGGCACCGCATTGAACACCGCCGTGCGTAAGCCGGTGGCCGCCAGCAGCATGATGATCAGCCCGTCGACCACCACCAGGCCCATCGCTTCAGACCAACTGAGCTGCGGCGCGATGGTGACCGCTACGAGGGTGTTGATACCCAGCCCCGTGGCGATGGCGAACGGGTAGTTGGCCACCACCCCGAACAGCAGTGTCATCACCCCGGCGGCCAGCGCGGTCACCGCAGCTACCTGCGGCACCGGCAGTACCGCGCCCAGCACGTCGCGCTTGGCTCCTGGGCCGCTGGAGTCGAAGCTGCCCAGAACCAACGGGTTGAGCACCACGATGTAGGACATCGTGACGAAAGTGACCAACCCGCCGCGCAGCTCGCGCCCGATCGTGGAACCGCGTGCACGTACTCCGAACACGGATTCGGCCATCTTCCCGGCAACTCCCACCGGTGCTCTCCTGTCGCAGCGCGGTCAGCTAATGGTCCGTGGCACCTGGTGGGATAAGCGGGAGTCCGCGCGGCGGGCCGTGGTTGATCAGATCAGCTAGAGCTGCGGTGTCCACGTGCACCGACACGAGATCCCCGAGCAGATCCAGCTGGGCAGCGCGGGCAGCGGCGAAGTCGGTGTCGGGCGCAGGTTGGAAGCTGGACCGGCCGGCAAGCTGCGCCGCCCGGCGCAGCAGGGCGCGGCGGAAGGCATCGCTTTCCAGCAATCCGTGCCAGTGGGTACCAAGCACATGACCGGCATCGGACCCCTCGTCGGGACCGAACACCAGGGCAGACCCACCGCGATGCACCACCCGGCCGTGGTGGATTTCGTAGCCGCTGACCGGCTGGCCCAACGCAGTGCCCGACACCCGCCCGAGATGTTTCACAGGGTCAAAGACCACCTCAAGATCCAGCAATCCCAAACCTGGCACCTGCCCAGCGCCGCTTTCCACATCGTCGACGATGATGCGTCCAAGCATCTGGTAGCCGCCGCAGATACCCAGCACGGCGCGTCCCGCTTCGGCATGGGCAATCACCGCGGCCGCTAACCCGGTGTGGCGCAGCCAGGACAGATCCGTCACCGTGGACTTCGATCCTGGCAGCACCACCAGGTCGGCGTCGGCCAGCCGGGAAGGCTCGGTGACGTACCGCACGGCCACCCCTGGCTCGCAGGCCAGTGCCTCGATGTCGGTGCCATTGGAGATCCGTGGCAGCCGCACCGCAGCGACCCGCAGCCACTGCTCACCCACCGGTGGAGCTGGCCGGCCGACCACACTGTCAGCGGGATAGGCCAGCGAATCCTCGGCATCGAGCCACAGCTGGTCAGAAAACGGCACCACACCGTAGCTGGGCCGGCCGGTCAACGCCTGTAGCTGTGCCAGACCAGGCGCGAGCAGGTCCGGATCACCACGGAACTTGTTGATCACGAATCCAGCCACCAGTGCCTGGTCGTCAGCCGACAGCAAGGCCACGGTGCCGAACAGGTGCGCGAGCACACCACCGCGATCGATGTCCCCGACCACCACCACCGGCAGCCCGGCAGCCCGGGCCAGGCCCATGTTCGCGATGTCGGTTGCCCGCAGGTTGATCTCGGCGGGTGAACCGGCACCCTCGCAGATCACGACATCGTGCTCGGCCCGCAGTTCCTCCAGCGCGCTCACCGCGACATCGAGCAGTTCGGCTTTACGGCTGCGGTAGGACGCTGCCGACACCGTGCCCCGAACCCGCCCGAGCACCACCACCTGAGCGCGCCGGTCCGAACCCGGTTTCAGCAAGACCGGGTTGAGTCGCACTCCCGGCTCGATGCCGCATGCCGCAGCCTGCATCGCCTGGGCCCGGCCGATCTCCCCACCGTCGGGGGTGACCACCGAGTTGTTGGACATGTTCTGCGCTTTGAACGGGGCGACCGACACCCCCCGCCGGGCCAGCCACCGGCAGATCCCGGCCACCAGCACGCTCTTACCCGAGTCGGAGGTGGTGCCAGCGACGAGCAGTGCGCCCCGCATGGCCAGGTACCTAAGGGAGGGTCAAGATCTCTGCCCCATCCGCCGTGACAACGAGGGTGTGCTCGAACTGGGCGGTGCGCTGCTTGTCTTTGGTGGTTACCGTCCAACCATCCGGCCACACATCGTAGTCAACCGTACCGAGCGTAATCATCGGTTCGACGGTGAAGGTCATACCCTCCTCCAGCACGGTGTCCACGGCGGGCTCGTCGTAGTGCAGCACGACCAGTTTGCCGTGGAAGCAACGCCCGATCCCATGGCCGGTGAAGTCGCGAACGACGCCATAGCCGAAGCGCTTGGCGTAGGCCTCGATGACCCGCCCGATGACGTTGAGCTGCCGGCCCGGGCGCACCGCGCGGATCCCGCGCATCATCGCCTCGTGGGTGCGCTCGACCAGCAACCGGTCCTGTTCAGCCACCTCCCCGGCCAGGAAGGTGGCGTTGGTGTCGCCGTGCACGCCGCCGATGAAGGCGGTGACGTCGATGTTGACGATGTCACCATCCTCGATCACCGTCGAGTCGGGGATGCCGTGGCAGATCACCTCGTTCAGGGAGGTGCAGCACGATTTGGGGAAGCCCTTGTAGCCCAGCGTCGACGGATATGCGTGGTGGTCGAGCAGGAACTCGTGTACCACCCGGTCCACCTCATCGGTCGTGACGCCGGGCGCCACCATGCGCCCACCCTCGGCAAGTGCCTGCGCAGCGATCTTGCTGGCTACCCGCATCGCCTCGATCACCTCGGGCGGCTGAACCAGCGGGTCGGTGCACGGGCTAGGCGTTGCCTTGCCGACGTACTCGGGCCGCCGGATCTCCGGTGGCACTGGCCGCCTGGGTGTTTGCACGCCAGGGCGCAACGGCGTTCTCACGGGCATACCCCCACTCTATGCCCGATGTAGGTCGATGCCGGGGGCTCTGTACCGGGTCAGGGCGGTCACGGCGCGGGCAGCGCGGACAGGAAGCGCCGGGATACCTCCAGGGCGGGAGCGGATGACCCGGCACCGACGACCAGGGTTGCGAAGGCAAGATCACCACGGAACCCGACGAACCAGCCATGGGCGCCGGTAGGGTTGTCTTGCGCGATCCCGGTCTGGCCGAAAAGATCACCCTGATCTGCCAGGCCCTGAGCGGTGCCCTGGGTGACTGCCTCCCGCATCATCACGTGCAGCGCGTCGGCGACCTCGCGCGGCATCGGAGCCACCGGCCCCAGCGCCACGTGCGTCGGTATGCCCCTGATCAGGACCGGGGTCGGGAGTTTCCCGCCAGCGGACACTGTCGACGCGACCAGCGCCATACCGAACGGGCTGGCGAGCACCCGTCCCTGCCCAAAGCCGTTTTCCGCACGCCGCACCATCGACTCCGAAGGTGGAACCTGACCGGTGAAGGTGGTGATGCCGGCAACGCCGTAATCCATCCCAATCCCCATCTGGTCCGCTGCATCGGTCAACGCACCAGCCGCGAGACGGGCCGCCAGTTGGGCGAAAGTGGTGTTGCAAGAGCGGGCGAATGCGGTGTGAAGCGGCACTGTGCCCAGGTCGAACAGATGGTCATTAGGCACCACGCGCTCGCCGACGATGGTGGTCGCCGGGCAAGCCACCGGCGAATCCACCGTGACCTGCTTGGCTTCCAGCGCCGCCACCGCGGTAACGACCTTGAAAGTCGAGCCCGGCGGGTAGCGTCCGGTCAGCGCTAACGGGCCTCTGGCATCGGCGGCGCTATTCTGCGCGACCCCGAGAATCTCGCCCGTCGACGGTTGGAGTGCCACGATCATCGCAGCGTTGGGCACTGCGTCGACGGCGTGTTCTGCGTCGGTCTGCACCGCACGGTCGACCGTGGTGGTCACTGTCGGCAGCGCATGTGGCTGCTGGGAGACGAGGGCTTCCACGTCGTCGCCCATCGGATTGACCGTGACGACGCGCCATCCGGCGGCATTGTCGAGCTGCTGCTCGACGACCCCACGAATGCCGGGCACCAGTTGGGTGGCGAATCCTTGATCGGGTCCAAGGAGCTGTCGCTGGGTGGGAAAGCTCACCCCGGGCAGATCGTCGATGCGATCACGCACCGATTGGTAATCGTTGTCCCGCAACACGCCCACCACGCTGGGCTGCCCCGCGGGGGCCGCATTGGCCGCTGCAAGGATCGACTGCTCGGTGATCGAAGGATCGAAATGCCCGAGGGCCTCCGCCAGCCGAGCGGCCACCGCAGCCAGATCGGCGATCTTGCTGCGATCTAGCTTGACGTTGACCACGGTTTGCCAGGTCAACAGCGGCGTCCCGGCCCGATCGACCACTGCGGGCGGATCCGCTGGTACCACGCGCAGGGCCAGCCGTTGCTGTGCGGACAGGCGCGGGTGGAGCACCGCTGGGCTCCACCGCACTGACCAACCTCCCGACGTGGCCGCCGGGACGAGATCGAAACCGCCCGTGTAGCGCCATAGCCGGTTTCGACCCAGGTTCCAGGCTGCGGAGAAGGAGGCCGAGGCGATGTGGTCGCCGGAATGCGTATCACCCAGAGTGAACTTCACGCTCTGCGGTCTCAGTTCGTCGCGGACCTGCCGGATCAGTTCCGTCGCAGCGGACGGATTGTCGGTGAGCTGCCCAGCTCCCACAGCGTCGCCGCGGGCCAGCGCAGCCAGGAACGCCGCCGCGGTGTCACGCGGATCGCTGCCGAAGATCCCGCAGCCCACCAGCAACGCCGAGATCAAGGCAACAGTCACCGTCACGGCCGCCAGGCGGGCGGTTACCGGACGTTGTCGACGCACGGCCGCGAGTATGCCCCTAGTCGGCGCACTGGAGCGACGATCCTAAAACAGCACCGTGGCGAAGCAGCCCACCTGGGTGAAGCCGACTCGCCGGTAGGTGGCACGGGCCGGAAGGTTGTAGGCGTTGACGTAGAGGCTGGCGATCCGGCCCATCTGCTGCAGCCGCTGCACCACGGCCGCGGTCGCGGCTGCCGCCAAGCCTTGCCCCCGCCGAGCGGGATGCACCCACACTCCTTGGATTTGACCAACTGTGGACGACATCGCTCCGATCTCCGCCTTGAAGACCACCTCACCGGCCTCGAACCGGGCAAACGCGCGGCCCGCTGCGATCAACTCGGCAACGCGGGACCGGTACCCGGCGCCACCATCCGGTAACCGGGGATCAATACCGACCTCCTCGGTGAACATAGCCACCGCAGCCGGCAGGTACTGATCCAGCTCGTGCAGGCGCACTGGCCGCACCAGCGGATCGGGCGGTACCCGGGGCGGCTCGGTCAGCACAAGCAGCGGCTGGTCCGGCCGTTCCTCGCGGGCAGGCCCCCAGCTGCCACCAAGCTGCTCCCACAGCGCGAGCACGTGATCAGCCGGCCCCACCATCGAGGAACAGCACCTGGCCCGGCGGGCCGCGCGATCAGCGAAAGCGCGGATCGCGGGGCGGCCCCCGCACAGCGGGACCAGATTGGCACCGGAGAAGCACAGCCCAGCCAGCTCAGCATCGCGTCCCCGTGCCGGATCACGGGTGAAACCCCACAGCTCGCCACCGAGCCGCCATGGGTCCAGGCCACCGTATTCGATCCGCGCTGCAACCATGCAGGACATCACGGGATCTGTGGCCAGCACCGCACGGACACTGCGTGCATGGCGGTCGTCTAGCAGGTGCGCGCTCGCGTGCTTGAGCACCTACCTAGCGTGCCAGAACGGTGCCTGGCCGGGCTCAGGAACCCTCCTGCGCCAACCGGAAAGCCTCCTCGATGAGGGTTTCGACGATCTGCGACTCAGGGACGGTCTTGATTACCTCGCCCCGCACGAAGATCTGACCCTTACCGTTGCCCGAGGCTACCCCCAGATCGGCTTCGCGGGCCTCTCCCGGTCCGTTGACCACACAGCCCATCACCGCCACCCGCAGCGGCACCTCCATGCCCTGCAGCCCGGCAGTCACCTCGTCGGCGAGCTTGTAGACATCTACTTGGGCTCGCCCACACGACGGGCACGACACGATCTCCAACCGGCGGGTCCGCAGGTTCAGCGACTCCAGGATCTGAAGGCCAACCTTGACCTCCTCGACCGGCGGGGCGGACAGCGAGACCCGGATGGTGTCGCCGATGCCCTGGCTGAGCAACGCCCCGAATGCAGTCGCTGACTTGATGGTGCCCTGGAAGGCCGGTCCCGCCTCAGTGACCCCGAGATGCAACGGGTAGTCACATTGCGCAGCAAGTTGCTGGTAAGCGCGCACCATGACAACGGGGTCGTGGTGTTTGACGGAGATTTTGATGTCGTGGAAGTCGTGCTCGGCGAACAGGCTGGCTTCCCACAGCGCCGACTCGACAAGAGCCTCTGGGGTCGCCTTGCCGTATTTGGTCAAGATCTTGGGGTCCAGCGAGCCGGCGTTGACGCCGATCCGGATCGGGATGCCGGCGTCCTTGGCCGCCTTGGCGATCTCACCGACCCGGTCGTCGAACTTCTTGATATTCCCCGGATTGACCCGCACGGCGGCGCATCCCGCTTCGATTGCGGCGAAGACGTACTTGGGCTGGAAATGAATGTCGGCGATCACCGGGATGCGCGACTTTCGCGCGATGGCCGGTAGCGCCGCGGCGTCGTCGGCGCTGGGCACGGCAACCCGCACGATGTCGCAGCCGGCCGCGGTCAGCTCGGCGATCTGTTGCAAGGTGGCGTTGACGTCGGCAGTGAGCGTGGTCGTCATCGACTGCACGGACACCGGGTAGTCACTGCCCACGCCAACGGACCCGACCTGTAGCTGGCGGGTCTGGCGACGCTCGGCCAGTACCGGCGGCGGCACGGCAGGCATACCGATCATCATGGGAGGCCTCTATCGGTTATCGGTGTAGGCGGATCGGGTTGACGATGTCTGCGGTGATCGTCAACAGGCTCACGCCGATGAAGACCACGATGACCGCGTAGGTCAGCGGCATCAGCCTGGTGTAGTCGACCGGGGGCCCATTCGCGCGCCCCGTGGCCCGCCGGATGGCATTGCGGATGCCCTCGTAAACGTTCACCGCGATGTGGCCGCCGTCCAGCGGAAGCAGCGGCAACAGGTTGAATACCCCAAGGAAAAGATTCATCGCGACAAGGAGGAACAAGAAGAACCACCACGCGCCGAAACCAGCGGCGTCACCACCGAGCACGCTGGCACCAACCACGCTGAAGGGGGTGTCCGGTCGATCCTGCCCGGCGATCCGATCCAGCAACGCCGGAATGCGTTGCGGGAACTCCTTCACGCCCTGCCAGGTGTTAGCGAACATGGTGCCGGTGAAAGTGACGGTCTTGCCTACCGCCTCCACCGGTCCGTACCGCGGCGTCACAGCGGTTTGCCGGGGCGGCGACACGCCGATCGCCCCGACGAGCTCGTTACCCTTGCCCCCTAACGCCGATACGGGGACCCGGGCCACATCGATCACCACCGTGCGTTGCTGCCCGTTCCGGTCGAACCGTACCTCGGTAGGCCCGGACCGGCTGTGGATGGCGTTGACCAGGTCATCGAAATCACGTACTGGGCTACCCGCCACGGCGAGCACGCGATCCCCCGGCTGCAATCCGGCATCCCGGGCGGGCGCTGGGGAGCCTGGCCGGCAGGAACCGTCGGCCAGCATCGTGATACACGGGCTCACCGCGGACACCACCGCTGGGGTGGGCGCTGGATTGAGGTTGGGCAGGCCGGTCGACACCGCCATCGCGTAGATCAGCACGATCCCGAGGACGAAATGGGTCAACGCGCCCGCTGACAACACCACTACCCGCTGCCAGGCGGGGAATCGGATGAACGCACGCCTGCGGTCATCCGGGTCGGACAGCTCCTCCAGTGCGGTCATGCCAGCGATATCACAAAAGCCACCCGCCGGGATCAATTTGAGCCCGTACTCGGTCTCGCCGCGCCGGAACGAGAACAAAGTGGGGCCGAATCCGATGAAATAGCGCCGCACCTTCATTCCGAAGGCCTTTGCGGTGCCCATGTGGCCGGCCTCGTGCAAGGCGATAGAGATCCCGATACCCGCTGCGAACAGCACTACCCCCAGCACGAACGCCACGTTGTGCTCCTCCTCATCCAAGGGCTCCTCACTCGGGGCTCTTACTCGCTGGTGCGAGGTGACCGCCCAGCAGCTCGGTGGCCCTAGCTCGGGCCCACTCCTCGGCGGCTAGTACGTCATCCACCGTAGCCGGATCGGCTTGCCACCCTGTTGACTCGCCCACCACAGCCGCTACTGCGTCGACGATCCCGCGGAAGGGGATGCGGCCGTCCAGGAAGGCTGCCACGGCCTCCTCGTTGGCCGCATTGAACACCGCAGGCACGCAGCCTCCGGCAGCACCTGCTGACTTGGCCAGCTCGAGGGCAGGGAAGGTTTCGGCATCCACCGGTTCGAACGTCCAGCTCGCCGGGTTGCTGAAGTCGCACGCCGGTGCGGCGCCGGAAACCCGGTCCGGCCAGCCGAGCGCTAGAGCGATCGGCAACCGCATGTCCGGCGGGCTGGCTTGGGCAATCGTCGAACCGTCCACAAAGGTGACCATGGAGTGAATCACCGACTGCGGGTGCACGACGACGTCGATGCGGTCATAGGGAATATCGAACAGCAGGTGTGTCTCGATCAGTTCCAAGCCCTTGTTCACGAGGGTGGCCGAGTTCACCGTGACTACGGGACCCATCCGCCAGGTGGGATGGGCCAGCGCCTGCTGCGGGGTGACCCCGTCGAGTTGTTCGGGGCGGCACCCGCGAAACGGGCCGCCGGAAGCAGTCAGCACCAGCCGCGCCACCTCGGCTCGGCTGCCCGCACGCAGGCACTGGGCCAGCGCAGAGTGCTCGGAGTCCACCGGCACGATCTGACCGGGCGCGGCTGCGCGGGTGACCAGGGTGCCGCCTGCCACCAGGGACTCCTTGTTGGCCAGCGCCAGGGTGGCACCGCTGCGCAGGGCAGCCAGCGTCGGAGCGAGACCGCGCGATCCGGTGACACCGTTGAGCACCACATCAGCGGGCTGGGTAGCGACCAGCTCAGCAGCGGCATCGGGGCCGACGAGAATCCGCGGCATCCGGTAGCCGCCCTGGCTGTAGCCGCATCGCTGCGCCTCGGCGAACAGGGCCAGCTGGAGATCCTGCGCAGCCCGGCCGCGGGCCACGGCAACAGCGCTGGCTCCGGTCTGCAGCACCTGCGCGGCCAGCGCCTGCGGATCTGTGCCGCCGGCCGCCAGCCCGACCACCTGGAAGCGCTGCGGGTTTCGGCGCACCACGTCGAGTGCCTGTACACCAATCGATCCGGTGCTACCCAGCAGCAACACCGTGCGAGGCCGGCTTGACAGGTCCATCCACGTCATTGTTCCCGACCGCGGGGCGTTTATGCGTGCAAGGTCACCTCACACAGATCACACCGATCGTGAGTGCTCACGGAGGAAGTCGGGCATGGGCATTCTCGGTTGGATTGTTCCCGGCCTGGTTGCAGGCGCCATCGCAAAGTGATCATGCCGTGTAACGAT
The DNA here is from genome assembly GCA_021324675.1 of Actinomycetota bacterium. Lineage (GTDB taxonomy): Bacteria > Actinomycetota > Actinomycetes > Mycobacteriales > Pseudonocardiaceae. The sequence continues at coordinate 42,448 of JAJPIR010000215.1, forward strand.
CCCGGCGGCATCATCGTCACCATGCTGTTGGGCATTGTCGGGACCTTGATTGGCGGGTTCATCGGCAGCCGCATTTTTGGGCGAGGGTTGGAGACGTTCTGGAATCTTCAAACATGGATCGTCGCCATCATCGGATCCCTCATCTTGCTGATGCTTTACCGGCTTGCTGTCGGGACCGGCTTACTGCCGGGAGAAGAGGAGTGTGGCGCTACTGACCTGCCGAGCTGGCGGGTACGGCGTACGCTCGGTCCCGCCAGCTCCCTAGCGGTACGCCTCCCCGTGCCTACGCCATCGGTATGCGATGATGCGGCTGTGGCTATGACAGACCGGCATTCCACTGAGGCATCTCCAACCCATGACACCCACTCGTCCCCTGGTGTTGATCCCCACGACGAACCCTCCGCTGCCTGGGGATGGCACGGGGGCTTCCCTCGCGCCGGCAAGATTGCCGGATGGTTCACCGCGTTCGCGCTATTTGCGATGATTATTGGGAATCGCGAAGGAAATACCGAAGTGGTGTACCTGGTGTGCCTTGGCACACTGCTGGTAGTCATGCTCATCGCAAGCCACGTGAAGGCCTACAAACAAAAGCGACGCTGGCGGGATTGAACGGTTCACCGGCCGTCGAGCTAGAGATCGGCAACCGGACCGTCCGGATCACGAACCCGGACAGGGTTTATTTCCCCGCACGCGGCGAGACCAAGATCGACCTCGTCCGTTACTACCTATCAGTCGGTGACGGCATTGTGCGGGCGCTGCGCGAGCGGCCCTGTATGCTGCACCGCTTTCCCAGCGGGGTCACCGGGCCCAAGGTGTACCAGAAGCGGCTACCCGCCGGCGCTCCGCCTTGGGTGCACACCGTGCGGGTGAACTTTCCCTCCGGGCGCTCTGCGGATGAATTATGCGTCACGGACATTGCTGATGTGATCTGGGCAGTCCAGATGAGCACCGTGGAATTTCACCCCTGGAACACCCGGGCACCCGACGTCGAATTTCCTGATGAGTGGCGCATTGATCTGGACCCGCAACCCGGCACCGGATTCGGGCAAGCACGCCGGGTGGCGTTAGTGGTGCAGGAGCTACTCGCCGACGTCGGTGCGGTGGGCTGGCCGAAGACGTCCGGTGGCCGTGGAATGCATGTCTACGTGCGAATCCAGCCCCGCTGGAGCTTCGCCGACGTGCGCCGCGCGGCCCGCGCCTTCGCGCGGGAAGTGGAACGGCGCGCACCCGAGCTGGTCACTACCGCGTGGTGGAAACGGGACCGGATCGCCGCCGTGTTCGTGGACTGGAACCAGAACACCCGGGACCACACGATCCGCAGCGCCTACTCGGTACGGGGGATACCTGAAGCAGTGGTCTCCACGCCCTTGCGGTGGGAGGAGGTGCCCGACGCCGAGCCTGGTGATTTCACCCTGGCCACGGTGCCTGAGCGGTTCGCTCGCCTGGGCGATGTCCACGCCGGCATCGACGAGGCGGTGTTCTCCCTGGAACCGCTCCTCGAATGGGCCGATCGCGACGAGCATTGATCTCAGCCGAGAAGCACGTCAGCGATGCTGAACCGGACTGGGCGCTCGAGCTGGTCGTAAGTACAGGAATGCGGGTCGCGATCGGGGCGCCAGCGGACGAATTGGGTGGTGTGGCGAAACCGGAGGCCTTCCATGTAGTCATAGCGCACCTCGACTACGCGTTCGGGCCGCAACGGGATGAACGACAGATCCTTGCCAGCATTCCACCGGCTGGTCTCGTTTTTGCGTGGGGTGCGCTCGCCCTGCTCATGAGCTGCCCAGTTCCACGGGTGCTCGTCGAATGTCGTGACCAGCGGCTGGAGCTCAGTGAGCAGGCGCTTCCGGGCGGCCATCGGAAAGGCTCCCACTACCCCGACGGAGGCCAGCATGCCCCGGTCGTCATAGAGGCCGAGTAACAGCGAGCCGACAGCGTCAGGCCCGGATTTGTGCAACCGGTAGCCGGCGACGACACAGTCGGCGGTGCGCTCATGCTTGATCTTGGTCATGACCCGCTTATCCGGTTGGTAAGGCAGATCGAGTGGCTTAGCGATCAAGCCGTCCAATCCTGCGCCTTCGAACTGCTCGAACCAGCGGCGGGCCAGCTCAAGGTCTTCCGTGGCCGGGGTGAGGTGCACCGGAGGTGCGGCCCCGGCCAGTGCATGTTGCAACTGCTCCCACCGTTGGTGCAGCGGTTGCTCGGTGAGGTCTTCGTCGCCGAGGGCGAGCAGGTCGAACGCGATAAAACTGGCCGGGGTCTGCTCGGCCAACAGGTTGACTCGACTGGCGGCAGGATGGATGCGTTGCTGCAACGCTTCGAAGTCGAGCGTGTTGCGTTTGGTGTCGGCGATGACGATTTCGCCGTCGATGACCGCGCGGGGTGGGAAGTTGGCCAGCACAGCTGCGACGACGTCGGGGAAGTAGCGAGTCATTGGGCGCTCGTTACGGCTGCCGATTTCCACCTCATCCCCGTCGCGGAAGATGATGGATCGGAAGCCGTCCCATTTCGGTTCGTAGTGCTGGCCGGCGGGGATATCAGCGGCGGGCTTGGCCAGCATCGGAGCGACGGGGGGCATGACGGGAAGGTGCACGAGCTAGAGTGTGCCGCCTTGCCCAGCAGCGTGTCGCTGGGCCAGATCCGGCCGTGAGGCGCCTGCTGGCCTGGCTGGCGGCGAGCTACGGCAGCGGTTCATCAGCCGGTGGAGTCGCTGCTGCCAGTTGACCGCATGCGGCAGCTATCTCCCGGCCACGGGTGTCCCGGACCGTGCAGGTGACCCCAGCCTCGCGTACCAGCGCCACGAACCGTTCTTGCGCGGCCTGGGGGCTGGCGTCCCAGGCGCTGCCGGGAGTGGGGTTGAGTGGGATGAGATTGACGTGCACCCGGGCACCCAGCCGTTTGTGCAGCAGCCGGCCGAGCAATTCGGCGCGCCACTGCTGGTCGTTGATGTCCCGGATCAGTGCGTACTCGATGGATACCCGGCGGCCGGTGATGTCTGCGTAGTGCCGCGCCGCATCGAGTACCTCAGACACGTTCCAGCGCTGGTTTACCGGCACGAGAGTGTCGCGCAGCTCGTCATCCGGAGTGTGCAGCGACACCGCGAGCGTCACCTGCAGGCCCTCGGCAGCCAGCTGCCGCATCGCCGGCACCAGCCCCACGGTGGAGACCGTCACCGAACGCTGGGACAGCCCCAGGCCCTTCGGTGCAGGATCGGTGATCCGGCGGATGGCGGTGACTACCCGCGGGTAGTTTGCCAGCGGTTCGCCCATGCCCATGAACACGACGTTGGACAGCCGTCCGGGCCCTCCAGCCAACTCGCCGTCACGGATTGCGGCAGCGGCCGCGCGCACCTGGTCGACGATCTCCGCCGTGGACAGGTTGCGGGTCAGCCCACCCTGACCCGTGGCGCAGAAGGGGCACGCCATCCCGCAGCCGGCCTGGCTGGAGATGCATACGGTGGCGCGGTCCGGGTAGCGCATCAACACGCTTTCCGTGCGGGCCCCGTCCACGGCGCGCCAGAGAGTCTTGCGGGTCGTGCCACCGTCGCAGCTCAGGTGTCGCACTGGAATGGCCAGCTGTGGCAGCAGCGCCGACACAAGCCGGGTGCGGGCTGCCGCGGGCAGGTCGGTCATCACAGCCGGATCGGTGCTCAACCGCGCGAAATAGTGCCGGGCCAGCTGATCGGCGCGGAAAGCCGGCTCTCCCAGCTCGGTGACCGCCGCGCGGCGCTGGTCATGGTCGAGGTCGGCAAGGTGCCGCGGCGGCTTTCCCCGGCGCGGGGCTTCAAACACCAATGGCAATGCGGTCATCTCAGGGTCCACTGTCCCAGGGATCGCTCCCGGCCTGGATCTGCCCTGGGGATGAGGTCTCCGCAACGGCGATATGGCTGCATGCCGCGCAGAAAGGGTGCGCGCCGGATGTGGAGGCGGTAGCGAACCGGGATGGTCAGGCTCGCGGTCTGCGCGATTGCCCGGGCTGCCACCTTGGGCGGGAACTCGATACGCAACACGTCCTCCAGCTCCCTTCGATCACGGAACCGCCATACGGTGTCCACCCTGCGGCAGTCAAAGCCCTGGGCGGCAAAGAACGCCTCGACCGCGGCCGGCCGGTAGCGCGGTGCCGCCGCGCACAGCCACTGACCGTAGGGCGGCTGCGAACCGTCCAGGTCGATGATGACGAAGTTTCCGCCCGGACGAAGCACCCGATGCGCCTCGGCCAAACCCGGCTCGCAGCCGGGACCGAAAAAGTACGCGATGCGCGCGTGCGCGAGGTCAACGCTGCAATCAGGGATGGGCAACTGTTGGGCGCAGCCGGCGCGTACCTGGACCGCCGGCAGGTCACACACCCTGCGGCGCGCGCGAACAACCAGCGGAGGATGTGGCTCAACACCGACAACGCTGCGGGCCCGCCGGGCGAATTGCGGCAGGTGAAACCCGTCCCCGCAGCCGATGTCGATGACGTCGGCACCACACCAGTCGACCTGCGCGGCCAACGCAGCCCACACCGCTCCGTCGGCGTCGATGGCCTCATTCTCCCGCTCGTAGATATCCGGCCAGTTCCAGATGTTAGGGCTGGCCAGCACCGCCCGATCAGTCACCGCGTCAGCGCACTTCCGCTAGGCCGGTACGAGCACGCTCAGCAGCAACCAGGACACCACCGCTGAGGGCAGCAGGGAGTCCATCCGGTCCATCAACCCACCGTGGCCGGGCAGCACGGTACCCATGTCTTTCACACCGAGATCGCGCTTGATCAGGGATTCCACCAGATCTCCCCCGGTGGCGGTGAGCACGATCGCCGCCCCGAACAGCACGCCCTGCCACCACTGGCCACCCAACAGCAAGGTCACTGAAAGGGCGCCGGCCGCAGTTCCGACCACTAGCGATCCGATAAACCCTTCCCATGACTTCTTAGGGCTGATCGAGGGTGCCATCAGGTGCCGCCCACCTAAGACACCTGTGGCATACCCCCCGACATCCGACGCCACCCCGGCAAACATCAGGCATGAGGCGCGCGCCGCCCCGTCGACCGGAACGACCAGCAGGGTCGCGAATGCGGCGAATCCGGAGACGTAGGCTGCGCTGAATACAGAGGCGCTGACGTCACGGACGTAGCCTGCCGCGCCTCTTGGGAACCGCCAGATCAAGCAGAGCAAGGCGGTCATCACAAACGCGACAAGTATCCCGTCGCGGCCAAATGGCCATGCCAGCCAGACCATCGCTTGCCCACCGACGAGTACCGGCGGCAGCGAGACGCCGATACCGGCCCGGCGTAATGCACCAGCTAGCTCCCAGGTGGATATAGCGACGGTGGCGGCCACGATGCCAATGAACACCTGGCGCACGGTGTAGAGCGCCACCAGGATCGCGGCGCCCATCGACAGCCCGACAGCGATTGCCGCCCACAGGTTCCGGCCTGCACGCGGAGTGCGGGAACGCGGCGGCGGGGACACCGCTGAATCAGAAACGGGTTGCTCGGGAAGCCTGCTCGCCGACACTCAGACCTCGAGCAATTCGGATTCCTTGTGCTTAACGAGTTCATCCACCTGGGCCACGTACCGGTGTGTGACGACCTCGAGTTCCTTCTCGGCCCGGGTCACTTCATCCTCACCGGCCTCCCCGTCACGGCTGATACGGTGCAGTTGATCTTTGGCCTTGCGCCGGATGTTGCGGATAGCGACCCTGGCGTCCTCTCCTTTGGCGTGCGCGACTTTGACCAAATCACGACGACGTTCCTCAGACAGGTGCGGGATGACAACCCTAATGATCATGCCATCATTGGTCGGGTTGACGCCGAGGTCAGAATCCCGGATCGCCTTCTCCATCGGCTTGAGCTGGCTGGGATCGTAAGGCTTGATCACGGCCATCCGTGCCTCTGGGACTGTCACGCTGGCCAGCTGGATCAAAGGGGTGGCAGCCCCGTAGTAGTCCACCAAGATTTTGGAGAACATCGCCGGGCTGGCACGGCCGGTACGCACCGTGGCGAGATCCTCCTTGGCCACCATCACGGCCTTTTCCATCTTCTCCTCAGCATCGAGGAGGGTGTCGTCGATCACGGCTACTCCTTGTTACTAGCCTGATGCCTCTATAGCCGCAGTGCTGACCAGTGTTCCGATCGGCTCCCCACGGACCGCGCGAGCGATATTGCCCTCGGTCAACAGGTTGAACACGATGATCGGCAGCTTGTTGTCCATGCATAGGCTGAACGCGGTCGCATCTGCCACCTTGAGTCCCCGCTCGAGTACCTCGCGATGGGTGATGTGAGTAAACATCTTGGCCGATAGATCAGTTTTGGGATCGGCGGTGTAGACGCCGTCGACCGCCTTGCCAAGCAGCAGGACCTCACACCCTATCTCCAACGCCCGCTGGGCGCCGGTGGTGTCGGTGGAGAAGTAAGGCATGCCCACCCCGGCACCAAAGATGACCACGCGGCCCTTCTCGAGATGCCGGATGGCCCGGCGGGGGATATAGGGTTCGGCGACCTGGCCCATCGTGATGGCTGTCTGCACCCGGGTATCGATCTTGTACTCGCGCTCCAGGAAGTCCTGGAGCGCCAAGCAGTTCATCACGGTGCCGAGCATTCCCATGTAGTCAGCTCGGGATCGTTCCATCCCTCCCTGCTGGAGCTCCTCACCGCGGAAAAAGTTCCCCCCACCGATCACGACCGCCATCTGCACCCCGCCGGCGACGACGTCAGCGATCTGCCGAGCGACCGCTCTGACCACCTGGGGGTCTACCCCTACGGCCCCGCCGCCGAACATTTCGCCGCCGAGTTTGAGTAGCACTCTGCGGTATCCCGGAACGATGAGCCGGCCGGCGTTCATGGGCGGGTCAGGCCTGGCCGACCTCGAAGCGAGCGAACCGCCGCACAGTTACCCCCGCTTCATCGAGAAGCGCCTTGACAGTCTTCTTGGAGTCCTGCACCGAAGCCTGCTCCAGCAACACGCTGTCCTTGAAGAATCCGTTCAAGCGGCCTTCGACAATTCTGGGTAGCGCCTGTTCCGGCTTGCCCTCCTCACGGGCGGTCTCCTCGGCGATGCGCCGTTCGTTGGCCAATACCTCATCGGGTACCTCGTCCCGGGTCACGAAACGCGGTTTCATGGCGGCAACCTGCATCGCTACGGCCCGCGCGGTATCGGACGAATCACCTTCGTATTCGACCAGCACGCCCACCGCCGGGGGTAGGTCGGAGGCACGGCGGTGCAGGTAGGTAGCTACCTGCCCGTCGAAGGACACCACTCGCCGCAGCTGGAGCTTCTCGCCGATCTTGGCTGATGCTTCCTGCACCGCCTCGTCGACCGTTTGGTCACCCAGTGGTGCCTGGGCAAGCGTCTCGACGTCGGCCGGGCGGATCATGGCCGCCTCGGCAACGATCCGGCTGGCGAGCTGTTGAAAATCGGTCCCCTTGGCGACGAAATCGGTTTCGCAGTTGAGCTCGATCATCACACCGCCCTCGGCCGCTACAAGACCGTTGGCGGTGGTGCGCTCGGCTCGTTTGCCAACGTCCTTCGCGCCCTTGATACGGAGCAACTCGACTGCGCGGTCGAAGTCACCATTGGACTCTTCCAGGGCCTTCTTGCAGGCCATCATGCCGGAACCAGTCAGGTCCCGGATTCTCTTGACATCGGCGGCGGAGTAATTCGCCATCGTGGCTCTACCGTCCTGAAGTTCGTTCGGATTGACAGTCGTGGTGGGAGCTAATTCGCTCAGGTGTGCGACACTCCATTATTGGCAACCATCGTTTCGGTTGGCGGCTCGGCCGCATTGCTCGGAGCAACGTTTCCAGAACCGGGGTCACTGGCGACCATCAGTTCTTGTTCCCATTCGGCCAGCGGCTCGTCGACGCCGACACCGGACTCCGGCTTGTCGGTTCCGTCCGTTCCGGAGGAGCGCCCGGCCCGCGACATCAGGCCATCGGCGGTGGCGTCCGCCACCACCCGGGTGAGCAGTGCTGCGGAGCGGATCGCATCGTCGTTGCCCGGGATGGGATAGTCGACCTCGTCGGGGTCGCAGTTGGTGTCCAGGATGGCGACGACCGGGATACCGAGCTTGCGCGCCTCGCCGACCGCGATCTGTTCTTTCTTAGTATCCACGATCCATACCGCGCTGGGTACGCGCTGCATGTCACGGATGCCACCCAGGGTCTTTTCGAGCTTATCCTTTTCCCGCGTCCGCATCAGGATCTCTTTTTTGGTCAGCCCGGAAAAGCCACCGGTCTGCTCCATCGCTTCGAGTTCCTTGAGCCTCTGGAGGCGCTTGTGCACGGTGGAGAAATTCGTGAGCATGCCACCCAGCCAGCGATGGTTCACGAAGGGCATGCCGACCCGCTGCGCCTGGTGTGCGATCGCTTCCTGGGCCTGCTTCTTGGTCCCGACGAACAGGATTGAGCCACCATGGGCCACGGTCTGCTTGATGAACTCGTAGGCTTTGTCGATGTAGGTCAGCGTCTGCTGCAAGTCAATGATGTAGATGCCGTTGCGCTCGGTGAAGATGTAGCGTTTCATCTTCGGATTCCACCGGCGGGTCTGATGACCAAAATGCACGCCGGAGTCGAGCAGCTGCTTCATGGTGACGACGGCCATAGCCGATGCACACCTCGATGTGTCGGGCGCCCCGGCCCCGCCGGCACGCTCATGCGGTTGTCGCGACGGACCGGGTTGGCCGCCGCCCTGGCGCCAGGCCGACGTCCGGACCCCGTGCGATCGCCGACCGCGACGAGGACCGCCGGACGCCGAAGCCCCGGAAGGGCATAGCGCTGGCGCGCGAAGTCGGCCCGCAAGCGGGCCGCTCCCGCAGTCTACGCGTCTTTGGCGAACCAGCCCCATAACCCCCGCCTGCGACACAGTCTGCATCCGGACTGCCGGGCTGAGTTGTGCACAGGGAGGAGTTTGTCCACAGCAGCGAAAGGAGGAATGGGCAGGGATGGGGGTGGGCTGGGCAGGGTGCGAAGGTGTCTCGGGTTCTGATCTACAGCTTGCTTGCGGCGGCGCTGTCCGCGCTGTCTGTGCTCTCCGCGGTGTCCGTGCTGTCCACGCTGCCCACCGGGCCGGCGGCTATCACCGAACCGGTAGCCCAGCCGCAGCCCGCAACCCTCATCACTATGGCGGGCCCGGATCACCCGCGCGAGCAGCGATTCGGCTGGCCGCTGGCCGGTTCGCCGGCTGTTGTTCGCGGCTTCCATCTCCCGGCATTCCGGTACGGGCCAGGTCATCGCGGCGTGGATCTGGCGGCGGTAGCTGGTGCGCCGGTGCTCGCCGCTGGGGCCGGCACAGTGGTCTTCGCTGGAATGGTGGCTGGCCGCTGGGTGGTATCGGTGAGCCACGACGGGGAGCTGCGAACAACGTATGAGCCAGTAGCAGCTACCGTCAGCGCTGGTCAACGAGTCACCAAGGGCCAGCAGATCGGTACCGTGCAGCCCGGGCACCCGGGTTGCCCCGTGGCAGTTTGCCTGCATTGGGGCGCTTTTCGGAGCCGGACGCAAGCGCCCGACCCAGGCGACGTCGAGCGGAAGTACGTGGACCCGCGGTGGCTGGTTGCCGGGATGAGGGTGCGTCTGCTGCCGCTGGATCGGGGATCGGATGCTGCATGACGCCGGTCATCCCGGACTACCGGAGATCGGCGCGTGCATCCAGTGCTGTTTAGCCGGCCGAAGCCTCAAGCATCTTGCTCCGCAGCCGTAACACTGCCCTGGTGTGCAGCTGGCAGACCCTCGATTCGGTGACGCCGAGTACCCGACCGATCTCGGCGAGAGTGAGGTTCTCGAAGTAGTACAGCGATACCACCACACGATCGCGGTCGGTGAGCTGCGAGACGGCTTCGGCCAGCAGGCGCTTGCTTTCGATCGAGTCGAGAAACGCGCTCGGGTCTTGTGTGGTTTCGTCGGGCAACGTGTCGGCGATTGAGGTGCCCCCGCGACCGACCGCCATCAGCTCGTCCAGTGCCACCACACTGGTCAGCTGTAGTTGGGCGTACAGTTCCCGCAACTCGGTAACGCTGATTCCGAGCTCTGCGGCCACCTCTGCGTCAGAGGCCGAACGCTGCAATCGGGTTTCCAAGCGCTCCAGCGCACGTTCCACTTCACGAGCCCGGCTGCGCACCAAGCGAGGCACCCAGTCCTGCGCGCGCAGTTCGTCCAGGATCGCCCCGCGGATCCGCTGCATCGCATAGGTCTCGAACTTCAAACCCCGTTCCGGTTCAAACCGGTCGATGGCATCCCACAGTCCGAACACGCCCGACTGCACCAGATCCGCGACGTCCACATGGGACGGCAAGCCGGTACCGACCCGCCCAGCCACGTACTTCACCAAAGGTGCGTAGTGCAGCAGGAGCCGGTCGCGCAGCGCAGCATCACGATCCCGGCTGTACGCCTGCCATAACGCGATGACGCCCGCATCTGCCTCCTCAGCCATGGCGTCAGCAGTCCAACTGCACGGCGTTATGCCAGCTGGGGGGACAGCGGTCAGCACGCGGTCACAACCCCCGGCGTAGTCAGGATCGGGGGTGGCTCCGGTCATGGATTGCTTTCAGCCTCTCAACGGTGACATGCGTGTAGAGCTGCGTGGTGGCGAGCGTAGCGTGACCGAGTAACTCCTGAACGGCGCGAAGGTCTGCGCCTCCTTCCAGCAAATGGGTGGCGGCGCTGTGCCGCAGACCGTGCGGACCCATGTCAGGCGCGCCCGGGACCGCACCGACCACTTCGTGCACGACAGTCCGGATGATCCGTTGGTCGACCCGCCCGCCGCGTGCACCGAGGAATAACGCCGCTGCGGAATGGGAACGCGCGAGGGCGGGACGTCCCTGCTCGAGCCAGCGGCGTAGGGCTCGTTCCGCCGGCACCCCGTAGGGAACCACGCGCTCCTTGGCACCCTTGCCTAGTACCCGGATCAGGCGGCGCTGCTGGTCGAGGTCGCCCAGGTCGAGTCCGCACAATTCAGCGACGCGTATTCCGGTCGCGTAGAGCAACTCGACAGCTGCATGATCACGCAACGCGAGCGGATCGGCCTCGTCGGCGCCGCACTGCGCAGCGTGTAGTGCGGCGGCAGCTTGCTGTGGATGCAATACCGCTGGCAAGCCTCGCCGCGCACTCGGCGCGACCAACCGGGGACCCGGGTCGCTGGCCATCAGCCCGGCCCGGGTTGCCCAAGCGGTGAAAGTACGGGCGGCGGCAGCACGCCGGGCCAGTGTGCTGCGCCGGTGCCCGGCTCGGTGCTGCGCACCCAACCAGCCGCGCAGCATCGGCAGATCCAACGCACCAAGATCATCATGGCCGGAATCTGCCAGGCATCGCAGCAATGTGGTGACATCGCCCCGGTAGGCGCGCACGGTATGCACGGACAACCCTCGCACGGATGCCAGGTGGGCCACGAAGCGCTCTCGATACGCCGCCAGGCCCTCAGGTAGCGAGTCGGATGCCCGCCAGTCCCCGCGCACCCGGAGCAGGCTGCGCTCCTGAGCGCGTTAGGTCAAGCACCGCCACGCCGGGCATCGGCGACGATCCGGTACCAACCACTGACTCCGCACTTCACCAAACCTCGCAGCTCCAGTAAGGGCAGCGCAGATCGCACCCGGTGCAGCGGTACCCCCGAGTCGTGCACCAGTTGCTCGGGGTACCGGCAGGCGCGCGCGGGTAGCGCCTCGTATACCGCGCGGAGCTCTGTGCTCAATCCGTCGGTTGGCCGGTGCGGTGTATGCAGCGGCGGCGCCAGATCGTCACCGATCCGCCCGACCGCCTCCACCACTTCCTCGACGCGAGTGACCAGTACCGCTTGCTCCTCGCGGACCAGCAAGTGGCAGCCGACCGACAGTGCCGACGTAACCGGGCCTGGAACTGCCATCACTACTCGCCCCAGCGCCGCTGCGGCGCTGGCTGTGCACCGAGCACCGCTGCGCACGCCGGCCTCCACCACCACGGTGCCCGCAGTCAATGCGGCGATCAGTCGATTGCGTACCAGGAACCGGTGCCGGGCCGGTCGGACGCCTGGTGGATACTCACTCACCACCGCGCCAGCGGCGGCGATCCGATCTACCAACCCCTGATGGCCAGCCGGATAGGGCCGGTCCAGCCCGCAGGCTTGGACTGCGACGGTGTAGCCCTCAGCGGCCAAGGCACCCCGGTGCGCCGCACCGTCAACGCCAAACGCGGCGCCCGAGACCACGGCCAGGCCGCTCTCGGCGAGCCCGTAACCGAACTCCGCGGCTACATGTTCCCCGTACCCGGTCGCCGCCCTGGCACCGACCACCGCCACTGCCCGAGCAGCCAGCTCGTCCAAGCGGTGTCCTCGTACCCACAACGCCACCGGTGGTCGCCAGCGCTCATCGGCAAGCGCGGCGGGCGTGGTGAAGCAACTGAAGGCTGCCGCGGGCCACTCGGCATCCTCCGGAACCACCAACCGACCACCAATTGCGGTGATCGCGGACAGATCTGCCTCAGCCCGATCGTCACCTCGGCGCGCACTGGTCTCCGTGGCCACCCGATGCGGCACCTGCCCGGCAGCGACCAACCGGGCCGCTCGCACCGCACCGACCTCATCGATTAGCTCTGATAGCGCCTGGGCCGGGGGTTCGGCTACCCGGCTGAGATAGGCCCGAGCTCGTCGCAGCTCATGCTGGCCCGGGGTCATGCCATACTCCGGTGGCGCAGCCCCATTGCGGCGGACACGTCGTCGGCCACGGGGCGGTCCCGCCCTGCCAGGTCTGCCAGCGTCCACGCCAATCTCAAAGTGCGATCTGCACCACGCGCGGTCAACAGACCCCGGTGCAGCGCCGCATCGATCGGCTCGGTCGCTGCCCGCGGCAGCCGGAAGCGTCGCCGCAACACCGGGCCAGGGACCTCCGCATTGATGGTCCAACCGGTACCCGCCCACCGCGATCGGGCCGCTGCACGGGCGCCCAGCACCCGCTCACGCACCGTCGCGGTACATTCCGGCTGCACGTCAGCCGGGCCAAGGTTCTTAACCGGGCGCATCGCGACCTGGACATCCACCCGGTCGAGCAACGGCCCGGACAGCCGGCCCAGATACCGCCGGCGCGCCGCCGGGGCGCAGATGCAGTCCCGTTCATCGGGCGGAGCGCACGGGCACGGGTTGGCCGCCAGCACCAGCTGGCACCGCGCGGGGTAGCGCACCACCCCGTCCCGGCGGGCCAACCGCACTTCGCCATCCTCCAGCGGGGTCCGCAGTGCTTCCAACGATCGCGGCCCGAACTCGGCAGCCTCGTCGAGGAACAGCACTCCACGGTGGGCTCGGCTGACCGCACCCGGCTTGGCCAGCCCCTGACCTCCACCAACCAAAGCGGTCACGGAACTGGTGTGGTGCGGTGCGACGAACGGCGGCACCGTGAGCAACGGGGTGTCGGGGCTGAGCAAGCCGGCCACCGAGTGCACCGCGGTGACCTCGAGCGCTTCGCGCTCGGTGAGCGCTGGCAACAGCCCTACCATCCGCTGGGCCAGCATGGTCTTGCCCGTCCCTGGTGGTCCGGTGAGCAGCACATGGTGCCCGCCCGCGGCGGCGACTTCCACTGCCCAGCGGGCGTCGCCCTGGCCGAGCACATCGGCAAGGTCCGGGATGATCGGTGACGCGGCCGGCCGGGGTGCCCCGGGCCGAACCAGCCCGGCACTTGGATCCGCCAACCAGCGCAGGACATCTTTCAGGCAGGGTGCGCCATAGACCCGCACACCCTCGACTAATGCCGCCTCGGCCAGCGAGGCGGTCGGTACCACCACTTGGCCAATACCCACCCGGCGAGCCGCGAGAACCGCCGGCAGTACTCCACGAACCGGACGTAACCGGCCATCCAGCGCGAGCTCCCCGATCAAGACCAGCCCGCGGAGGCGCTCAACCGGTATCCGGCCATCGGCGGCCAGCAACGCACACGCCAGCGCTAAGTCGTAACTGCTGCCCACTTTGGGCAAGGTGGCCGGCGACAGAGCCAAGGTCATCCGGCGCGGTGGCCATCGCCGGCCCGAGTTGAGCACTGCTGCCCGCACCCGATCCCGGGCTTCCGACAAGGCAGTATCGGGCAGGCCGACCATCTGGAGCCCCGGCAAGCCCGGGCCGATATGGGCTTCGATCTCTACCAACACGCCGTCCACCCCGTGCAGCGCTACCGCCCATGCGCTGGCCAGTGACATCAGAACGCACCCCGCAGGTGCTCCACCGTGACGGGGCCGTCCGGCGGGCATAACACCGCCAGCACGTCGAACCGGATCTCGCACCAACCGACTCGATGTGTCCGCAACCAGGCCCCCGCCACGTGCCTGATACGAGCCGCCTTCGCCGACGTCACGCACTCTGCGGGCTCCCCGTATCCGGTGCCTGATCGAGTCTTGACCTCGCAGATGATCAGGCGTTCACCATCTGTTGCCACGAGATCGAGCTCGCCACCCCGGCAACGCCAGTTGCGGGAGAGCACCACGAGCCCGATACGGGCCAGGTAGCCTGCGGCCACGTCTTCGCCGCGCTTGCCCAGCTCGTCAACACGCCGATCCCCGCACTCGACCGCCTGTGCCGCCTGCGCCGCATCCTCCATCCCAGCCTCCCGCCGCTCGGTGATCTGGCCGTGATGAGGCTGCCGCGCCAGGGACTCCCCAGTCGATCAGGCGATCGCCGAGCTGTGGACAACAGAGGCGGTGTGGATAACTGGCGCTCACAGCAGGCGCAGTTCGCCATAACTGTCCGGATGCTGTGATAAGCGCTGCACTCAGCAGCCGTGAGGTCGAACCGGGCAACCAGACGGCGGCGGGAAGAGATGGTCAGAAGGTCATGCGGCGTTGCTGACGCGCTTGTGGCGCGAGGGCCGCCAGACGGGTGCGGCCGGCAAATCGGTAGTCGGGTCGCCCCGCTGCCAGGTACGTGTCGAGTAGCACGGGCAGAATCGGAACGACTCGGTGCGGCAAGCGCAGGGACGGTCGGTGCGCTGGGCGGAGATCTCAGGTTCACTCGCGTATGACCCACTCATGGCGCTGACCTCCGACCGTGTGTGGCCTCGTTGCCTCCCGTGGATAGTGGGTTGATAGTGACCGTCCACCGTTTCCGGGCCGTGACAGCCAGTTCACCAACGTGTTGCACGTCGGGATCGGTACAGCGCGGTCGGCGGCATCGCGACGCGGGCGGTGCCACACTGACCGGCGGGCCGCCCCTTTTGATGGCCGGCTCGCCTTGACCTGCTTCTCCTGAGAGGAGCATCCACCATGATTGAGACCGTCGCAGAGCTGCCGTTCGCGATCACCGACGGAGCGCATCGCCGAGCCAGGTACGCGCAGCTCGCGGCAGCCGCCCCGGTGCACCGCACCGTGTTACCCACCGGCGAGCCTGCCTGGTTGATCACCGGCTACCGCGAAGTGCGCCGAGCATTGAACGATCCGCGACTGATCAAAAGTGACCTGGCGCTGGCCAACTTCGGCCGCGATGTGGTGCCGCCCAACGTCTTCGCAGCGATGACCAGCCACATGCTCAACCGCAACCCGCCAGACCACACCCGGCTTCGCCGGCTCGTGAGCACCGTGTTCACCCGCCGCCGGATCGAGCAACTGGCGCCGCGCATCCAGCAGATCACCGATGAGCTCCTCGACGCTATCGGCACTGCAGCGCAGACCGATCTGATCAACTCGTTGGCACTTCCCCTACCGATCACGGTGGTTTGCGAGCTGCTTGGCGTGCCGGAAAATCACCGCACGCAGTTCCACAATTGGACGACGACCTTCGTCACCGGAATGCTTGCCGGACCGGCAACGATCGCCACCGCAGCCACTGCCATGTTGAGCTACCTGCAGGAATTGGTGCGCTCCAAACGGTCCACCAGCACAGATGACCTGCTTTCGGCACTGGTGGCCGCCCGCGACGGGGAGGACCGGCTGTCCGAGGACGAGCTCACGTCGATGGCCACGTTGCTCCTTATCGCTGGCCACGAGACCACGGTCAACCTGATCGGTAACGGGCTGCTCGCCCTGCTCACCCATCCCGACCAGGTAGCGCTGTTGCGCGCCCGGCTCGATCTGCTAGGCACCGCGGTCGAGGAGCTGCTCCGTTTCGACGGCCCGCTGCAGGTCGCCACCTTCCGCCTGAGTACCGAGCCCATCGACATCGGTGGGGTCACCATCCCAGCCAGCGAGATCGTGATCGCCAGCTTGCTCGCGGCCAACCAGGACCAGGCGTGCACCCAGCAGCCCGGCGCGCTCGACATAACCCGCACCGAAAACCCGCATCTGGCCTTCGGCCACGGCATCCACCATTGCTTGGGCGCGCCGCTGGCCCGTCTTGAAGGGCGCATCGCGTTAGGCACGGTGCTGAACCGCTTCCCGAGACTGCGGCTCGCGGTTGCACCTGAGCAGCTGACCCGGCGGCCCGGGGTGCTCATGAACGGCCTCACCGCACTGCCGGTGCTGCTGCACTGACCAGGGCATGACCGAGATGTTCGCGATTAAGGCGGGCCACGCGTTCGACGGGGAGCGGCTGATCCCTGGTGGCGCAACAATCGTGATTGACCAACAGCGGATTGCCGGCGTGGAGCCCGCCGCCGCGCCGCTGCCGCAAGACTGTGTGGTTGCCGAGTTCCCGCACGCCACAGTGTTGCCAGGGCTCATCGACACCCACGTTCACCTCGGCGGTGATGGTCGCGACGGCGCGCTCGGTCGCCTGGCCGACTACCCCGACGAGGACCTGGCCGGGGTGATCGAGGCGGCACTCCGGCGCCATCTGGCCGCGGGGGTGACGACAGTCCGCGATCTGGGTGACCGCCGCTGGTCGGTGGTAGCACGCCGGGACCAGGTAACCACCCCAGATGCCAGCACGATGCCGACCATCGTGGCGTCCGGGCCGCCGATCACCAGCGTCGGCGGTCACTGCTGGCACCTCGGGGGTGAGGTCCGGGGCGGCGAGGCAGCACTGCGTGCAGCCATCGCGGAGCGGATCGAGCGGCGGGTGGACGTCATCAAGATCATGGTGAGTGGTGGCGTGCTGACGACGGGCACGGACGTGATGAGTTGCCAATTCGACGACGAAGATCTCCGCCTGCTGGTCGATCAGGCCCATAGGGCCGGGTTACCGGTCACGGCCCATGCGCACGGACTGCCGGCCGTGGAACAGGCAGTTGCGGCCGGCGTCGACGGGATCGAACACGGCAACTGCGTCACCCCGACCGGCGCGCACATCCCGGACAGCCTGCTGGACCGTCTCGCTGAGCGCGGCATTGCGGTGTGTCCGACCATCCTGGCCAAAATTGCCGGCATCAGGCGGTCCGCAACCGAATCGGCCTTCATCCAGCGTTTTGGTCTGACTAGCGAGACCGTGCAGGCGCATATTGCCCAGATGCACCGGGCCGGGGCCCGGATTGTCGCCGGTACCGACGGTGGGATCGGTAGTGCAAAACCACACGGCATCATACATTCGGCGATTTCTGCTCTGGCCGCCAGTGGTCTCAGTGTTGCCCAGGCCCTGGCGACGGCCACCTCGGTCGCGGCACAAGTGTGCGGTCTCGGTAGCCGCAAGGGCCAGCTACGCGCCGGATACGACGCCGACCTACTCTTTGTCGACGGTGATCCACTGACCAATGTGGACGCCCTGATTCATCCTGCCGCGGTGATGGTGCACGGGCGATGGGCGGCAGGACCATCAACCACCGAAAGGTGACCCCTCGGGCAACCTTAAGTCTGGTTTATCGACTTCTTCGATATTGACGTCCTTGAACGTGAGCACGCGGACGTTTTTAACGAATCGGGCTGGGCGGTACATGTCCCATACCCAGGCATCAGACATCCGTACTTCGAAGTACACCTCGCCCTCGGCGTTGCGTGGCTGCACATCCACCGCGTTGGCCAGGTAGAAGCGCCGCTCGGTCTCCACGACGTACTGGAACAGCGGGAGCACCGTCCGGTACTCCTGCACCAG